>JBEKUD010000012.1:0-70914 GCA_049515395.1 Candidatus Sulfotelmatobacter sp. | reverse complement strand
GGCAGCGGCGGCGAGACCGGGCTCGTCCACACGAACCACAGCCAGGTCGCTGGCGGGATCGTCGCCGATGGCGGTTGCCGGCATGCTGCGGCCGTCGGCCACCGTGACCTCGATCCGGCGCGCGTCATGCACGACGTGGCTGTTGGTGAGAATCAGGCCATCGGGAGTGAATACGAAACCCGAACCTCCACCACGCCGTTCGCGCGGCTCACCCGAGCGGGTTCGGCCTGCGGATTGATGCACCTCGATATTCACTACCGCGGGGCTGACGCGCTCTACGGCGCCTGTGACCGCGCGGGAATAGGCATCGAGCAATCCATGGTCGCCGCCTGCATTCATTGCGGGAGCCGCAACCTGCGAAGTTTCATCTCCCCAAGTGTTTCCGTCAGAATGATTCAGAGGTGCAGATAACGGGGAGAAAACGTTTCCGGACTCTTCCAGATTCATGATGCATAGGATGTCGGTCGATCGGATTCGGATTCAGTCAGCGCCGGAAGCAAAAAAGCCGGGACCAAAATTTGGTCCCGGCACTGAGTTGGCTGGTTGCCCGGATAAAATTGAGGCGATTTGCGGGCGTGACCCGGAGCGCAGCCGAAGGGGTCAAGCGCCTATGCAGTCCTCCGTGGCCGCACCGTCAAATCCCGCACTTGCGTCAGGATGCTCGACATCTGCATCCCATTCAGTTGGGAAACAAAGGGCAGGATCTCCGCAATGAACTGGTCTTTGATCAGTTCGCTGATTTCGTCCTGACGATTTTTTTCTCCACCACTCAGCAGTTCCGGCACGGTCACCTCCAGGGCTCGCGCCAGCCGCTCCAGCGAAGACAGAGTAGGCGTGGCTTTTTCGTTTTCGATTTTAGAAACGTAGGTCCGCGGCACGGACATGCGTCCCGCCAGTTGGCGCTGGCTCAAGCCGCTGCGCAGGCGCAGTGAGCGGATGGAGGTCGCCAGGTTCAGGTGTCCACGCCCCATTCCGGGCATGGGCATCATCACCGGTGGCGTCATCACCACCGGCTCGGGCTCGGGTTCCTCGTCCAGGGACGAGTGGCAGCGTCGGCAATTATTATTGACCGTACGGAACTGAACCAACAAGCAGTGATCGCAACGGACGACCTCCCGAGAGTCTACTGGGGCAAGAGTCGTGGCCATCGGGTTGTGGGAGTGCCAGAGCGGGCTACTCCTTGGAACCTAACTATGGGGGAAGAGGTTCCGACTGCAGTGCCAATCTGCGGTACAAGGCCTGTGGATGTCAAGGTTAAAATGAATGCAGTCATCGACCTGGCCGGTGAAAACCCGAACGAAGCGGCGAAATCCCGCAGAGAATAGAGCGAAAACAATGATGGATCGCGCGTCCGCGTGGGGGTTACTAACTGAGTTCACTCAATCGGAAAGTTTGCGCAAGCACGCGCTGGCGGTGGAGGCTTGCATGCGCGCTTGTTCCCGAAAATTTGCCGATGGCTCGGGCCCACAAGCGCGGGAGCTTGGGGTACCTGAAGAAGATCTCTGGGGGATCGTTGGACTCATTCACGATTTCGATTACGAAAGATATCCCAGTCTTGAAGATCATCCCTACAAGGGCAACGAAATTCTGAAGGAGCGCGGATGGCCTGAAGTAATCCGCCGGGCAATTATGTCGCATGCCGAATACACCAGAGTTACGCGTGACTCGACCATGGAAAAAGCTCTGTTCGCTTGCGACGAACTCGCGGGATTTATCACGGCGGTTGCTCTGATCAAGCCGGGAAAATCGTTAGCCGAGGTAGATGCGAAGTCAGTGCGAAAAAGAATGAAAGACAAAGCCTTCGCCCGCAAAGTGAATCGAGACGACATCGTCAAGGGCGCCGCCGCTTTGGGAGTGGACCTGGATCAACACATCACCTTTTGCATTGAAGCGCTGCACGGGATCGCTGCAGAACTAGGATTGGATGGCAGCGCTGCGAAGGCTAGGTAGATGCAATTGCTTCTGTGGGGACAGCCGTCCCGGCTGTCCGCCGGGCGAAGCCCGGAGTTTTCTTTTAACCTACAGCAGGACCTTCGCCACCTTCCCGCTGGCAATCAACTCGGCAAGCCGCTCAAAGTCTTTATACATCACGCGGTCTTTCTCCATGGTCGGGCAGACGGACCGGATCGCCGCATGCGCTGCTTGTCCACTCTTCGACGTTTTAAGCGGTGCGAGAAAATCGATCGCCTGGGCCACGGCCATGGCTTCGATAGCAAGCACGTTGCGCGTGTTATGTACGATGCGCTTCAGTTTGTTCGCCGCCGTCATGCCCATGGAAACATAATCTTCCTTGTTGCCAGAGGTGGTAATCGAATCGACAGATGCTGGGTGAGCCAGCACTTTGTTCTCGCTCACGAGCGCCGCCGCCGTGACCTGCGGCATCATGAAACCGGAATTTAAGCCCGCGCCGTGCGCCAGGAACGGCGGCAGACCCTCGCTGAGCGCAGGATTCACCAGGCGCTCGATCCGGCGCTCGCTGATGCCAGCCAGTGCGCTTAGCGCAACCGCAAGAAAATCCAAAGCAAAGGCGAGAGGCTCGCCATGAAAATTTCCACCGGAGATTACGTCCCCTTGGGAATTCTCCACATCCGTGATGAAAACCAGAGGATTATCCACCGCTGAGTTCGCTTCGATCTCAAACACTTGGCGGCAGTGCGCCAGCGTGTCCCGCACCGCGCCGTGCACCTGGGGGATGCAGCGTACGGAATAGGCGTCCTGCACGCGGCCGCATTGCCGGTGGGATTCGCGAATTTGGCTGCCTTCGAGCATCTTGCGCAGATTCGCCGCCGTCCTCATTTGTCCCCTGTGGGGGCGCGCGCTGTGAATGCGTTCATCGAAAGCAGTATCGGTGCCTTTCAGCGCATCGCAGCTGAGGCCGCCTAAAACGTCGGCCGTGTCGACCAGCGTTTCCGCATCCAGCAGCGCCAGCGTGCCCACGGCCAACATGCCTTGCGTCCCGTTGATTAGGGAGATGGATTCCTTGGCTTCGAGGATCAAAGCTTTGATCTGCGCCCTCTTCAACGCGTCCCCGCTGGGGATGCGTGCGCCGGTTGCGTCGACGCATTCGCCTTCGCCGATAAGAGCCAATGCAAGATGTGCGAGGGGCGCAAGGTCCCCGCTCGCGCCCACGCTGCCTTGCGACGGCACATAGGGCGTAACGCCGCGGTTGAGCATTTCGCACAGCGTATCGATGACAATCGCGCGCGCTCCGGAATAGCCTTTCGCCAGAGAATTGGCGCGCAGAAGCATCATGGCGCGCGTCTCCGCTACCGGAAGCGGATTGCCTACGCCGACGGCGTGCGAGCGCAGCAAGTTGACTTGCAGTTCGCGAATCTGCTCTCCGACAATGCGCACATCACTCAGCTTGCCCACGCCGGTAGTGACCGCATACGCCAATTTGTTGCTGGAGACGATCTCATCCACGACAGCCCGCGCCCGATCTACGGCTTCGCGCGCGGCAGCGAGAAGCAGCACGGGTCGACGATCTACCGCGACTTCGCGGACTGCTTCGAGAGTGAGATCGTTACCGTTGATGTGGAGTGCGTTCAAGAAGTTTCCCGTCTCACTTTGCAGTTTCTCCAGAATGGGCTTGCAATTTTCCTACGGCCGCGCGAAACGCATCCAGATATTGTTTTGGCAGTACCGCGGCTTTCATGTCGGCATCCGTGACGATATGCGTAGTTTCGCCTTCCGCCAGTAAAACGCCATCGTCGCTGCGCCGCAGTTCATAACCGAAATGAATCACCGAATCACGCACGTTCAACAATTCCGTGCGTACCAGAACCTCTTCGTCATAACGAACCGGCGCGCGATAGCGGCACTTCGCTTCGACCACAGCGATAAAGCGGCCATCGGTCTTCTCCATGTCCCGATAGGAAAATCCCAGCTGCCGCAACAGCTCGACCCGTCCTACTTCGAACCAGATGAAGTGGTTGGAATGGTAGACCACGCCCATCTGATCGGTCTCCGCGTAACGCACGCGCAGCCGGGTTTCATTGACCGCCTGTGAGGGATGCGAATTCATCTCCCGCTCCACACCGGCTTGCGTTTTTCGAGAAATGAGGCAATGCCTTCGCGGAAGTCTGCGGTGGTTCGGATCGCGGCATTTTCGCGCACCGCTGATCCAACTTGCACATCCAGTTCGGCGCGGGCGTGATCGCTCAGCAGTTTCTTTGTCGCTCGTAATGAAGCCGGACTGTTCTGCAGCAACACCACGGCCAATTCCCGGGCTCGCGCCATCAGATTCTCGGGCGCTATGATTTCGCTGATTAACCCCATGCCCAACGCCTCCTCCGCGCCGAAGATTCTTCCCGTCAGCAAAAGGTCGCGTGCCTGCTTTTCACCGACCTGGCGAAGCAGGAACGTAGAAACGATCGCCGGCACAAAGCCGATGCGCACTTCGGTGTAGCCGAACTTCGCTTCGGGCACGGCGAGAGTGAAGTCGCAGAGCAACGCGAGCCCGGTGCCGCCGGCGATGGCCGCGCCATTCACGGCTGCAATCGTAACCTTGGGAAATTCGTAAAGCGAACGAAACAGCCGGACCATGGTTTCAGAATCTTTGAGATTTTGTTCCGCAGACCGGCCGATTAACGCCTTCAGATTTTCCAAGTCCATGCCGGAGCAGAAAGCCGCTCCGGCGCCCGTCACGATCAGCACCAACGCATCGGAGGTCTCCACTTCCATCAAAGCGCGCAGCAGATCGTCCATCAAGTCAAAGCTGATGGCATTGCGCTTGTCCGGGCGGTTCAGCGTGATCGCGGCGATGCCAGAGTCGTAGGTGAGTTGAATCGTTTTGTAGTTCATATTCAGACAGCGTATTCGTCGTTGATGGAATTCGTGTATCTCGCTCCGATTTCGGAGGTGGCTCGCAGCAGGGCGTCCAGCGGCTTCAACGGAGGCAATTGGGCGCCACGCTGCTTCAAGGCTGCAATCACTTTTTCGGTCGCGATATTGCCGACCAGCGCATCTTGCGCGAACGGGCAGCCTCCGAGGCCGCCGATCGCGGAATCAAAGCGGCGACAGCCTGCGTCGTAGGCGGCGAGAACCTTTGCCGCGGCTTGCTCGGGACGGCTGTGCAGGTGTACCCCGATCTCGAGATAATCGTACTTCGCCATCACAGCGCCCACGAGTTCAGTGATCTGTTCAGGAGTGGCCATGCCAACTGTATCCGCCAGGGAAATCATTCGCAGGTTGTCGACTTCCATCAACGAAATAGCTTCGATCACTTCATCCACGTTCGACAGATCGCCATATGGATTGCCAAACGCCATTGAAATGTAGACCACCACGTTGAGCGAAGCATCCTCAGCTTTTTTCTGGATTCGTTCCAGTTCTTCGAGTGCCTCTTCGGCAGACTGATTCTGATTCTTTCGCAAAAATGTTTCCGAGATCGAGTAGGGAAATCCTAAGGTGTGTACGGCCTGCGTGTCGACGGCCCGCTGCGCGCCCTTTTCGTTGACCACGATGCCGATGATCTCCACGTCGTCGGATGGATCGAGTTCCTTTAACACTTCTTCCGAGTCCGCCATCTGCGGCACGGCTTGGGGCAAGACGAATGAAACTGCATCGATGTGCTTGAATCCGGCGCTGATCAAGGCCTGCAGGTATGCGCACTTGATGTCGGCCGGAATCTTTCCCTTCAGCCCTTGCCAGGCATCGCGCGGACATTCGATCAGCTTGACGGAGTCGGACATATTGAGCCATCGGGCAATTGAGCCATTGCGCGATTGCTAACAGGGCTAGCTGCCGAGGAGGAGCAATGGCTCAATCACTCGATCGCTCAATGACTTAGTTTTATGTTTGCAGCACGCCCACCTTGAATTCCGCCACGTCGGGATTCAGCGCCGCAGCTTCGAGAGCCTGGGTAATGGCATCGCGCGTCTCGATGGGATCGATGATCTTGTCGATCCATAACCGGGCTGCACCGTAGCGCGGATCGGTTTGCTCGTCGTAGGTGCGCTTTACCGATTCGTACAGCTCTTTCTTTTCTTCCTCGGTCAACTTCTTGCCGCCACGCTCCAGTTGTTTCATTTTGATTTCGACTAACGTTCCCGCCGCGGAATCGCCGCTCATTACGGCATAGCGCGCGGTTGGCCACGCAAACACAAAGCGAGGGTCGAATGCTTTCCCGCACATCGCATAGTGGCCAGCGCCGAATGATCCCCCCACGATGACAGTGATCTTCGGGACAACGGAATTCGACACCGCGTTTACCATCTTTGCGCCAGCTTTGATGATTCCGCTCCACTCTGCGTCGCGGCCCACCATGAAGCCGTTCACGTCGTGAAAGAAAACCAGAGGAATCAGATTTTGGTTGCAATCCATGACGAAGCGCGCGGCCTTCTCGGCCGATTCGGTATAGATGACGCCGCCGAATTCAATGCGCTTGTGGCCTTCGTGGTCGGTTTGGTGAACGTGCATCTTCTGGTTGGCGACAATGCCCACGGCGAATCCGCCGATGCGGCCGTAGCCGCAGGTGATCGTCTTGCCATATTCCGGCTTGTATTCGTCGAGGCGGCTGCCATCGAGCACACGCGCAAGAATCTCCTTCATGTCATAAGGACGTGCGGGAGATGAATCGTAAATACCGTAAATCTCTTCGGCGGCGAGAGCCGGCTCTACCGGCTTTTTCCGGTCCCAGGGGGATTGCCGCCGATATCCCCATTTTTCGACGATGGAGCGAATGCGGGCGAGACAGGCAGGATCATCGGGCTCGCGGAAATCAACGGTGCCGCTGATGCTGGCGTGCATGGCCGCTCCGCCCAAATCTTCGGCGGAGACTTTTTGTCCGATTGCCGCCTGCACCAGCGCAGGCCCGGCAAGAAACAATCCGCTGCCGTCCGTCATCAAAACGTGATCGCACATTACGGGAAGGTATCCGCCACCGGCCACGCACATACCCATGATGGCCGCGATCTGCGGAATGCCGAGAGCGGACATGACAGCGTTGTTGCGGAAGACGCGGCCGAAGTCGTCGGTGTCGGGAAAAACATCTTCCTGCAGCGGCAGAAAAACGCCCGCTGAATCCACCAAATAGATGGTGGGGATTCGGTTCTCGATGGCTATGTTCTGAGCGCGAATCACTTTCTTTGACGTCATGGGAAAGAACGCGCCCGCCTTTACGGTAGCGTCGTTCGCGATGATCATCACCATGCGTGTTTGAACTCGCGCGATAGCGGTGATGACTCCGGCAGCAGCGGCTCCGCCCCACTCTTCGTACATACCGTGGGCCGCGTAGACTCCCAATTCGAACAAAGTTCCGGAATCGATCAGCAATTCAATGCGTTCGCGCGCGGTGAGGCGTCCCTTGGCATGCTGATTTTCAATAGCCTTAGCGCCGCCACCTTCGCAAATCTTCTCGCCCTCGTTGCGTACCTGGGACATCAAATCCGCGAGGAACCGCATGTTGGCCTCGAACCGCGCCGACGTGGGATCAATCTTGGTTGTCAGGATGGAGGCGGCCTGGGACGAGGGGACGGCGGAGATTTCGCTGCGATCGGCCATGGATATGGATATGGATTATGGATAAAGAAAGCGGACTGTTTACGGTATAACACTCCATCAGCACGGCGCAATGAGCCTGCCGCATTTCGAAGGCATTCCCCCCACGATGGTTACATTACGGACGTCGAAGCCGGATGCGATGCAAAGCCTCGGCCACGGGATCCTCCCCTACCACCTCATCAATCATTCCGATCGCCACGCCATGTCGCGCCGTGATTGTTCCCGCCACGACAAACATTTGAAGAGCGATGCTTTTGCCTACAAGCCGCGGAAGTCGTTGCGTTCCACCCCAACCGGTGATCAATCCCAGGGCTGCGCCGCGATGGCCAAACAATGCGTGACGCGAAGCGAGACGGCGGTGGCACGCCAGAGCCAAATCCAAGCCTCCGCCCATGCAGTATCCGGAGATGGCGGCATAAACCGGCGCAGGAAAGTGTTCAATGGATTGCATGAGCGACTGGCCCATTCTAGAGAATTCATACGCTGCCGGACCGTTGAGGGCCGCAATTTCGTTGAGGTCGGCACCGGCGGAAAAAAATTTTGCATTCCCGGTGATGATCAGCGCCTGGCCATGGTGTTCGAGTTCGCCGATCGCCGCGGCCAAAGACCGCACGCACGCCTGGGTTAACCGATTCGTCCCATCCTCAGAGCGCAAACGTAATCGCCATGCGCCGTCGAGCTTGTCGAGATGAAAATGGGATTCGGGCATAGCAAGGAAAAGATTGTTAGATCGTAGGTTTCCGGGGATCGGCCATTCGGTTTTCGTGCATGATTTAGTAGCAAGACAGGACCTAAGACCTAAACCCAGAAACCAGACCGAAAAACCTACGACCGTCTCTCTATCCACTCCGCCAACCTGCAGCCATCTTCTTCCAGCAGAAAAATTCCCGCGCCAAAGCATTCCCCAAAAATTCGATGCGATTCGCGATCGCGGGCCGCGCGCGAAATCCACTGTTTGCCGACCTGATACTGTGCAGCGGTGAACCATTTCTGCGGAAGAACTTCTACCAGCCCCGCTTGGAGATACAGCACCAACAAAGCGAATGCCGGATCGTCGCTGGAAGTTGCCTTGTAGCTGGTGGGCACGATCAGTTCATCGATAGCCGCCAGTTGCGGCGGTATTTCCACGTTGTGCATCCCCGGACCCAGATTGAGAGGCAGTTCGAAGTCCGCGACCGGCGGGGTTTTGGCGTACATGCGATCGGAAGACTGCTTGAACCAACCGGCAACCTCGGCAAGGTCGAAAGCTTGCATTTGGGCGGGATGAAAACCGGCCAAACGAATGTTGCGGCCTTCCGGACACCAGATCCCAACACACTCCGGCGACACCACGAAGGGCCTGCAGTACGTATTCAGCGCCAGCCGAGGCCTTTCCGGCTCCTGTTCGAGAGCCAGCGAGATGACATAACCAACCGGGCCTTCCTCGCCATGATGCGTCCAAACAAAACGCTGCCTGGATGCGGAATGAAATGCCGGAAATGTTTTCCAATACCACGGCGCGGGGCCAACAGTTCTCTCAAGCTGCTGCCGGATGCTGGTTGAACTTGGAGTTGCCATTTTGGGGGATTCGATATTTTGGCAATCGGGTGATCGGGCGGTTTCATTTAAGAAAACCCGATTGTAAGAGGAACTCGATTGCCCAATTACTCTCAGCCGGCAGCCGGCACACCCGCGCCCTTCACATTCCCGCGGATGAACTTCACGATGTCGTCCATCGCTGTGCCCGGCTGGAAGATGGCGGCCACGCCAAGTTGCTTGAGGGCAGCGATATCCTGGTCGGGAATTATACCGCCCACCAGCACCAGCACGTCATCCATCTTGTTCTGATTCAGCAAATCCATCACGCGGGGGACGATCGCATTGTGCGCGCCTGAAAGAATCGAGAGCCCGATCACCTGCACATCTTCCTGCAGTGCGGCGCTCACAATCATCTCCGGGGTCTGGCGCAAGCCGGTGTAAATCACCTCCATGCCGGCGTCACGCAAGGCGCGCGCAATTACCTTGGCGCCGCGGTCGTGCCCATCGAGGCCCGGCTTTGCCACCAGCACGCGAATCTTCAACTCGGCCATCGCCATTCATTTAACCACAGAGCCCGCCGTGAAGCACAGCGGGAACTCCACCCACCCCATCCAATCAAAGCGTTTTTGTATCTATGCTTTGCCACAGGTACCAGCACGCCACGCTACGGTAAGGTTCCCAGCGCTCTGCAATCTTTTCCATCTCCTCTGGCGTCGGAAGCTTGATCTTCGGCTTGCGGCCCTGCTTGACCTTTGGAAGCTTCTTTCCGGCGGAAGACTTCTGCGCCGCTTTGGCCCTCTGTACTTCGAGATAGTGCTTGTATATCGCCATGCGCACGCCGAAATCGCCGGTCGGTAGCACATTCTCGCGTTTCAGTGTAAACATGAGAAACATCTGCGCCGTCCAAACGCCAATACCTTTCACCTGGGTCAAATGCTCGATCACTTCTGCGTCGGAGAGTTCCGATAGGCGTTTAAAATCCAGGAGACCTGCGGCCGTTTTTGTAGCGAGATCTTTCAGATAGCCGGATTTCTGTTTCGACAGCCCCGCGCTGCGCATTTGTTCATCGCTTAGTTTGAGTATTCCCTCGGGTGTGAGCGGTTCGCCGGCCAGCGCCGCGAAGCGTTTGAAAATTGTTACGGCAGCCTTGCCGTTCAGTTGCTGGTAGACGATGGCCTCCGCCAAGCTGTGAAACTCGGGCGGCCCGAACTGCATTTGGCAGGGCCCGATGCGCTCGATAATTGCGCGCATCACGGGGTCGGACTTCTTGAGATGATTGATTGCTTTTCGCATGGATTATCCTTAACACATTTTCAGCTTAAGGCGAATAGAAAACGAATCCAAACGCCGCACCTCCACTGCGAACTCTGGCAAGGTTAGTTTGCTGGCATTGGAAAAGTGGGGTGATCTTTAGATCCTGGCGAGACGGTGGTGCGCAATTGCCCCTTAGCCTTACCCGTGGGAAGCTGAAGCCCGATGCGCTTGCGCGGCGGGTCGTCGGGTGTCATCAGCTCCTGGATCACTTCGATCAGATCCTGGATGGTGGAGTCGTGCGGGTCGAGCCGGTTTCCCAACACGTCTATTTTCCCGGACAGGGCGCGATTCGTGGCCAGCATCTCGCGATGGCTTGTTTCCCGTTTTTCATTTGAGGTTGTGACTGCGACCGCAATCATAATCGGAAGCTGGGGAGCATTGTGGCCGATGGCGCCACAGTCTTTTGACAAGTTCCGGCTTGGAATCGGCGCCGTCTTTCCGATCGAAGCTGCCGTTCCCGAGCGGCCGCCTTTTCTACGTGATGCTCACCTCGGTATAAGTTCCGTACACTTCGCGTATGGCCTCGCAAATTTCGCCGACGGTGGCATAGGCGCGGACCGCGTCCACGATATGCGGCATTGTATTCGCAGGAGAAATACTTCCATTCGCGCCGGCTCTGGGTTCCTGAGCCGCAGCTTTTTTCAGGGCATCGAGGCAACGCTCGACGTCGTCGTTCGATCGCCGGGCGCGAAGCGCTTTCAATTTCGCCGACTGCTGCCGCGCAACGCTTTCGTCAATGTAGAGAATGTGCGGCGATGCTCCTTCGACCACAAATTCGTTAACCCCTACGATCACTTTCTCCTTCGCTTCGGCCGCCCGCTGATACTGATAAGAGGCTTCCGCAATTTCTTTCTGCGGATAGCCTCGTTCGATTGCCTTCACCATTCCGCCCATCGCATCCAGCTTGCCGAAGTAGTCAAACGCGCCCTTTTCCACCTCAAGAGTTAAGGCTTCCAGGAAGTACGATCCACCCAGCGGATCGACCGTCTGCGTAACACCCGATTCATAAGCGATGATCTGCTGCGTGCGCAGTGCGATCCGCGCCGCCTCTTCGGTGGGCAACGCCAACGCTTCGTCATAGGAGTCGCAGTGCAACGACTGCGTTCCTCCCAGTACCGCAGCTAAAGCTTGTACCGCTACGCGCGCGATGTTGTTCATGGGCTGCTGCGCGGGCAGCGAAACTCCGGCCGTCTGGGTGTGAAATCGCATCAGCCAGGTGCGCGCGTTTTTTGCGCCGAAGCGCTCTTTCATGACTTGAGCCCAAATCTTGCGAGCCGCCCGGTATTTGGCAATCTCTTCGAAGAAATCGTTGTGCGCGTTGAAGAAAAAGCTCAGCCGCGGGCCGAAATCATCCACATCGAGCCCGCGCCGTCGGGCCCACTCCACGTACTCCACGCCGTCGTACAAGGTAAACGCGAGTTCCTGCAGCGCGGTCGATCCGGCTTCGCGAATGTGATATCCGCTGATCGAAATGGTGTTGAAGCGCGGCGTGAACTTCGAGCCGAACTCAAACGTGTCGATCACCAGCCGCATCGAAGGCGCCGGAGGATAGATATATTCCTTTTGCGCGATGTATTCCTTGAGAATGTCGTTTTGAATCGTGCCGGAAATCTTTTTCCAGTCCGCGCCTTGTTTCTCCGCAACCACCAGATACATGGCCCACAACACCGACGCGGGCGAATTGATGGTCATCGATACGGTCGTTTTTTCCAGGTCGATGCCCCCAAAGAGAATTTCCATGTCTTCGAGCGAGTCGATGGCGACGCCGCACTTGCCCACTTCACCCTCGCTCGCCGGATGGTCGGAGTCGTAACCCATCAGCGTGGGTAAATCGAATGCTACGGAAAGTCCGCCGCCGCCATGCTCCAGCAAATATTTGTAGCGCTGGTTGGTCTCTTCGGGCGAAGCGAAGCCGGAAAACTGGCGCATGGTGAACAACTTTCCGCGATAACCGGTGGCGTGAATGCCGCGGGTGTAAGGAGCCTGGCCGGGATAGCCGAGATATTTTTCTTCACTCCAGTTTTCGGGGAGATCCGCTTGCGTGTAAAGGCGGCGAAGGGGAACGCCCGAAATCGTGGTGAAGCGGGCGTGCCCGTGCTCGTCAACATTCACTCCGGTGGGCGCACCGATCGGATGCTCGGGAGCTTTCTCGATGGTGGGCGCGAGAGTTTTCTCAGCCCAATCCTTCTCGGCTGCCGAGGGATGGCGGTTCTCGAAAACGTCGGCGATGGGACTCTCGGCAAGCTGCGGCTGAGACTGCTTTTGTTCCATACGAACCCCAGTGTTCTCTTGTGATGATAGGGAAGCGCGGGCCCACGGGCAAGGCGACATGTCCCGACCAAACGACCGGTCGGTCCGGATCCTTGCTTGTGAACCCCCGGCCAGTTTCGAGAGATTGTCATCCGGAGCGGAGTGACGGCTTCGCTGACCGGAAGCAGTCGCGAAGTCGAAGGACCCCTGCAATTGGCCGCAACGCTGGCTTTAACGCGCTTTCCCAGCGGTGGCGCCGCTCCGAACCTTCGGCGAAGTGAGAGCTCTGCTGACGCTCCCGATTCCGCGCCTGAGATTCGAGGGATCCTTCGGCTGCATGAGAAGTTCGCGTTTACGATTTTTTACTCCGCTCAGAAGGGCATTTGTTGGGTGTGCTGCTTGCGGCTTAGTTCCCACGCCTTGGCGTATTTCCAGGAGACATAGACTGCGTGGTAGAGATGCAGGAGCAGGCCTTCACGGCCGTCCAGAAAGCCGAGGCGAAAGAAATAGTTGTAGACGAAGGTCGCCAGTGGGCGCAGCACGATGTTGATAACGCTGAACCGGACTTTGCCCTTCGCCACAACCATCTCCGCACCCAAGGATGAGTAGCGGTTCATATGATCGATATAGTCGGAGAGCGTGGGATAGGAGTTGTGGAGGAGGGCGCCATATCGAAGTGGTCTCGTCAGTCCATCGACCCAGACGTCCTCATGCACCGCACGATTCTCGAACCGGCCGCTTCCGCGACGAAACAGTCGCAGCTTGGGATCGGGCCAGAAGCCACCCTTCCTGATCGAACGGCCCAGGAAATAGTTTCTTCGGCGGACAAGAAATCCGACGGGCTCACCCTGGAGAGACTCCGGAGCGTCCGACGCACCATGCTCCATCGTGAGGCGCCATTCGCGGGCAGCACTCGCCGGAGGCCGCTTGTCATCAACATGCCCTGTTAGTATCTCGCGCAACTCGGGATCGATTTCCTCATCCGCGTCCAAACTTAGAATCCAATCCCCCATCGCTTTGTCGATCGCCGAATTCTTTTGCCCGGCGTAGCCTTTCCATTCCTCGACGAAGACTTTCGCGCCGTATGTCTTCGCAATCTCAACCGTGCGATCGGTCGAGCCCGAGTCGACGACGATGATTTCTCCTTTGCCGTTGCGAACCAGCGGCTGCACGCTTTTCAGGGTGCGGCCGAGGTTGGCTTCTTCGTTATAAGTGATGATGACGACAGACAAGCTCACGCGAGGAAGAATACATTGTCCAGCCCCGGATAGAGAATTGACGGCGAAGTATCTGCCCCGGCGTAGACGTGGACTACGACGGCGGCGTTTGGGGCGACACTGCTTGCGGCTGAGCAGTCGGCCCAGGGGCGACGTCCCGGCGAGGGGCGACATAAGGCACGTTGGGCAAATGCGTGACTTGGCCGCGTGTTGCTTCATTGACGTCGATGTTGGAGTGAGCGAGCAGCAGCCCCGTAGCTCGATCGAGCTCAATGCACGACTTTTCATACGCAGCTTTTGCCGAAACCAGGTTTGACTCGGAGGTGGTCAGGACGGAGGCATCCTGCAGGATCGCTGTGGTAGTCGTGAGTCCGACTCTGAGCTTCTGCTGATCCGCATCCAGAGTCTGGCGGCCGAAATCGACCGCATACTGGGCTGCCTGCACGGAAGCGCGGTTTTGTCTCACGTCAAATTGCGCGTTGCGCACTTCGATGCGCACTTGATTCTCGAGTTGGTGCAGACGCACCTGGGCCTGCCGGTCCTCCAGTTCCGCACGCACCTGATTAGCCTGCGCTTCGCGATTGCGCAGCGGAATGTTCAGCGTGAGCCCCACGCCCTTGTCGGGAGCCGTGGAGTTGACCAGCTGGTTCAGAGTACTGCCGTAGGCCACCGAGGTTGCGGTTTGGAACGGTGGCGGGTTTGTGCTCTGCGTGTAGCAGTACTTGGCCGAAGATGGGCAGGCGGGAATAAGCGGATTGATATTGCCGCCAACTCCCGAGCCGCCGTAATAGGCGAACGCATCGAGCGTCGGCAGCAGGGCATTGCGTACGGCTTTACTGCTCAGTTCGCGGGAGTTGAGGTCGATGCGCGACTCCACTAACTCGGCGCGATGATCGAGCGCCTGGTTGATCAGGTCCTGCGTGGGAGTGACGGGCTCTTGTTCGGGAAGCTGCATCGTCGAGGTGGGAATTACATCGGCCTCTGCCAGCACCGGATCGTCGATACTGCGGCTGAGCGCATTCTTCATGAGCAGCTCTTGCAGTTGCAGATTGTTCTGGGCCAGGATCAGGTTCTGCTGATCGGTGGACACGATGCTCTGTGCGCTAACCACCTGAATGGGCGGCGCGGTGCCGACTTTCGCCTGCTGCCTGGAATCATCCAAAGCTTTCTGCGCATAGGTAAGGGCTTCCTGCTGCACGCGAACGTTCTCGTAGGCGTAGACCAGATCCCAATACATGTTCTCGATCTGATCGACCGTGGTAATGACTTGCAGACGGAAAGCGACGTCGGAAATCTCGCGATTGTTTTTCGCGATGTGGATGAATCTCAGGTTGGGTCCTGCACCGAAACCTTGCAAAAGGTTTTGCGTAATCTTGAATTGGAAATTTGAACTCAGGTCGGGAGTCAGCAGGCTAGTCGGGTTGTTTGTGGTCAGATGGCTATTGTTGAATCCAGCGGTGATGGCTGTGCCCCATGCGAAGCCTTGGGTATAGGCAAAGTTTGACGTGTAAGTGTTTTGGGCGATGACGGGGATCGGGCTGAATACGCTGACGGACTCCGCATTATCCTTGTCCAGCTGCAGCGTGCCGGTCAGCACCGGATCGAAGCTGGTGATCGGTGCGCCAATCCCCAGCGTCGAACTCACGAGTCCGTTGGTTCCAGTTCCCACGCCGCTGGCCGCGACTGTGGTTCCACCAGTGCCGGAACCCACTGTTCCGCCCAGGCCACCAACGCCTCCGCCGGGCGTGTTCTGCACAATGCCGGCGTTGACCCCGAGAATGTTGGCGCCAGACTTAGCGCGAAGATAATCGGTGTCGGCGATGTTGAGGTTGTAGCGCGCGATATCGAGGTCAAGATTGTTCTCCAGCGTGAGCGCCACAGCGTCGTCAATCGATAGATAAATTTTGCCGTCGCGCATGAGCGAATCGATGCGCGGGGAGTTGCCCACGTTCGGTTGCGGCACTTGCTGCGACTGGTAAGGTTGCAGCATATGAGGAAAAACCGAGCGTGCTTTGGAGTAGTCCCGCAAATGTACCGCCTGCGGCAAAGCGGGAGCTGGAGCGGTCTGGGGAGTGGGAGCCGGCGGATCAATCTGTGCGGACAGGGACAACGGCAGCAGCATGCACGACAGCATGAAAGATGTCCGTAGCAACTCTCCGTGACGCGAGGGAGTGGCAATCAGTCGGGGCAAAGACAAAGACATAGTTCGTCTCCTTGAACGGGAACGGTGTGGCATCAGATTGGAAGGCAATATGATTTTCGGACTTGGGATGCGCAAGTCGTGCCGCGCACACACCATCTTAGCGGGATGGAGCGCGAGAAACATTTGGAGATTGTAAAGAATTGTGAGACGAAAACAGACTCCGTTCGTGATCGAGTCTGTTTTCGTTTCTACGCTAATTACTGCGGCGGCTGCGGATTTGTCGCCTGCGGCATCGGCTGCGCCACCGAGGGCACGTTCTTGCGCGGTGTGATGTAGGGCACATTGGGCAGGCGGGTCACCTGCCCGCGGGCAGCATCGTCCAAGCTGATGCCGTTGTGATCGAGCAAGTTGCCCGTTGCGCGGTCGAGTTCGATGCGCGATTTTTCATAGGCAACGGTGGCATTTACCAGGGTGGACTCAGCGGTCGCCAATTGGCTCTGATATTGCAAGACGAGCGTGGTCGTCGAAGTACCGAATTGGTATTTCTTCTGCTCTGCGTCCAGCGATTGGCGCGCCAAGTCGAGCGCAGCTTTTGCGGAGTCCACGCTGGCACGGTTCTGCTGCACGGCATATTGCCCGTTACGAACCTCGATGCCAACCTGGTTTTCGATCTGTTGCTGGCGCATCTGGGCCTGACGATATTCCAGTTCGGAGCGAACCTGTACCGCTTGTGCCGCCCGGTTACGCAACGGGATGTTGAGTGAAAGGCCAACCCCCTTGTCAGGAGCAGTCGAATTCACAAGCTGACTCCAGGTTCCACCGAGGCTCGTGGGCGAGACAGCCGGAATCTCGGTTGTACCGGTATTAGGGTTGACACCTGCACAGAAGCCGAGCAGCAATTGATCCGGGGTCTGGTTCGCGCAGAGGTTGGCGGGATTCTGTGAGCCGCCAAGTCCGGACCCGCCATAGTAGGCAAACAGGTCCAGGGTTGGAAGCAGGGCGCTCCGTACTGCCTTGTTACTGTAATCGCGACTGTTTAAATCGATACGGGTTTCAACCAGTTCGGCTCGATGGCGCAACGCATCGTTGATCAAGTCCTCGGTGGGCACAGGCTGTTCTTCCGCTGGAATTTCCATGGTGGAAGTGGGAATGACCTCGGCCGTGGCCAGCACTGGATCCTTCAAAGTGCGGGTCAAAGCGTTCTTCATCAGTAGTTGTTCTAACTGGAGATTGGTTTGGGCCGTAGTCACCAGTTGCTGATCTTGGGCTACGGTGCTTTGTGCGCGTACCGTTTCGATGGGAGCCAGGCTGCCGATCTCGACCTGCTTCCTGGTATCCGACAAAGTTTTCTGCGCAAAGGACAGCGATTCATTTTGCACGCGTGCGTTTTCGTAGGCATAGACCAGATCCCAGTAGATGTTCTCAATCTGATCGACCGAGTCGATGATTTGCAAGCGAAAGGCAACGTCGGTAAGTTCGCGGTTATTCTTGGCGATATGAATGAAGCGGGTGTTCGCGGGCAGTCCGAAGCCTTGCAGCAAATGCTGGGTCACCTGAAGGCGGAGCGACGAGTTCACGAGCGGGCTGTACGTGTTGAAGGGGACGTTGGAGGTAGTACGGCTGTTGTTGAAGCCGACCTGCAAATTGGTACCCCAACTGAATCCTTGGGCGTAGTTGAAATTCACCGTGCCTGTGTTCTGCGCGAGAATCGGCACACCGTTGAACAAGCTGGATGACACGCTCTCGGCATGATCTTCCTGCAGCGTCCCAGTAATTACCGGATCAAAGCTGGTAATCAAGGGGCCGACGCCAAGCGTGGAACTTACCAAACCGTTGGTGCCTGCGCCGATGCCGCCCGCTCCCAGGCTGGTGCCGCCGGAAGAAGCACCAGCAGTAGCGCCAATTCCGCCAATGCCACCGCCAGGCGTGTTCTGCACCACTCCAGCGTTGACGCCGAAAATGGTAGCGCCGGCCTTCGCGCGCAGCACATCCGTGTCGGCGATGTTCAAGTTGTAACGGGCGATGGCAACATCAAGATTATTCTCGAGCGCGAGCGCGATCGCGTCATTGAGCGAGAGGTACAACTTGCCATCGTGCATCAGAGAATCGATGCGTGACGTATTGGCCAGATTCGGCGGTGCCACCTGCCGCGGGGTATAGGGCCCAAGCGGATTGGGAAAATGCGAAACGGGCTGCGAATAATTCAACACGGGAAGCGGTCGCGCCTCCGGAGTATTCTGTGGAGTGGGCGCGGCAGGCGGTTCCTGCGCCCAACCTGCGAGGGTCAGCGTCCCGAATAAAACGATGGCGCTCCGCCGGAAACTTGCGGCTATGCTTGCGAATGGCATCTCCTGATCTCCGTTCATTATGGCTTGCGACAAAAGACTAGTCCGAGGGCGACGTTGCCGGATTCCCTAACATGAAAATTCTATTCACCAGCTGGTACGCAGCCAGAGGCTCTGAGGTTCCTGTAAAAACGACGATCTGCGAAGCTACGTGACCCGGCGAGCTGTAACTTTTCGTCCGGAACAAGCGGTTTAAACGCACCAGTATATCCGATGTAACGCGAACCCTTTTGAGCGCTGCGGCAGGCCTGAAGCTGCTAAAGCGCTAGCCAGATCAATGTGGTTCGAGAATCGGAAGCCTCCGATTGCGGGAAAAAGTCCAATCCGCGAGATGGTTTTGATGAATCATGGCGGCTGTGAGACTCGAAAGTTCGCATGCGCAATCTCAAACTGATTCTTTCCTATGACGGATCGGACTTTGCTGGCTGGCAGGTCCAACCCGATACTCTAACGGTCCAAGGAACTCTTGCCTCAGCCATTGGACGAATTACCGGCGAAAAGGTGTTGCCGCAAGGCTCGGGAAGAACGGACGCAGGAGTGCATGCGCTGGCGCAGGTTGCGACATTCCACACCGAGTCTTCGGTCCCGACAGCGAACTTTGTGAGGGCTTTGAACGATCTTTTGCCGGCGTCCGTTCGAGTTCTGGAAGCGGAAGAGGTTGCCGCCGACTTTCATGCACGGCACTCCGCAAGGCGGAAGACCTACCGCTATCGGATTTATCGCGCCGCCATTTGCCCGCCGTTTCTTGCGAGGTACGTTTGGCATTATCCGTATTCGGTTGACGAGGAAGCGATCTCGCGAGCGGCGGCGCGGGTGGAAGGCGAGCATGATTTCACATCGTTTGCCGCCGTGGATCCGGAGCGCGGACATGAAGACGCGGCGGCTTGCAAGGTACGGCGAATTTTTTCCTCGAGTTGGGAACGCCAGGGAGACGAGTTCGTCTACACCGTGAAGGGATCAGGATTCTTGCATCACATGGTGCGAAACTTAGTGGGGGCGTTTATTCTCGTGGGTAAGGGAACCTGGGCTCCTGAAGATTTGACGCGGATCCTGGAGGCGCGTGACCGGTCGGCGGCGGGAGCAACGGCGCCGGCCGGCGGACTCTGCCTGGTGAATGTGGAGTATGAAACAGAGCAAGCTCCAAGGCTTAAGAAATAGCAGGCAATGACTACTCAATTGCAAGTTGCGGTGCGGAAGATTTTTTCGGTGAATCCGGCGACCGGTGAAGTTCTGCGCGAGTTGGAGTGCGTGGGCGAGAGTGAAGTCCGAGCGGTGGTGGCGCGCGCGCAGGCCGCGCAGCAAGCCTGGGCCGCGATCGGCGTCCGGAGAAGAATCGCGGTACTGCGGGAGTTTCAGCGGAAGCTGCAGAAAAAGAAATCAGAGATTGCCCTTGCCATCACGCTTGAGGCCGGCAAGCCGGTCGCCGAGGCGCTGACCACGGAAGTATTGGTCGTCCTCGATGCGGCGCGATTTTTGATCGAGCACGCCTACCGCCTGCTGCGCGATGAGGCGCTCCCCCACGGAAATCTCGCCACCAAACTGAAAAAAGGGCGGATTCTACGCGACCCCTACGGTGTCATCGGTATTATTTCTCCGTGGAATTATCCATTTTCGATTCCCGCCACTGAGACCCTTGCCGCGCTGGTGGCGGGAAACGCGGTCGTGCTGAAGCCCTCGGAGTTTACCTCGCTGGTGGGGCTGGAGCTGAAGTCATTGCTGCTTGAGGCGGGCGTGCCCCCAGATATTTTTCAGGTGGTGGTGGGAGAGGGCGCAACGGGCGCGGCATTGATCCATGCGCCCATCGACAAGCTCGTGTTCACAGGCAGCGTGGGCACCGGTAAGCGGATTGCGGCGGCTGCGGCCGAGCGGTTGCTTCCCGTAGTGCTTGAGTTGGGCGGCAAAGATCCCATGCTGGTTCTTGACGACGCCGACGTCGACGTGGCTTCGAGCGCGGCGGTTTGGGGAGCGTTCGTGAATGCCGGGCAGACTTGCTTGTCGGTCGAGCGTTGCTATGTGCAGCGCACCTTGTATGAACCGTTTTTGAAAGCGTGCGTCGAGAAGACAAAGAAACTGCGCGTCGGAGGCGGGATCGACCGCGAAACTGATGTGGGCCCGATGATCCACGAGCGCCAGCTGCAGATCGTAGAAGCGCACGTGGACGACGCTGTGGCACGCGGGGCACGGGTTTTGGCTGGCGGCTCAAGGCTGAGCGAGCGCGGCCCGAATTTTTATCAGCCCACCGTTTTGGCGGATGTGACGCACGAGATGCGCATCATGCGCGAGGAGACGTTTGGTCCGGTGCTGCCGGTCACTGCATTCGACAGCGATGACGAAGCGGTACGGCTGGCCAATGATTCGGAGTTTGGTTTGGCCGCCTGCATCTGCACGCGCGACGATGTCCGTGGTGAAAGGCTGGCTCGGCGCATTCAGGCGGGCACCGTGATGATCAATGATGTGGTTTCTTGTTTCGGCATCAGCGAGGCGCCGCATGGCGGGTTTAAATCGAGCGGCGTAGGACGTGCCCACGGGCGTTTTGGACTCGAAGAGATGGTGAGGATGAAATATCTGGATACGGATTTGATGCCCTCAATGAAAAAGGTGTGGTGGTACGGATACGGCGCGACCTTCACGCGCCAGATGGAAGGATTATTGGATATGCAATTCGCTCGCGGCTGGCGCGCGCGCCTGCGCGGGGCGCTTCGCGGAGTAGGAGCGATTGCAGGAAAGAAGCTGTGACGCGGTTGTGTCGGCGGTGATCGAAGAATCGCGCGGCGTCGCTTATTCTCGAATGCGGTCGCCGTGGCTTGCTGGTTGTGAGATCACCAGGAATCGTGCGGCCCTTGACGACGGATTGCTGATCTGATGCCGATGCCCAGGCAAGACCCGAATTCCGTTCCCGGCGCTGAGTAACACGGTGCGTCCCTCCACATCCATCCTCACATCGCCCGAGAGAATGTAGAAAAACTGCTGTGCCTTTTCGTGGAAGTGGCGGACCTCGCTCGCGCCAGATGGAAGAAACTCCTCGATCACGCTCAGGTTTGCATCCTTTACCAGATGCCAGCCGTCGCAATCGTTGCCCCAGCGGTAGTGCTCGGCATTATCGCGGCTCACGGTACTTGGCTGCGTGGGACGTTTGGGCATGCGTATCCCCTCCTTTTCGTTCCTCCGGATCGAGTGTATCTTGGGTTCCATGAATACTGCCGCCCCTCCTGATTCGAGCCTCGATTTGTTCCGCCATACGCTGGCCACGCTCGCCTACCGCGCTGGCAAGGCTGTCCGCAACGCTCCCGAAAAGTTTGCCAACTTTCACGGTGGTGAGGGATTGCGCACGCCAGCTCAGATTCTGGCGCACATGGGGGACCTCTTCGATTGGGCGCTCTCCATCGCTAGAAGCAAGCAAACGTGGCAAAACTCGACTCCGTTGCCCTGGGAAAAGGAAGTGAGCAGATTCTTTGCGGCTCTGCAAAGTTTCGATGACTTTCTCGCATCCGGCGCGGCGGTGGGCGCTCCCCTAAAGAAATTGTTTCAAGGTCCGGTGGCCGATGCACTCACGCATGTTGGACAGCTTGCGATATTGCGGCGGATGGCGGGTGCTGCGGTGAAGGGTGAAAATTATTTTAAAGCCGAGATTACGACGGGGCGCGTCGGCGCCGATCAGGCCTTGCCGAAGATGGAATTCTAAGGCGTAGGGTTTGGGCTCCCACTTGAGCGGTTCGATCGCGCTTTGGTTCGCCTTTCAGCATCGAGTACAATTGCGCACGTAGGGCCGAATCCGGCGGCGTAGTGCCGCGCGAACGAGGGTGAGTCCTTTGGCGACTGGCGAGATGACGACTTCCAATCCGCAAACTCCTGCCCAGCTTCCGCATCATAAAGTGAAAACCAAGAAGGCCGGTCAGCGTGCCTGCAACGAGAAAAACGAGAAAGGCAAATTCTGCGGCGGCCATTTGAAACGCTGGTTCTATACCACTGATGTTGTTGAGCAAGCCTGCGGGGATGCGGAGAAAGCCTGGGGGCGCGACGCCGAGGTCTACCGCTGCGAGCATTGCCTGACCCTGTATTTGCCCAATCCTCAGGAAGCGAAGGTGAATGTCGCGGGGCAGGGAATGATTTCAGTGTTTGGGCTGACGCTGCCACCGAAGGAGAAGTAACCAGCTTCTGGCTGCTAGCTTCCAGTTACTCGCCCAGCGCGGATGGGTATCCCCTCCATTTTTCGGAGTACAGCGGTGCGATGAAAGCTACGCTTTGGCTAGGAGCCAGAAGCTAGCAGCGATTTTTCCATGAACACCTCCGATCTCATCTACGACTGGAACAAGAATCATCCGCCAGGACTCAAGCCGCCGGGGCCGGTGCTGCTCAATGACGAAACTCTGCGAGATGGATTGCAGTCGCCTTCGGTGCGCGATCCTTCGATTCCGGAAAAAATTGAAATTCTTCATCTGATGGAGGCGTTGGGGATCGACTCACTCGATCTCGGATTGCCTGGCGCCGGGCCCCGCGCGGTGGAGCATGTGACGGCGCTGGCGCAAGAAATCGTGACGCACAAGATGAAGATTCGTGCCAACTGCGCCGCCCGCACGCATGAGAACGATATCCGTCCGATTGCGGAGATCGTGCAGAAGACCGGGCTGCCGATCGAGGCGGCGACCTTTATCGGATCCAGTCCGATTCGAAGATTTACCGAAGGCTGGTCCGACGACTTTCTCTTGCAGACCACGGAGAAGGCCGTGAAGTATGCGGTTTCGCTCGGGCTTGATTCGATGTACGTCACCGAGGATACGAGCCGTTGCGATCCGGAAACCGTGAAGCGTCTGTATGCGACGGCGATCAATTGTGGCGCGCGGGCTATCGTAATCTGCGACACGGCCGGGCATGCGACGCCCATGGGCGCGCTGGCGTTGGTCCGGTTTGTAATCGAGGAAGTGGTGAAGCCGTCGGGCGAAAAGATTCGAGTGGACTGGCACGGCCACAGCGATCGCGGCCTCGCGATTGCCAATTCCATGGCGGCGGTGATCGCCGGCGCCAATTGCGTTCACGGCTGCGCGATTGGCCTGGGCGAGCGCGTGGGCAATACGCAGATCGATCAGATGCTGGTGAACCTGAAGCTGATGGGCATTGCACCGTGGGACCAGCAGGACCTCACCAACCTCAAGCACTATTGCCAGGCGGTTTCGCACGCCACAGGGGTCCCGATTCCCGCAAATTATCCGGTGGTGGGCG
The DNA here is from genome assembly GCA_049515395.1 of Candidatus Sulfotelmatobacter sp. Classification (GTDB taxonomy): domain Bacteria; phylum Acidobacteriota; class Terriglobia; order Terriglobales; family Acidobacteriaceae; genus Sulfotelmatobacter. The sequence continues at coordinate 47,407 of JBEKUD010000012.1, read as the reverse complement.
ACGATGCATTCCGCACGGCCACGGGCGTGCACGCCGCCGCGATTATCAAGGCGTACCACAAGAATGACGTCGTGCTTGCGAACACGGTTTACTCGGGCGTGCCGTCGCATGTGTTTGGGTTGGAGCAGATCATCGACATCGGTCCGATGAGCGGAAAGTCGAATGTGCTGTTCTGGCTGGAGCGGCGCGGCATTCCGGCGAACGACGATCTGGTGGAACGCATCTACCAACGCGCCAAGGCCAGCGATCACACGTTGAGCGATGCCGAGGTGGTGGAGTGTTTGCCGGCCACCGTAACGAAACAGAATTAGGTCCATGCCCGAGACGACTTCAAAGCCGATGCGACATGCGATTCTGGGGGCCGGTGGCGTAGGCAGCTTGATCGGGGCTTGCCTGGCGCACGCGGGAGTTCTCGTTACGCTGGTGGTGAGGCGCGAGTCGCTCGAGAACTATCCTAAGCAGCTTCGGCTGGAGAGTCCTTTCGGAAATTTTGCTGTCGATGTTGCGGTCGCTGCGGAAGTTCCTGCCGTTGATGTGCTCTGGCTCACGGTGAAGGCTACGCAGTTGGAACCGGCATTGACCGCTATCACAAGTCCAGAAGCAGCCAGAGCGATTGTCCCACTGCTCAACGGAATCGACCATGTGGCGTTGCTTCGCGCCAGGTACGGAGCCGAGCATGTGATTCCGGCGACGATTGCGGGCGAAATGGAGCGTGTGAGCCCGGGACACATCGTCCATCGGTCTCCCTTTGCGGTGTTGAATGTTTCTTCCGCAGGGCGAACTCTGCTCGGGAGCACCATCGATCAGTTACAGCACATCGGTTTTACCTGCAGCTTCATCGACGACGAGCCCACGCTGATGTGGGGCAAGTTGGTTTTTCTGGCGCCGTTCGCGCTATCCACCACGGCTGCGGATAAGACTGTCGGCGAAATTCTTTCGGATCCGCAGTGGCGGAGCTTGGGAGAGGCTTGCGTTCGGGAAGCGTGCGCGGTAGCTGTTGCCGAGGGCGCCAAAGTCAATCCAGCAAACGTGCTCTCGTGGGTAGCGGGTGCGCCGGGAGGCATGCGCAGCTCCATGCAAAAGGATGTAGACAAGCACAACCCACTCGAACTGGATGCTATCGCGGGCCCCATACTCCGCGGCGCTCGAAGACACGGGATCGAGATTCCTGCGACGAAGAAGCTGGTAGCCGGCGTCGAGCGGCGATCGGGTTACGCGGAGAGCCGACTCGCCTAGTTTAGCTGGATTCAGAATGTCCAGAGCAATCTTGTAATATCCCTGGAATGAATCATTTGCGAGGCGGATGAGCTCTCGGCTTGGCAAAATACTGCTCGCCGATAACTTGCGTCAAAGATCTCTGCAATCAACGACTTAGGGGAGGGCTGTCGTCGAAAATTGAGTGATCGGAAGACGCCTTCTATGACCATCTCTGGCCGTTTATTTCTTTTTGCGGCGCTTTGGCTCGGCTTGGCTGGTAGCTACGCTGATGCCATTCGTGCGCACCGATCCGGGCACCGTTCTGGCTTCCATCCATGTTTTGTTCGCATCCCGCACGCTGCTTTCGGGATGAGTTGTTTCCAAATAACAATCAACGATGACTCGCCGCAGAAGCACCAAAATAAAAGTGACTTCCCCGGCCAAAAACGTCACAGTTTCTGTGCTTGGCATGCCGCTCATCCCGCCGGGCCCAGGGAAAAGCCACGACGAGAGCGGCGATTGAGCTTCGACCCTTGCAAATCTCTAGCGGCGTTTTGGACGTTTCTTCTTCGTGCGCTCGGCCCTCTCGGCCCTCTCGGCCTTGAGTTGAGCTTCTGCCGCAAGACTTTCTCTCTCCCAACCGGACATAGTAACGGGGTAATCCTTAAGGCGGGCTGAGTATGTCTTTATTCGTGGCTTTCGGGGCATAGGACGATCATGCTACTGCGCAGTGAGGAATTTTGCAGTACGGCAGCGCACGCATCACGGTGCAATGTCAATTCCTGACTGTGTGCGCTGACGGACAGAAAATACCTGGCGTCCATCCTAGAGTCAGGATCGCTCCCTTTTAGGAAGGTCAACGATAGGCCTTTTGGGGCACGTTTACCGCAGCCGGAATTCAATTGCTCGATATGCAACAACCCTGTGGATCTTGAAACCGCCAAAAGCGACGATGAGGGCAAGATCGTACACGGCGACTGCTACGTCTTGAAACGGGCTTCCCCAACCACCTGCCCGTCGCCCGCCTGCCGCGGTCTGAGATCGTCGTGATTCACACCAAGAAAACTCTGGTCCGATCAGCTGTCCGTTACGGCTGATCGGGAGCGAGTCTCAGCGGCGCGGAGAACCGTAGCTGTTAACGGGCACGCAAAACAAGAATCGGCGAATGGACTGCTGTCTGTTCACAGTTAGCAGACATCAATGTTCGAAAAGGTGCGATTTTACTAGGGTTTTCGCTTTTCGATGTTTATTGTAAGATGACGCAATACTTCCCATGAGCCCCACTCCTCCGCGTGCGGACTTGCCGGACGTTGCGCCTACGGTGCAGCACGATGTGGCGCGGCTGGCGGCGTCGCCCGAGGTGCGGTCGGCGTTCAACTGGCTGCGCACGCAGGAGCCGCAACTGACGCAATGGCAGATGGAGATGGCGCGGATTGCGGCGCCTCCGTTTGGCGAGTCGGCCCGCGGGGCGTGGTTGGCGGAGCGCTTTCGCGAGGTTGGTCTGGATGATGTTCGGGTTGATGATGTGGGCAACGTGTTCGGAACATATCCGGGATTCGGGAAACGCTACGTAGCGCTAAGCGCGCACATCGATACCGTTTTTCCGGCGAGCACGCCGCTGAATATTCGGCAGCAGGGTAGCCGGTTGTATGGGCCGGGAGTTTCCGATAACGGCGCGGGCGTTACCGCGATGCTCGCGATTGCGGCGCTGCTGCGATCGGTACGGCTGCGGCACACGCTGCCATTTGTGTTCATCGGCAACGTGGGCGAAGAAGGGGAAGGCGACCTGCGCGGAATGCGGCACATTTTCTCCACGCCGCGCTGGAAGGATTCGATTGCCTACGGTGTGGTGCTGGATGGCGCGGGCGCGGACACGATTGTCGCCGAGGCCCTCGGGAGCCGCCGCTTTGAGGTGATCGTGCGGGGTCCGGGCGGACATTCGTGGAGCGATTTTGGCGCGCCTAATCCCGTCGTGATTCTCGCCAAGGCTATCGATGTGTTTACGGCGGCACCGGTTCCAGCTACTCCCAAGACCACATTCAACATCGGAGTGATTCGCGGGGGGACCTCGGTGAATTCGATTCCCGAGTCGGCAAGCATGAAGGTTGATATCCGATCGACGTCCATGGCGGAAATGGAGCGGCTGGAGCAGACGCTGCGGCTGGCGCTGAATCGAGCAGTGGAAGACGAGACGATGGCGGCCGAGATGCGGTCGCCGCTGCAGAAGCGGCCCTCCGGCGTACATTGCGAAGTAATCCCGATCGGGAACCGTCCGGCAGGGGAGTTGGCGACGGGGTCCCGCATTCTGCATGTGATTCGGGCGGTCGATGCGCAGCTCAACAATGCCGCCCAGGTGCAGCGGGCGTCGACGGACGCGAATATTCCGCTGTCGCTGGGGCAAGAGGCCATTGCCATCGGCGGCGGCGGATCCGGCGGTGGCGCGCACACGTTGCAGGAATGGTTTGACAGCAACGGACGCGAGCTCGGGCTGAAGCGGATTCTGCTGACCCTGCTGGCGCTGGCTGGAGCGGGGGACTCTGGAGAATGATGAGATCGGCGGGGGCTAAAGCCCCTGGGGGGCATCTTTTTGCAGCGCTGAAGCGCTGCGCTACACAAAGGCTGCACGCGGTATGGGAATCCCACCTTTCGCAAGGGACGCGAAAGATGGGGCACACGGCTTTCGTTGTGGTCATCTGCTGTTGTTTTGCGTCCTTGCAGGCTCAAAATCCAATGCCCGATCAAACGCCGACGACTCCCGAGCCGAAGGCCGATGTCATTTTCGTACACGCCAATGTCTACACCGGTGTGCCTTCGAACACCGTATCCAGTGCCATTTTGCGCGAGGAGGCCATCGCGGTGCGTGGCGACCGCATTCAAGCCGTCGGTAAGATTGCCGACATAGAAAAACTCAAAGGTCTGCAGACCCAAGTCATCGATCTGGGCGGTCGCTTCGTCATGCCAGGATTTAACGACGCGCACCTGCATCTTTCCAATGCCGGACTCCAGAAGTTGCGGGTTGACCTTATGGGAGTGAAGACGCTGGATGAATTCCGCCGGCGCGTGCGGCCCAAGGTTGAAACGGCCAGGCCGGGCGAATGGATTCTGGGCGGCGGATGGGATGAGACCCTTTGGCCGGGAAAGTCGCTGCCCAGCCGCCGGGACCTGGATGAAATCTCAGGTGGGCATCCGGTATTCCTGGATCGGGTGGATGGGCATCTTGCAGTGGCGAATACCCGCGCGCTGCAGCTGGCCAGCGTCACCGCTGCCAGTAAAGATCCACAAGGCGGGCTGATTGACCGGGATGAGAACGGACAGCCGACGGGAATTCTACGCGAAACGGCGCAGCATGCGGTGAGAACTGTGATTCCTGATCCGACGCACGAAATGCGGCGGCAGGGTATAGAAGTGGCGCTCGTGGATCTAGCCGAGCACGGCATTACTTCCGCGCAGGATTATTCGCCGGAGTGGGAGAATTTTCAGATTTACGAGGAGCTGGAAAAAGAAGGGAAGCTGACGGCGCGGATTTCCGAATGGCTGCCGTTTGATGAATCCATTGAGGAATTACGAAGGAAGCGCGATTCGCATCCGCGCGCCGACTTGAGGCTGCATACGGGAATGCTCAAAGGTTTTATGGATGGTTCGCTGGGGGGGCATACGGCGGCGCTGCTCGAACCCTATGCGGATGATCCGAAGAACTCGGGCTTGCCACGGTACGAGGCTGCCCAGTTGAACGAGATGGCGCGAGAGCGAGTGCTGGCCGGCTTCCAGTTGGGCTTCCACGCCATCGGGGACAAGGGAGTGCAGATGGCTCTGGATGCTTTTGCCGAGGCCGAAAAAGCAGCTCGCGAGCAAAACGTAAAGACGGCGAACGGGGGTGCCGATCTTCGTTTGCGGGTGGAACATGCACAAATCACCACGCCGGTACAGATTGCCCGTTTCAAGGAGTTGAATGCGATTGCCTCCATGCAGCCCAGCCATCTGCTCACTGACATGCGATGGGCGCAGGATCGGCTGGGACCGAAGCGCGCCGCTACCTCCTATGCCTGGGCGGCATTCCTAAACGCGGGCGTGCCACTGGCTTTCGGAACCGATTATCCAGTCGAGCCGGTAACGCCCTTCCGTGGTTTATACGCAGCGGTCACGCGCAGGAGCGAGGACGGGAGGCAGGAATATTTCCCCAGCCAGAAGCTCACGATGGATCAGGCCGTTGTGGCTTACACGTCGGGCTCAGCGTTTGCGGAGTTTGAAGAGAAAGAAAAGGGCAAACTTGCGCCGGGGATGCTGGCGGATTTTGTCGTGCTCGATCGCGACATTACTGCCGTCGCGCCTGAAAAATTGCTGTTCACCAAAGTGCTCCGGACGGTGGTGAGCGGCAAAACGGTTTACGAAGCCAAGTAGCTTTCTTAGAAAGAAATGGCTCCGCACGAAATAGCGGTTCCACGCGTCTAACCTGACATGTAATCGCCCATCCGCGCTGCAGCCGGTCAGCAGAGCTATGGAATTGCGGTCGTATGTTTGCAAACGGGTATAATAAGGGGCGTTTATAGTCCTCGGAGGAAGCACAGATGGATTCGCGGGCATTTTGGCTGCGGTGGAAGAATCGCGGCTGGGTTTATTCGTTGAGCATTGCCTTTACGCTGGCGCTGGGCATTTTAATTGGCACGGTGGTTTCCTACGGAGTGAAAGGTAAAGAGGGACAGAAGTCTTCTGATGCGACCCCGCTTACGGTTCCTTCTCCCAAGCAGCTCTCCAATGCGTTTTCGCAGATCGCCAAGCAGTTGGGACCCAGTGTGGTCAACATCAATACCGAGTCGACGGTGAAGAATCCTCATCGGCGGCGCGGCGGGCAGGGTCAGGATCCTGACGAGGATGAAAACGGCGGCGGGGGCAATGGCGGGATGGATGACTTTTTCAATCGCTTTTTTGGCGGGCAAGGCGGACCCAACGGTGACGCCGCCATCCGCGAGCGCTCTTTAGGTTCGGGCGTGGTCGTCGACGGCAAAGGTTACATCGTCACGAACCGGCACGTCATCGACAAAGCGGACCGGATCCGCGTGCGTTTGCAGGACGATCCGCCGGGCGTACAGCATGACGCCAAGGTGGTCGGCGAAGATCAGGAGACGGACCTGGCCGTGATTAAAATCGACTTAGATCGCGGAGTCCCTGCTGCAAAGCTGGGTAACTCCGACAGCATGCAGGTGGGCGACTGGGTTCTGGCCATCGGCAGTCCGTTCGGACAGGTGGGCACGGTGACGGCGGGCATTGTTTCCGCCAAAGGGCGAGATATCGTGCCGGGACGGCAGTTCCAAACCTTTATTCAAACCGACGCGGCCATTAATCCAGGAAACTCCGGCGGCCCGCTGGTCAATATGGACGGAGAAGTAATCGGCATCAACACCGCGATTTTGAGCGAGACCAACGCCTACGCCGGCGTGGGCTTTTCGCTTCCTTCGAACACCGTGGCGGAGGTTTACAACCAGCTTATCGGGCCCGAGCATCGCGTGGTGCGTGGCTCGATCGGCATCATGTTTGACGCGGTGGAGAATCCGGCCATTACACGGGTTTACGGCTCGGGTTCGGGCGTGACGGTTTCCAGCGTCGTAGCCGGAAGTCCGGCGGATCAGGCGGGATTGAAGGTCGGCGACACGATCATCACCGTTGATAGCAGGAAAGTCACAAAGGGATCGGAACTGGTCGCCGATATTGCGTCGCGCAAACCCGGAGCGAAGGTGCAACTAGAGTTCGTGCGCAACGGCAAGAAGCAGGATACGACGGTAACGATTGCAGATCGTTCCAAGTTGTTTGCGGCGCGGCTCAATGATGACGAGGGTGGCAACGGCGAGAGTACGCCCAAGCAAGACAAGTTCGGCATCACGGTCCGCAAACTTACCCCCGAGATGGCGGACCGGCTGGACATGCCATCGGGCAAGGGTGTGATCGTGCAGGACGTCAAGCCAGGATCGTTCGCCGAGGACATCAACTTAGGCCGGGGCGACGTGATCCTCGAGGTCAACAAGCAACCGGTCAACAGTGAAGAGGATTTCACGAAAGCGGCGTCGGGCCTGAAGAGTGGGCAGGACGTCGTATTCCTGGTGCGGCCGCGCGGTTCAACCCGGCAGGATGGAACCATCTTCGTGGCCGGGACACTTCCGTAACCTGGATCGAGCCAACAGGAACTGGCATTGCGTCATCCCATCATAGATGATTGCAATGCCAGCTTTCTTTGGAGTATCTTCCTGTCCTAAGTCCGGCTGAGCTGAGTCGAGCTGGATTAAGTCCGGCTGTGCTGGTCAGGCTCGGTCGTTGAGAGCCTTAAGGGATTAGCCGTTGCGATTAAAGCCTCATTCAAGAAACGGGAGTCGCTGCTGGATCGCAGCCTGCGCGCTGGCGATGATATGCATCGGTTTCTCGCCGTCTCGAGCGCACGCCGTAACTGATGCGGCAAGCGAAACTGCTGCTGCCAAGAAGCCCAGCGGCGCGCAGACAGCGAATACCAGGAAGCGGACGACAAAGCCTAGGTCCGGTTCGAAAGCAAGTTCAGCCTCGCAGCAGAAGACTCACCTTGCGCCGCATTCCGCGGCCGACAAGCACGTGAAGTCGAATCCAGCCGTTGCCGCGAACAGCAGCAAAATCAGGCATGTGAGCTCGCGAAAAAACAGCAAGCAGAAATCGACCGTCCGCGGGCAACAAAAGATAGCCCCGGAGCGGGCGCAAGCGATCCAGGAAGCGCTCATCCGCGAACACTACATGACGGGCGAGCCGGCGGGTACATGGAATCAGGAAAGCGAAGATGCCATGCGCCGCTATCAGGCGGATCATGGCTGGCAGGCGAAAACCGTGCCCGACTCGCGGGCGCTCATTAGCCTTGGACTCGGGCCGAGCCACGATCACTTGCTCAACCCTGAAAGCGCGATGACGAGCGAGCCGGATGTCTCCCACGCGGCATCGGTCTCTTCTTCCTCTCAGATTCCGGCTTCGCACAGCGCTGACCCCGGAAGCCGCGTGAGCCCGCCCTCTACCGATCCCGTGGCGCCCACGTCTTCCGACCATGATCCGACGGGGCCGCAGTAAAGCCAGTTAGCAATTAGCGGTTGGCAATCAGCGACTGGGCTGCCCTCGCTAGATTCGACCGAATGGCTAACTGCTAACGAGTCGCTGAATGGGGGCGATCCGCCCCGCGTCCTAGAGGTAGCTTCACGTCACCGGATGGGGAAAATAAGGCAGCGGCTGCGAGTGGATGATGGCGTTGGGATTGGCTTCGACGAGGGCGTTTGCAACTTCTCCTCCGCAGATTTCCGCGGCCGCATCGCGACCAGCCGATAGCACGGGAACACGATTCTCGGTATCGTGCGCGTCGGTCGCCAGCACGTGGACCGCATTGCGTTCGAGCAGCCACTGGGCCACACGGCGCACGCGGTCTCCCCAGAATCCGGTCAGGGCGGAGCCGGTCACCTGGATGACGCAACCCTGCTCGGCCCATTCGACGACGCGCTGGGGACTTTCACGCAAAATCGGATTGCGCTCCGGATGCGTAATCACTGGCGTGATGCCACGATCTTCCAGCCTCAGAAAACAATCGGTGGTCTGCTGCGGCACGCTGTAATTGCTCAACTCCACCAGCATGTAGCGCGAGCCCTCAATGGCGTAGCGCGCCGGATTGGCGAGCACATCCCGCAGATTGTCGTACGAAAGATGGAAGTCGCATCCCAGGCTTAGAGTGAGAGCATTGCCGACAAGCCCCTGGAGATGCGCGACCAGTCCCTGAAGATAGGGGCGATCGTAATGATAGTGGTCGTTGGCATGAGGCGTGGCCACCTGATGCGTGATTCCGTCGGCTGCGGCCATGCGGCACATCGCGACGGAGGTTTCCCAGGACTTCGATCCGTCGTCTACTTCGGGAAGAATGTGCGAATGAATGTCGACCACGATTTAGAGAGTCTCGTCCGCCAGCGACAGTTGCATCTTAAATTCGATTTAAGCAGATTCGAGCGGAAAGAGAAAGCGGGGCGATCTCTCAACGGCATCAGGAGATCGTGCTCTCACCGGATGGTGGGAAGAGCACGCGAATTGCTGATTTGCCGATCAGCGGTGAGCAACCTGAGACCTTGCACCAGGCCAGTGGTCCAATGATTCGATCTGCGGGATCCTCGGGGTACGCGGACGGAAGGGGTGGGTATCCAACAGAATCAACCGAGACCGCCCCATTCTTTGAGGCTCATTGCGGGAGAGCCAACATCGCCGATGATGGCGCCCTTACCGGCAGAAAACCCGTATCTATCATCAGTATCTTTGTCTGCCGGGACCAGTTTCGCCACCGGCTTGCCGCGCTTCGTGATCACCACAGTTTCCCCTTTCGACTGAACTTCCTCCATCACCGCCAGACCATGAACTTTTGAACGAGCCCGCCGCCATCTTTGTTCATGAAGCAGATCCTTTCGATCATGGTCGTTACACTGTAGTCATAAATAGAAGAATGAATGGCAATCTTCGCGGCAAGCGTGAAGACCTGGCCGGTCGTAGGGTGCTAATTGAGAGAGTGTGGCGCCTTTCGCTCGTCCTGGCTATCTCAAGAGCACAAGAGCATACGACCAATTTTGAACAGGTGCGTGTTTGGTCGTGGGGCTACACTAACGTTGCGCACCGGGGGCGGTTCTCACACGAGCAACCATCGTTTCTTGCCTCAGGTAAGCGACTGCTAACTAACCACGCAAGACAACCTTTACCGTGGCCGAAAGGGAAAGGACACGCACATGCCAGCAATTCATGCGATTCGCACCGGTCTGGTGAAGGTACGCCGGGCGCAGATGGAGTCCCGAGGCACCGGACCTGCTCGCATCGCGCACATGCTGTTTGACGAAGAGTGGAGTGAGTGGCTGCCGATTTACGCCTGGGTTCTCGAGCATGACGAGGGGCTCATTGTGGTCGATACCGGAGAAACTTCTCGCGTACACGAGAAGGGATATCATCCGTCATGGCACCCGTTCTACCGCCGCGCGGTAAATTTTTCCGTCCATCCTGAGGAAGAGATCGGCCCACAGCTGCGAGCTCGCGGGATCGCAGCCAGAGACGTGCGGCAGGTTGTGCTGACCCACTTGCATACCGATCACGCCGGAGGCCTCATTCACCTGACGGGGAGCAAGATGTGGGTTGCAAGCGAGGAATTGCGAAGGGCGAGCGGCTTTGGAGGAAGAATGCAAGGGTACCTGCCGCATCGCTGGCCGAAGTGGTGGCAACCTGAATCCGTTCGCTTCGAGGACCGGCCGCTTGGTCCTTTCCAGCAGAGTATGTCTCTCACCAAACGCGGCGACGTGCTGGTGATTCCGACGCCGGGACACACACCTCACCATATCTCGGTGGTGGTGTGCGGTTCTCCGTCTTACCTGATTGCCGGCGACACCAGTTATAACCAGCGTCTGCTCGTGGAGGGCAAGGTAGACGGCGTAAGCCCCGATGTGGAGGTTTCGCGCCAGACGTTGACCCGTATCAGGGCTCTCGCGAAGGAACGACCGCTGGTTTATCTGCCCTCTCACGACCCCGAGAGCGAGCAGAGGCTCGTCCGGAATTCCCTGCTGCAAGAGAAAACCGGAGAGATCCTGTCCGTCACTGAACTCGCAAGTTGATGGCCCAGCCCCTACGAAGCTCTACTTTGCAAGAGGTAAAGCAACTGTCTTCCCGGTCGTGGCGGACTGCCTGGCTGCATCCAGAATCTCGGACGCGGTCACATTGTTCTTCAGAGAAGATAGGCTATCTTCCTCCTGGATTTCACCGTTCAGCACCGCAGCCATGTAGTGCAGCGGATCATCGTAGGGAGCAGCCAGCACCGGCTCCTTCATCATCTGTCCTTCGGGCTCGTTCGCCTTTCGCACTTCGATCCGCTCTGGGTCGATGGCCTTCGCATATCCGGTGCGCCCATAAACATCCATCTGCTTCACCGCGAAAGGCCAATTCCACGAGGCCTGAACGATTGCAACCGCATTCTTGTAGCTGAGAATGATCTCCGCTTCATCGTCTACGTTGGGATACAGATCCGGCTGCAGTTGCTTGGTCACGGCTGCAACGGATAGGGGCGCTTCGCCATCCATCAGCCAAGTCATAAGATTCGCTCCATAGCAGCCGAAATCATAGAGGGCGCCACCACCGTTCTTCCTCGGATCGCCCAGAAAGGAGAGGAACTCGGGTCCGAATTTGCCGAGCAGCTTGGGACCGCGATGACCGTCGCGAAAGACCGCTTTTACGATGGGCCCCAGAGCGCCCTGCTTCAGCAGATGGAACGTCTCGGTGTTGCTTGCGTACCAGGATGTTTCCAGGTTGACCAGTACATGAATCTTGCCACGCTCGGCGGCGTCTTGAATCGCGAGCGCATCTTTGTAACTGATCGCCAGAGGCTTCTCCACCATCACGTGAACGCCCAACGCAGCGCACTCTTCCACGACCCACCTGTGGTCGCTGGGAGCGGTGAAAACCAGAACAGCTTTAGGATGAACTTGCGAGACCATCTCCTGAATGCTGCGGAAGTGGAGGCTCGCGGACATATGGTGGCGCTGTGCGTAGGAGTCAAACAGCGCCTGGTCAGGCTCGACCACGCCGACCACCTGAATATCAGGGCGATTCAGAAGTCCGCCGGCCGGTGCGAGCGTGCCGCCCCTCAAGGAAAATTCGATATGTCCGTGCACAAGTCCGACAATGCCTACTTTCATTGGAGAACCGGGGTTTGCCGCAACCGTGAAGTTCGAGAAACAAGCCAGACCGGCGATCATCCACAGAAGGATCTTTTTCATATCCTTTTCCACCTGCTCAGTAAACTGTTCGTCCACCCAGACGCGCTTCACGAAGGTAGTTCGCGACGTTTACTGCCGTAACGCCGCAACTCGGAATTTGGCCGGCTACTACGTGCGGGCAACCTATCACAGTTCAAACCACCCCGCCAGGTAGGGCTTTGAGGCGCAACCCGTTCGTTGAGGATAACTTCCGGGACCAGACTCTCCCAGGAATAATTACCGCATCCCCTCGGCGCTGATTGATTGAGACAGCGGTCGATGGCCAGGTGCGCTCGGCGGTGAGGGCGCAGAAGCCGGAGCCCGATCGTCAAAGCCGATGGCCGAAGCCCGTAGCGCTCCTTGCCGCACCTTCCATTCCGGCTGTAGCATCAATATTCAGGCATTGATAAGGAGACATTTATGGCAACCGATACACTGGCTTCCCCGGCTACTCTCAGCCACAATCCTACCAAGGCTCTTAAGAATTTTATCGACGGCGAGTGGGTGGAATCCTCGACTGGCGAAACGTTTGAAGATCGCAATCCCGCCGACACACGCGATGTGGTCGGCATCTTTCAGAAATCCGCCAGGGCGGATGTGGATGCCGCGGTCGACGCCGCGAAGCGCGCATTCACTAAGTGGCGATTGGTGCCCGCCCCCCGGCGGGCTGAAATCGTTTTTCGCGCCGCGGAAATTCTGATTGGCCGCAAAGAAGACTACGCCCGCGAGATGACCCGTGAAATGGGCAAGGTGCTCAAGGAAACTCGCGGCGATGTGCAGGAGGCAATCGACGCAGCGTATTACAATGCCGGGGAAGGTCGCCGCCTCTTTGGTCCGACGGTTCCATCGGAGTTGCCGAACAAGTTCGCGATGGCGATCCGCCAGCCGATCGGAATCTGCGGGATGATCACACCATGGAATTTCCCCATGGCAATTTCCTCGTGGAAGCTGCTGCCGGCGATTGTCTGCGGCAATACATGCGTCATCAAGCCGGCACAGGACACTCCACTTTCCACTTTCAATTTAGTTCGTGCGCTTACGGATGCGGGCTTGCCCAAGGGCGTGATCAACATTGTTGCCGGATTCGGCGCCGACGTGGGTACACCGCTGGCTGAACATGCGGACGTGCGCGCCATCTCGCTCACGGGATCATCCGCTGTGGGCCGCATTGTGGGCGGCATCGCGGCCAAGAGTTTCAAACATTGCTCACTCGAACTTGGCGGCAAGAATCCCATGATCGTGCTCGACGATGCCAATCTCGACCTCGCGATTGAGGGCGGATTGTGGGGCGGCTTCGGCACGACGGGGCAGCGTTGCACCGCAACCAGCCGCATCATCGTGCAAAAAGGGGTTTATGGCGAGTTCGTGGAGCGTTATGTGTCACGCGCCAGGAAATTGAAAGTCGGGAACGGGCTCGATGAAACGATTGAGATGGGGCCAGCAATCAATGAGAAGCAACTCCAGACCGATCTCAGCTATGTCGAAATCGGCCGGAACGAAGGCGCGAAGCTGGTGTGCGGCGGCAATCGTCTGGACAAGGGCGACTATCAGTATGGCTGGTTCATGGAGCCGACGGTGTTTACCGACGTCGATCCGAAGATGCGCATCGCGCAAGAAGAAATCTTCGGCCCTGTGGTGTCGATCATTGCTTGCGACGACCTCGAAGATGGCATCGAAATCGCCAATGGAATCGAGTATGGGCTCTCATCGGCGCTCTACACCAAGGATGTGAATAAGGCCTTCGCCGCTATTCGCGACCTGTATGCTGGCATCACTTACATCAATGCGCCGACGATCGGCGCAGAGGTCCATTTGCCATTCGGAGGAACGAAGGCTACGGGTAACGGTCATCGCGAGGGCGGCGTTGGCGCGATCGATTTCTATACTGAATGGAAATCGGTCTATGTCGATTACTCGGACAAGCTGCAGAAAGCACAGATCGACCGGGAAGGCGAGTAGTGTGATTTCTAAATAACATTGCAATGCTACTTATTGTGCTGTAGGCTTATCGACATCCCCCCGTCGGGGGGGCTGTCGCTGCCCTTTGTCGGCACTCGTGCCAAACTGAGCCTCGCCCGAGAAGATGAGGCTCGGCTTCGCTCGTTATCGCAGTCCCGATCGGGGTCGGTGGCTCGCGTTCAACGAGCCCAGATTCTGCTCCGCTATTTCGCGGCATCTCAATCGTTTTTTCTCTTCGCGGCGAGTTGCCGGCGTAGAATTTCCCAATGCCGCTTACCCAAGCCCGTGAAATCTGCGCCGCCCATCGCCTCGATAACGTTCGCTACGCAATCCGCGATTTAGCATGCGTCGCCGACGAAGTCATCCAGCAGGGACACAAAGTTCTGCCGCTGAACGTTGGCGATCCGCTCAATTTCGACTTTCAGACTCCGCCGCACATCATCGAAGCAGCTTACAAGGCCATGCGCGACGGCAAGAATGGCTATGCGCCTTCTCCGGGCATTCCGGAAGCGATTGAGGCAATTCGAGGCGAGGCGGTGCGCAAGGGTATCACGACTGTGCGCGATGTCTTCGTGACTGCGGGCGTGAGCGAGACGGTTGATCTCTGTATCTCCGCGCTGGTGAATCCGGGCGAGGATCTTCTTACGCCAGGTCCGGACTATCCTCTTTACTCGGCGGTACTTTGCAAACTAGGGATTGCGCTCAATGCTTACGACCTGAATGAAGAAGACGCGTGGCAGCCCGAGCTGGCTGACATCGAACGCAAGCTCACGCCGCGGACGCGCGGCATCGTGCTGATCAATCCGAACAATCCAACAGGTTCGCTGTGCTCGCGGGAGATGCTGGAGAAGGTTGCCGAGATCGCGCGGCGGCATAATCTGGTCGTGTTCTCGGACGAGATCTACGACAAACTGATACTCGAAGACACGCCGCACATTGCATTCGCTTCGGTCGCACCAGATCTCCCTTGCATTACGTTCGGCGGGATGTCGAAGAATTATCTGGTTCCGGGATGGCGCATCGGCTGGGGGATCGTCTCTGGCGATGCGGCGGCGGTGAAGGCTTATACGGAAGGCATTCACCGGCTGCTGCGGGCGCGGTTGTGCGCCAATCATCCGGAGCAGTATGCGATCAAGGCGGCGCTGGAAGGTCCGCAGGATCATCTGGTGGAGGTGCAACGCAAGCTACGCTCGCGTCGGGACCTGACGCAGAAGTGGTGTGAAGCGACTCCGCGCGTGAGTTGCGTTGCGCCTCGCGGCGCGTTCTACGCGTTCCCGCGCGTCGATATTCCTGAAAGCGACGAAGTCTTCGTCAAGGAACTGATTCGCCAGAAGCATGTGATGGTTGTGCACGGTTCGGGATTTGGCCAGAAGCCTGGGACGCAGCATTTCCGCATCGTATTCTTGCCGGATGAAGCAACTCTGAGTAGGGCCTACGCTTCGATTGGAGAGTTCATTCGGGAGAGATATTGAAATCTGTTCACCGCCGAGGACGCCGAGTGCCCGAAGTGAATTCCTAATCTCACGTAGTTTCTTGTCAAATTTTCCGTCCGAAAATCCAGCTGGCGCAAGGAACAGCAGGTTTCCTCCACTTCGCCGTTGCTGGAGCTCCGGCTGCGGTCGGAACGACAAGATGGACTTAGGGGCATTCGAGGTGAAGATTAGAGGCAGCGGGCGGTCGCCCGCGCTACACGCGACGTGCGTTCTCCGATTTTTCGCCGTAGGTGTGCAAAATCGTGTAGGATTTCGGTGTTTCCTTCCAGCCAGTAGTCCTGGGCCCATCTTTCACTAGATTGACGTAATGAGCAGGCGAAGGTGGGCGCTGCTGGGTGTGGGTCGTGGAAGAAACAACAATCTGCCAAATGAAAGAGGACATAATGAGACGTAATCAGCTGCTGTCAGCTGTGGGGATTATGGTGTTGGTAGCGAGTGCGCTGGCCGCCCAGGATAAGCAAGGGAACCTGGCCAGCATCGAGTTCCAGAAGGTGAAGGGCACGAACGTGCCGCAGTACGAGGCGGGTCGCAAACAGAAGGCCGCGTGGCACAAGCAACAGAACGATCCGGTGCCATTGCTGGTTTGGGAGACAATCGCGGGGGATGAGACGGGAACATACCTGGTCGGCCACTTTAACCAGCACTGGGCGGACTACGACAAGCCAGCGATTACCGAAGAGGCCGATCTGGCTGAGTTCCAGAAGGTTGTGGGAAATTACGTGGAATCTCTCGTTACTCGTTATTACGAATTCATGCCGAAGATCAGCAACGAAAACGGAGACGGAACGCCGCCCAAGTTCTCCGAGATCATTACCTTTCAAGTGCATCCCGGGAAACAGTCCGATTTCCGGTCGGCCATCGACCGGATTCATGAGGGCACAATCAAGACCAAGTGGGGCGTGAATTATGGCTGGTACCAACTGGTGGACGGCGGAACGTCTGGAACCTATGTTCTGACGTTTGCCCACAAGAACTGGGCGGACTTTGAGGACAAACCCGACGTGAAGCCTTACCGCGACATGCTCAAAGAGGCATTTGGGCAGGCAGAGGCGGATACGATCGTGGATCGGCTCGATCGTTCCATTGAGAAAGAGAGCTCCGAGATCATCCAGTTCCGTCCCGATTTGAGTTACCTTCCGGGGAAATAGCGGATCGGCAAGAAACTCGGCTATTCCATGTAGTTGGATATCTTCTCAAAGAATTACTGCGGGCTCACCTTTCGTGAAGGGTGGGCCCGCCGTCGTCTGCGTGCTGATTTCCTGCGATCAGTCAAAGTCAAAGGCAGCGGACGAGGGCGTCGGCTCTACACGAGCTATTGCTGCTTGGCGTATTCCGTTTTTGCTTGCTTGAGCATGGGGATGTCAGGGTCGGCGTTTTTCCAGAGAGCGAGGAAATCCTGGTAGGCGGTTTTGGCTTTCGCAGAATCACCGAAGAGGGCGTAGGCGCGGGCCACGCCCAGATGCGCGAGTGATGCGATGGGTTCGTTCTGGGCTACGCCGGGGTGGTCGATAATTTTCTGAAACTCGGCGGCTGCGGCGCTGCTTTGGTGGGCCGCCACGTAGGCTTCGCCGCGCAGGTATGCGGGATAGAGCGAAAACGTTAAGGCCTGCGCGGGAGTACCAAGTTCGTAGGGAAGAGCAGGCGCGAGGGCGTCGATTGCTTTGGTTGACTTGCCGGCCTGCAAGGCGATGGCGGAGCGGATCATGGCCAGGTATTCGAACTGCACAATGGTGTCCTGCGGGAAGCGTTTGGCGAGTTCGTCGGCGAGACGCGAGGCGTGAAGGCCCTCGCCGGAGAGTCCAAGAGCGATGGCTGAGATGGCTTTAACGTCGCGGCCAGTGGAGAGAGCGAGTGCGCCTTGCGCTTGCTGCTTGGCTGGAGCTATGTTGCCGACCAGTGCTTCGCGCACGGCGGATTCTGCCTCGTAAGCGGCGGCCGTTTCTTTCTCATCGGCGTGCTGAGCCGAGACCGAGGCGCGCCGCGTCAACTCGCGAGCTTTGGAAAATTGTCCGGCATAGGCGGCCGTGTCGGATTGATTATAAAGAAGAACATCTTCGAATCCGGGCTTGCCCATAAGCGCAGCGGCTTCACGCTCCATGCCCGCCTCGTCATGCTGCAAAAAATCGATGGTGTAGAGGCTGAGATGGATGAGAGGACTATCGAGATTATGGGCTTGCGCTTCCTGCGCGGTAACCCTGGCTTCGTCCAGGCGATCGACAACGAAATAGCTGTTGGCGAGGTTGGCGTAGCCGATTCCACTGGCGGGATTGAGTTTCAGCGACCGCTGTGCCGCGGCGAGGCTCTTATCGTAATCGCCGAGAGTGCCATAGATGACGCCCAGACTTCCTGGGGGAATGTCATCGCGAGGATAGGTTTGCTCCCATAATTCGCAAGTTTTGCGGGCCGCCTCAAGATCTCCTGCAACGTAGTTTTCATAGTGCGAAGCGATATAGAGCTTTTCGCGCTCGCTCACCCGCTGGCGCAGTTCGTAGGCCTGGCGGGCGTTCTCGGCGGAGCGGGCAGTTTCGCCGAGGTTGCCGTAGCTCGATCCGAGGCGCGCATAGGCCATGGCGAAATTGGGATCGAGGCTGATAGCGCGCTGGAACAATGGGATGGCGGCAGCATAATCGTCCTTCACCATTTGTGCTTTATAGCCCAGACTGTAGGCCTGCAGCGCCTCCAATGACGGCGTGGTGACGTTCTCAGGTGGCGCGTCATACTTTTGCACCGAAGCCAGGGATTCCCCCAGCTTCTGGCGCAGCTTCGTAGCGACCTCGGCAAGGGCCTTCAGGATTTGTTCCTTGTTGCTGGCCGTGGCCTCGTCGCTGGCAAGCAGGTCGCCGTTGCGGCAGTTGACAGCTTTCAGTCCTACGACGTACTGGCTCCCCAGACTGGAAATGGAGCTTTCGATGGTGGCGGCGCTGGCGGTGCGCTGGCAGATCTCTCGGGCCAGTTCATGCGTAAGCCGTGTGTCTTTCGGCTGGGACATCAGGGTCAGTGTCTGCGCGATGCGCTCGTCGGAGAGCAGATTGAGGAATGGTGACTGCTCCAATTGCGAAGAGAGTCCCTGGCGCAGCGTGCCGTCGAAGACTGGGTCGCCGGTGGTGTTGGTGAACTCGGCGAGGACGATGCTGTCTTTTTCCGTGAGGCGCGGGGTTGAGCGCAAGTGCCAGAAGGCAATGGCTGCGACGATCACGACCACCGCCGCGCCAAGCGGCCACCGATTGATTTTCTTCGACGCGGCTGCAAGGGTGACAGGCGAGGATGGCGAAGTGCCAGCGGCGGCGGCTGAAGCGTGTCGCTGACCCGGAGCCGCAACTGCGATTGCAGAAGCGGAATCCGCAGGGGCGGCGACCGACCCCGAATTGCTCTGTATGCCCCGGCGGGATTCGGACTCCCGTTTGAGCCGCTTTAAATCGGCGCGAATTTCCGCCGCGCTCTGGTAGCGCAGTTCGCGATCTTTTTCCAACGCCTTGTTGATGATCTCTTCCAGGCGCGGCGGAAGGTCTGGATTCAGGCGAATGGCGGGAGGAGGATCGTGTTCCAGAATTGCGTTGAAGATGACCGCGGAGGTGTCTCCGCGGAAGGGCAACGCGCCGGTGGTCATTTCATAGAGCACCGCCCCAAAGGAAAATAAGTCCGTGCGAGCATCGAGTTCCTTCCCGCGTGCCTGCTCGGGCGACATGTAGGAGATCGTGCCGACGGTTGCGCCGGGACTGGTCAGATCCTCATCCATGGTCCAAGATTGGGTGTGGTCGGAGGCGAAGTGGCTGGAAGTACCGGCGGCGGGTAGGACCTTGGCCAAGCCGAAGTCCAGAATTTTGGCATGGCCGCGCTTGGTCAGAAAGATGTTGGCGGGTTTGATGTCGCGGTGGATGATGCCCTGGGAATGGGCGGCGTCGAGTGCGTCGGTGATTTCGATACCCAGCGACAGCACGGTCTCAAGCTCGAGTGGACGGCCGGCGATGCGGTGCTTCAGAGTGAGGCCGTCCAGATATTCCATGACCATGAAGGACAAACCCTGGCCTTCGCCAATCCGGTCCTGGCCAATCTCATAAATTACGCAGATGTTGGGATGACTGAGAGCGGACGCGGCCTGCGCTTCGCGCTGGAAACGGACGAGAGAGTGCTGGTCGCGGGCGAACTCGTCCGGCAGGAACTTCATCGCCACAAATCGATGGAGAGTGATGTCCTCGGCTTTATAGACGACGCCCATGCCGCCACCGCCGAGCTTTTCAAGGATGCGGTAGTGCGAGATGGTCTGGCCGATCATTTTCGGAAAATCCAGTTCGGAAAATCCAGTTCGGAAAATCCAGGCGGGAATTAGCCCGGTGGCGCGATCATAGGAGGGGCGATTGCGGCAAGTCAATTCGAGTGGTCGGGCCGGCTTCAAAGTAGGTGTTTTGCTGTCGACCAGCCTCGGGGGAGGACCCTCGAAAGCCCACATTCATTCTTGATGTTCTCCCATGATGCTCAAACTCCTCGATCTTCCAAAGTGGGCGTATGTCGGAACCTCCAGCCCAGATGTCATTCTGTGTCGGCCCGCCAGCGACGGCGAAGTGGAGGAACCTGCTGTTCTAAAAGTTCAAGGTTACAGGCAGCGGGCGGGGCGCCCGCCTCCATTGGAGCTACTGCCCCGCTGATTTTATGCTACTTGCACCTGCGTCGAACTCTTCTGCCATCCAGTGTTGGAGGGCGGTGATGCTTTGGGGGCGGCCGAGAAAATTCTTCACCAGATCGTTGGCCGACATCGAGCCGCCGGGTTCGAGGACGACGCGACGGTAGCGCATGGGAGCGTCGCCGGCGAGCAGGTTTTGATGATCGAATTGCAGGAAGAAATCTTCAGCGATGACTTTGTCCCAGAGATACGTGTAATAAGCGGAGGAGTAGCCGCCGAGGTGGCCGAAGGACGCCCACTGATGAGTGTCAGGCAAAGGGGTGAAAAGAGTGTAGCGGCGGGCGTCATCGAGAGTAACTTTGTCGAGATCGACTTCCGCGGGCTTGGTTTTGTAGATGTCGTAGGAGGTGGCACTGTAGGAGTTCTGGCGGCCGACCCAGCCGCCGCGTCCGAAGGCGGAGGCGCGGTTCATGCGGGCGACGAGTTCGGCGGGAATGGGCTCGCCGGTTTTGTAGTGGCGGGCAAACTTCGCGAGAACTTGCGGGCTACGAATCCACTCTTCGAGCATTTGCGACGGGGCTTCGACGAAATCGGATTCCATGCTGATGCCGGTGATGCCGGCCCATTCTTGTTGTCCGCCGAGGATGTGGTGCATGAGGTGGCCGAATTCGTGAAAGAAAGTCTCGACGTCGCCGTAATCCATGAGGCCGGGATCGGTGGTGGTGGGCACGGGGAAGTTACAGACGAGGATGGCTTCGGGCAGTTGCTTGCCACGGATGCCGTCGAGGACGGGCGCCATTTCGGCGTGGCTGTATTTGCCGGGGCGCGGGTGCATGTCGAGATAGAAGCGGCCGATCGGCTTGCCATTGTCGATGACGATCCAGCTTTCAACGGCGGGATCCCAGGCGGGGACGTTCTGTTCCTGCTGGAAGCTGACGTGGAAGAGGTCGGCGGCGGTGTCGAGGATGCCTTGTTTGACTTCCATGAAGGCGAAATAGGGACGAACGGACTGAGAGTCGAAATCATATTTGGTGCGGCGAACCCATTCCGCGAGATAGGCGCGTTCGTAGTCCCAAATTTCTTTGGCGGAAGGTTCCGACTTCTGTTTTTCGGCGAGCAGCATGTCGAATTCGCGTTCCGATAAGGCACGGGAAGCGTCATTCACTCGACTGATGAAGTCAGCGATGTTGTGGCCCTTGGCGATCATCTTGTCGGCGGCGTTGTAGTCGGCCCACGAGGGATAGCCGAGCAGAGTGGCGATCTCATAGCGCGTCTTCATCAGGCTGGTTAGGACTTCCTGATTTTTCGGATAGGCGCGGGTGTTGAAGGCAAGAGCCATGCGGCGGCGGAGCGAATCGCTTTTGGCGAAGGTAAAGACGGGAAGCGCGTCCGGATAATCGGTGGTGAGGTGGATTTTTCCGTCGGCATCGGGCTGGTGGCGGTCAATGTAGTCCTGCGGCAGTCCGTCGAGTTCGGAGGCATCGGCCTCGACCATCTTCTTTCCGTCGGAAATGTTGCGGTCGAACATGGACTGCTCTTCTGTGGCTTGGTCGTTCAATTTCTTGAGGCGGGCGCGAGTGGCGTCATCTTGGTCAACGCCGGCGAGACGGAATTCGAGAAGCTGCCGCTGGACGTAATACTTTGTGGCGGTGTCGGCTTTCGAAAGATCGATGGCGGCGAGCGCTTCGTAGACGTCGTGATTCAGGGCGATTGCAGTCTGGGCGGCGCTGGCTTTCGTGAGCATGGCGGTGGCGTGATCACGGAAGGTGGCGTCGGGATGAACTTGCTCCATGAGGGAGGCGAAGTAGCCGGCCGAATTATTTTGGCGGACGGCCTCGTCGTAGAGAGCGAGAGTGTTTTCAATCGTGCGCGGGCCTTTCGCGGCGACTAATGTATCGATGGAGCGCTGGCCGGCGGCGAGGCGGTCGTTCTCGATCTTTTCGAAGGCGGCGACGTCGGGTTTCGACGACCAGATTGTGGGCTGGGAAACGCTGACTTTCTGCGCGGAGAGCACTGCACTGAGTACGAAAGGGAGACACAGGAAGATGACCAGACGCGCTGCGAGCATGATGAAGGAACCTCGTCGAGGAAGTTGTCTGAACGGGTGGAGCGATTTGGTCCGGCGATCGATAAACGGTTTTGCAGTGCGGATAAATTGTTGATGAGGCCGCGTTGCGATGTCAAGGGCGGCTGTCCCCACACAAACATGGTGTCTGGTGGGGGCCGAGTCATTGCCGTCCGGAGTATGGACCACTCCCATCCCGCTGCCGAAGAACCCGGCAACTTTCCACGAAAGACTAGGTAGCTATCGCCAATGTTTGAGTTGGGGCCAGAGCTCGGCGAGGGTGCCGAATTTTGCCCCACGGCAGATGAAAACGTCGATTTGTTTTTCGAGGGCATAGGGATTTTCGGCGGAGGTGCCGACATATTCGACTCGATTCCAGAGTTCTTCAAGGCGTTGGCGGCTGTCGTCGAGGACGATCATGCAGTTTCCCGAATAACCGCGCGGTCCCCACAAAAACCAGGTTTGGTGGCCGCTGAGCGAGCGGGGTAGACCGTAGCGGCGTCCGAGAAAGTCGATCGCTCCGGCCTGGCCGTAATCTTGACCAAAGATGCCGCAGGCTTCATCTTTGCGCTCGTCTGGGGACAGGCGCTCCCAGGCTACCGCGGTTTCGTTGACGATTTCTTCCCAGCCAAATTGATCGGCATACCACTGCGGGAGAGCGGCGCGGGCGTGGTGGTGCTCCATGACGGGGAGCTTGAACGGAAGGTGTTGCGCGTAAGTAAGAAATCTGTCGGGAGAAAGAATAGGCACGGTTATGGGCGCGAGGTGGGCTCCGCTGGCGAGGAGCACAATTGCGATGGCGGCCTTCAGCCAGAGGCGGCGGGGGCGAGTGTTTTCGGGAGTATCACTTTCCCTTCCATCGATGGCGGATTCGGTGACGACTGCGCCTGCGGCGAGCAACATGGGGTAGACGGGTGCGAGATAGTAATTCTTCCCGTGAAGAACAAAGAAGACGGTGAAGCAAACCAGATAGCACCAGCCAAGCGCCCGGTAAGGTTTGAGCCGGGAAGAGAAGAGGAGCGCGAACAGTCCCGTGACCCAGATGGGGGCGGTCAGGGGATCCACGAGCAGGGTCTGCTGAAAGAAATATTGGGGCAGCGGAAGGATGACGTCACGGCCTTCGGCGCGGATGTTGTGCATCAGTTGAAGGAATGGCCAGTGATGGTGAATATTCCACAGGAGATTCGGCAGAAAGATCAGGAAGGCGGCAAGACCGGCGAGCCAGATCCAGGGATTGAGGAAGACGCGGCGTTGCGCGGTCAGAAGAAGACCCACGACCATGCCAAAGCCGAAAAGGGCGATGGAATATTTGTTCTGCAGGCAGATGCCGGCGATCACGCCGAACCAGAGCCAATCGCGAGAGGCTTTTTCAGTTCCGCCGCGCTTGATGGCGAGGATGGCGAAGTAGGCGCAGCCCATCCAAAGATTCGGTTCGAGGCAGTTGGTGCCGAGCAGGCTTCCGTTCGATAGATATTGCGGCGCGATGACGACGGTGATGGCGCTGAGCACGAGCGCGAAGCGGTGTCCGCCGAACTCGCGGGCGAGCACGGCGGTCTGTACGACTAGAAGAGAAGATGCCAGCGCGGGGATGAAGCGGATGCTGCGAAGAGAGTCTCCGAGGACGGCGCGGCAGATGTGAATCAGAAAGGGAACCAGCGGCGGCTGGTCGACATAGCCCCAGGCCAGGTGATCGCCGCAGGAGATGTAGTCGAACTCGTCGCGGAAGTAGCCGTAGCGGCTGTTGAAGTAGATATGGAAGAACAACTTCGCCAAAGCGATTGCCCAGATGATGGCCATGCCGCTAGCGGGGAACGATTGCTGATCGCGAGCGGATGGGGAGTACGCGGCATCGCGGGGCATGGAGAAAAAGAATAGCGGAAGACTGAGGATCTGTCATCGACGCTTCCCAAATCCCAAAATCTAAACCGCAGGAGGCGCGGAGTTCCACAGAGGAACGCGGATGGCGGAAGCCAATTGGAGGAATACACCGGGCGGACGACAAATGGGGGGCGCGGCTGCAAAACGAAGGTAACGTTCCCCGTTGATTACCTATTCTTGGTGTCCATCGGCTTATGTTAACGTTGCAATTACCGCATCCTTTATAAGGGCTGACAAGGTTTTTTGGTCCACGTGTCTTCGCAGACTCGCAAACCGGGTGTCCACATTGCGTGGAAAACGGTCACGTATCGCAGCGTCGCGCTGCTGATCGTGGGCGCGGCACTGGTTTGTCTAGTAGGGATGAGGCTGGCGTTTCCCCAGTTTACCGAAACCAGCATCAAGGCGGCCGACGGGATAGCCAACAAGATGTTGGAGCGCGTGGCTGGGATGGCGCCCCCTGCGGGCGGCGGCGTGTCTACCGCGCAGCAGGCTCAATTTACGGCGCTCGATGGCACGGTGCGGATCAAGAAGGCCAGCAGTAGTAGTTGGATATCGGCGGATTACAACGTCCCTTTGGAGAAAGGCGACGCGGTGCAGACCGGCTCGGAAGGCATGGCGAAGGTGGTGTTCAACGACGGCACCAGTTACACCGTCAAACAGGATTCGCTGATCGTGATCGAAGAAAATTCGGCGAATGATCAGCAGCAGACGAATGTATCCGTGGCGGTGAGTACCGGAACCGTGGACCTTTCGACTGCAACATATTCCCAGGGCTCGAAATCGCAGGTGATCGTGGCGGGAGCGACAGCATCGCTGTCTCCGGAATCGACGGCGCAAGTGCACAACGATCCCAAAACGGATCAGCACGAGATTTTGATGAAGAAGGGCAGTGGCGAGGTGACGCGTAACGGGGAAACGGTCCAGTTGGCGAATTGGGAGAAGGTGAGCTTCCGGCAGGCGGAAGTGCACATGGCGAAAGCCAAGGGCACGGGGCCGCCGACGCCCATTTCCCCGGCGAACATGGCGCCAATATTCACATCGGGCGAAAGGACGAAGGATGTGGAATTTTCCTGGACGCCGATGGCGAACGCGGCGGGTTATCGCCTTCGTATATCGAGAAATCCTTACTTTTCTTCTACACTGGTAGATAAGAGAGTGAGCACAACCGACGTTTCAGTTACTAGTCTGGGCGAGGGCGCGTACTACTGGGTGGTACAGTCGTACGAAGCTTCGGGGAAAGAATCGGTGGAGAGCGAGAAGAATCGCTTCACCGTCATCTCCAAAGGCAAGCAGAGCGCAGCCATCGACCTGGAACTGGATCCTTTCATTCAGCACGGACATGTCATTGAAGTTACCGGGAAGACGCAGGTCGGAGCTCGGGTGATGGTGAACGGACAGGAGGTGCCGCTGATCTCGACGGACGGCACATTCCATTATTTCACCCCACCGCTACAGCCCGGAGAGGCCGTAATCACGGTAACGGCGCAGACGTCCGAGGGCGGGGTGAATACGCAACAGAAGAAGATCATTATTGAATAGGTTCGAGAAGTGAACCGGGTTCGCCCGGAAACAGGGTGGTTGAATCAGTAAAAGCGAGAGAAGATTTCGTCATGTCAAGCAACGGCTTTCATTCATCGCGGTCCCATAACCTCAGGTCTTTATTCAGCCTGTTCTCGAGCGATCTGGCGATCGATCTGGGGACGGCCAACACATTGGTGTATGCACGCGGCAAGGGCATTGTGGTGAACGAGCCCTCCATCGTCGCCATCAACAAGAATACCGGCGAAGTGGAGGCCGTGGGCAAGGAGGCGAAAGAGATGCTGGGGCGCACGCCCGGCAACATTGTCGCCATCAAGCCCATGAAGGACGGCGTGATTGCCGACTTCAAAGTCACCGAAAAGATGTTGAACTATTTCATACAAAAGGCGCACAACCGGAAGATGCTGGTGCATCCGCGAATTGTGATTGGAGTGCCTTCCGAGATCACGCAGGTGGAAAAGCGTGCGGTCATGGACTCGGCGTATCGCGCCAAGGCGAGCGAAGTGCATCTGGTGGAGCAAGCCATGGTGGCGGCGATTGGAGCCGGACTGCCGATCACCGAGCCCAGCGGCAACATGGTGGTCGACATCGGCGGCGGCACGACCGATATCGCGGTAATTTCGTTGAGCGGTATTGTCTACTCGCGCTCGGTGCGGATGGCGGGAAATCAGATGGACGAAGCCATCATGAATTATCTGAAACGGAAATATAATTTACTCATCGGCGAGCGCACGGGCGAACAGATCAAGATGGAAATTGGGTCCGCTCACCAACTCGACAAGCCGATGACGATGGAGATTAAGGGACGCAACCTGATCGAGGGCGTTCCAAAGACGATTACGGTGGATGATGGCGAGATCCGCGAGGCGTTGAGCGAGTGCGTATCGACGATCATGAATGCGATTCGCGTGGCCCTGGAGCGAACCCCGCCGGAGCTTTCTGCGGACATCAGCGACCGCGGCATCGTGCTGACTGGCGGCGGAGCGCTATTGAAGAATCTGGACAAGCGAATCCGGGAGGAAACCGGGCTCCCGGTTTCTATCGCCGACGATCCGTTGTGCAGCGTGGTCCTAGGCACGGGAAAAATGCTCAGCGACTTCAAACTGCTGCGGAAAATTTCAATCGAGTAGAAAAGCAGTGGTCGGTGGCCAGTGATCAGTGGTCAGCAAATTCTCCTTGCTCTTACTGGCCACTGATCACTGATCACTGGCCACCGACCACTGACTTATGGAATCTGTTCTTGGCCGCTACCGCAATCTGACCATCCTGGTGGGAGTGTTATTTCTGCAAGTGCTGGGGCTGGCAGTACAGGTCAAGCGCAGCGCGGACCCGCAGAACACTCGTCTGATCCGGATTTGGGCGGTGGATACCATCACCCCCTTCGAGCGCGTCCTCGTATGGGCACAGAACGGCAGCCGCAGCCTGTGGCATAACTATTTTTTTCTGCGGGGGGTGAGGGCGGAAAACCGTGAGCTCAAACAGCAAATCGAGCAGATGCGGCTGGAACAAGTCCGGTTGAGCGAAGACGCCGAACAGGCGCACCGGTTGCAGGCGTTGCTGGCGTTCAAAGAGCAGGTCATCGCAAAGACCGTCCCCGCGCAGGTGATTGGATCGAGTGGGAGTGATCTGTCACGGTCCATCTACATCGACAAAGGTTCGAACGACGGCATTGCGACCGATATGGCGGTGATTACGGCGGGCGGGATCGTGGGAAAAGTTCTGCGCGTATATCCTTCGACGTCGCTGGTCCTGATGATCAACGACCAGACCAGCGGCGTGGGTGCGATGCTGGAGCAGACTCGGTTGCAAGGCGTGCTGAGAGGAACTCCTGACGGAGAGGTAATCCTGGAGCGGGTGATGAGCGATGAGCAGGTAGCCCCGGGAGACGTCTTGCTGAGCAGCGGAGGCGACCAGATCTTTCCGAAGGGGCTGCCGGTGGGCACAGTGACCAAGGTGAGCCCGGGACATGAAATGTTTTTGAAGATCGAGGTGAAGCCCGCAGCCGACCTGAGCCGCCTGGAAGAAGTGTTGGTGGTTACCGAAAAGCAGGAACAGAATGCCGTGGTCGATACCGGAGCACGGGTGCGCGCCGCCGATATTTTGGCGCAGCGGTTGCCCTCGGTGCCGGACAAGCCCGCAGGCGATGCGAAAGCAGCTGGATCGGCAGCGTCGGGAACAACCGGTGAAAGTTCGGAGGCCGCTGCGAAGCTGCCAACTCCAGCAGCAGGCTCCGCCAAGCCCGACGGTGTCCAACACGAATCAACGCCGGTGATCGCCAAGGGACAGAGTGGTTCAACCGCTGACGGGTCCGCGGGCGCCGCTCCGAGCTCAAGTGGGAAACATAACGGCAGCAGCGTACCGCCAACGGCGAGCCAGATTCCAAAGAACGTTCCAAACAACGCTGCGAAGAAAACTCCTCCGCCGGCGGCTTCCGGCGGCCCTGTGCCGAGCGGGGGTTCAAAGGCGGTTGGATCGAGTACGGCGGTGTCAGCGTCGAAACCAACAGCGCCGCGGCCGAAATCTACAGCCTCCAAGCCTGATCCGCAACTGCCTGCCACGGCGGATGATCCCCACTAGCGTGCCCATCACTTACACATCCAGCGAACAGATTGAGGTTTACCGGTTCAACATTCCGGTTACGGTGGGTGTGCCGTTGCTGGCGCTGTTCTTGCAAGCGTACCTGCCGAGGCGGTTTCCGTTCTTTTCGATCTTTGATCTGCCGTTGCTGGTGACGATTTTTTTTGCCATGGCGCGGCGAAACCCAATTTCCGGATTATTCACCGGCGCAGCCATCGGCCTGGCGCAGGATATGCTGGGCGCCTATCCGATTGGAATTTACGGGATCGCCAAGACCGTGGTGGGTTACTTCGCGTCGTCACTGGGAGCGAAGCTCGACGTGGAAAACGCCGGCGCCCGGTTCCTGGTGACACTGGGCTTTTATCTGGTACATGCGGCCGTGTACTTCACGGTAGCTCGGGGCATGGTCAATATGACGCTGAACTGGAGTTGGAGCCGCGGACTTATCGCCGGGGTGGCAAATGCGTTTCTCGGCGTGGGACTGTACTTTTTCCTGGACAAGTTTAAGCAGAGAACGTGAAAGGCAGTTGCCAGTGGTCAGTTGCCAGTGGATGACTGCCGGCTATGACTTCCGTTACCCTCTCGCTTTTAAGCCAAAGCTTCCATACGCATTACAATGAGCTTGCGACTCCTACACATTCAATCTTGCGAGGCTGTGACTCGTTGCCAACCGGACAAAGCTTTCCCGAGTGCTTGACGGATGACTGGCAACTGGACACTGGCAACTGATGTTCGGACGTGACGAAAAAGTATCGGCAATCCGCCTGACGGCGGCGCAGTACCTGATCCTGGGCATCTTCCTGGTGCTGGCTTACGGATTGTGGCGGCTGCAGGTGATGCAGACCGACCTGTACGCCTCGCTTGCCGAAAAGAATCGCATCCGCAATGTGCCGATTCTTGCTCCCCGCGGGAAAATTCTGGACCGCGAAGGGCGCATCATCGTAGACAACTATCCGTCCTTTTCGGCGCTGCTGCTGCGCGATTCTGCGCGCGACCTGAATGTCGACGCGGATCTGATTGCGCAAGGGCTGCATCTGGATGTGGCCGAAGTGCGGGCGCGCATCCATCATTTTGCTTCCATGCCGCAGTACGAGCCCATCTTCCTGAAAGAAGACATCACGCAGGACGAGCAGGCCTTCATCGAGGCCCATCGCAACGAACTTCCTGAACTGGATACGATCCGGGCGGACCGGCGTCTTTACCCGCGCAACGGGTTCATGGCGCACCTGATTGGCTACGTGGGCGAAGTGACGGAAGACATGCTCAACCAGCCACAGTTCGAACTCTATAACCCGGGCGATGTGGTGGGAGTTTCCGGTGTGGAGCGGCAGTACAACAACGCTTTGATGGGAAAGAACGGAGCGCGGCAGGAACTGGTGAACAGTCATGGCCGCGAAGTTGGGCTGCTGGGGGAAACGGATGCGATTCCCGGAAAGCAGTTGAAGCTCACCGTCGATATTGATCTGCAGATTGCGGCCGAGGAAGCTCTGGAAGGAAAGAACGGAGCGATTGTCGCGATGGATCCGCATACCGGGGAAATCCTGGCGATGGTGAGCCGGCCTATTTTCGATCCCAATGATTTCGCGGTGCGCGTCTCGCGCACCGAATGGAACAAGCTGGTCACGGACCCCGACAAGCCGCTGCTCAATAAAGCCATTCAGGCGCAGCTTGCGCCGGGGTCAACCTTCAAGATCATCATGTCGGTGGCGGGATGGCAAGAAAACATTGCACAGGGCCTGCACGTGAACTGCACGGGCGGTGCGGAGTTTTACGGACGCCGGTTCGGATGCTGGGTGAAAAGTGGGCACGGCTCTGTCACCCTGGAGAAAGCGATCTACCAGTCTTGCGACGTTTTCTTCTATACGTTGGCGGAAAAGTTAGGCATCGACCGCATCGCCAAATACGCGACTGCTCTTGGCTTGGGACAGAAGACCGGCATTGACCTGCCCAACGAGGTGACGGGCGTAATGCCTTCGGAAGAATGGAAGATCCGGAACTTCAAACAGAAGTGGTTTGCTGGCGAGACGATTTCGGTCGGGATCGGGCAGGGAGCGGTGGCCATCACGCCGGTGCAGTTGATGCGCGCGATCTCTGCAATTTCGATGGGCGGGCGGATGGTCGTGCCTCACGTCGTCGATCCGCAAGGGCTGCCCAGCGGCTACGTGGAGACGAGTCACGTGACGGAAACGAAGACCGTTCCGATCGATCCCAACGGATGGACGTTCATCACCGATGCCATGTCGCGGGTCCTGCTGCCGGAAGGCACGGCTCCCTCGGCTCATATTCCGGGAATCGATATCGCAGGGAAGACAGGGTCGGCGCAGATTGTCTCGCTGGCTACCCGCGCGCGATTCAAGAATAGTGAAGCTCTCGCTCAGAATGGATGGTTCGTCGGATTCACCCCGCGGCGGAATCCCGACATCATTGTCTGCGTGCTGTTCGAAGGTGGAGAGCACGGAAAACTGGCGGCACGCTTGGCAACGCAGGTGCTCAAGGCCTATGTCGACAAGCAGAGGCGCTTGCCCAGCAAGCTGGCGGAGAAGCCGAAGAGCGATGGCAAGGTTGATATGGGCGCTCTGTGGACGGCGCCGGAGGGCGACAGGCTGGAGGGTGGACGGGGGACCCTGAATTTACCCAGGAAGCCTGCGGCATTGGCCGTTGCGGCGCCTGGGATGTATTAACGAGTTGGCCCCGGAAGGCTAAGAGCTGGAGCTGGAAGCCAGGAGCTAGAAGCTGCTTTTATGTCACGATACGTTTCATTTCGGGATTTCGACTGGCTGCTGCTGATCTTCGTGCTCATGATCTGCGGGCTCGGCGTGATGGAGATCCGCAGCGCCACCATGCACACCAAGTTTGCCGGATCGCACATCAAGCAGGTTTATTGGGTATTGGCCGGCGTGGGAATGATGTTTTTGATCAGCCTGGTCAATTACCAGGCGCTGCTCGACAGAATTCACTGGTTTTACATTGCTGCTATCGCATCCCTGATGGCGGTGATGATCTTCGGACAAAAATACCTGGGTGCGAAGCGCTGGATCAAGATGCCGGGCGGGAATCACTTCCAGCCGTCGGAATGGGTGAAGTTGATCCTTATCTTGGCCATGGCGAAGTTTTTTGCGGATTTGCGGCATCGCGATCTTTCCTGGTCGGATTTCCTGAAAGCCGGAGCTATCGTCGTTATCCCTATGCTGCTGGTGTTGAAACAGCCCGACCTGGGGACGGCTCTTACTTATATTCCTATCGCCATCATGGGGGTGTTCCTGGGTGGAATGCAGTGGAAGCAGGGATTGTTAGTGGCGGTGTTGGCGGGGAGCGCGCTGGGCGCTGTATTTTTCGTTCCCAGAGTCCACGTTCTCAAGACGTATCAAAAGCAACGGCTGACCAGTTTTCTGCAGCCGGAAGACGATCCGCAAGGGTCGGGGTACCAAGTTGAGCAATCCAAGATTGCGGTGGGGTCAGGTGGGCTGTGGGGCGGGAAAGGCTCGCAAACCCACGGTGCATTCCTTCCGGTTCCGCAAACGGATTTCATCTTCGCGGCATTTTCCGAGGAGCATGGATTCGTGGGCGCGTTGGGAGTTCTGCTGTTATACTTCATTGTGCTGATGCGTTTGACGCAGAACGCGCAAACGGCGCCCGACCGCGCTGGCACGTTCGTGGTGATGGGTGTGGTGGCTGTGCTTAGCTTCCATATCTTGGTCAATGTCGGCATGGTGGTCGGTTTTATGCCGGTCACTGGAATACCTCTGCCGCTGATGAGTTACGGTGGGTCTTCCGTTCTGTTCATGTTCCTGGCGCTGGGCATGGTTATGAATGTTCGTATGCGCCGGTTTGTGAATTAGCTGGGTGAGCCAGCTGAGGGACCATGAAGTCTGGAGTGGGGAGACGGCAGAGAGCAGTCGCTGCGCTGGTTAGGCGCAGCCTCAAAAAAATATCGATCGCCCTCGCGTAAAGGGGGCATTTTACCGGCCGGCCGAGCAGTAGAAGGCCGGGCAGGATTGAGCAATAAAGCTGCTGGCAGGGAAACGGCCCCCCGACCGGAAAACGGTCTGAGAGTGCGGTCACAAACCCGGCAGCCGAAGGCGAAAAGTGCAGAAGATACCCAAGCTTGTGCAGCGGATTCGGTCAGGGAGCAACCTCCCGGGCCCTAGCCGTCCCTTATCCGGGGCCAGCATCGCAGCGCTCAATCCTCCCGTTTCCTTCCTCGCTTCGCCCCGGTGAAACCCGTCCGACCTTCTTAAATGGGTCAGGGCGGGGCCGGAGTGTCCATGAATAAAGAGTTGTTTGTTTCTTCCACGCCGCACGAAACCAAGGTGGGGCTGGTGGAAGACGATCTGCTCGCGGAGATCTATCTCGAGCGCGAAAATGAATACACCTTGGCGGGATCCATCTACAAAGGGCGAGTGACCCGCGTTCTTCCCGGCATGCAATCGGCATTTGTCGATATTGGTCTGGAGCGCGATGCCTTCCTATACGTTTCCGACTTTATGGAGTTGGAAGAGCACGACGAGGATGTAACTGACGTAGTGCCTGCCGGTCGCGGAGTGCAGGATCTGCGCTCCCCGGCAGTTCGCTCTGAAGGCGAGCGCCTTGGCGAGTCCGTCGTGGAAGCGAGTGACACCATCGAAACGGCAACCAGGTTGGAGAGCCAAGCGACCGACAATTTTGCGGGCGCCGAAGAGCATGCGAACGTCGAACCATCGATCGCGGCCACCGAGTCGACGGAGACTTCTTCCGGCAAAGATTCCTCAGAGCGCGAACGCGGAAGCTGGCGCGGACGTCGACGCCGTCGTGGCGGACGTCGAGATGGACGTAGCGATGGCCGGGACCGGAATGCGGAGCCACGCCAAGCAAGCCCAGCGATCGAGAGTGCTCCACCGGTTGCCCCTTCCCGTCCTCAAGATTCGGGCAGAAGCCAGCAGTTTGGCCCTCCGGCGGGATACCAACCGATGCTGCTTCCGGGAGAGTCGATTTCAAAATACAGAGGCATGGCGCAAACACCGGCGGCGGCGCTATCGCGCACACGTGAGAATCCACCTTCGGAGCGAGTTGGTGAATCGCGGATTGAAGCGGGCGCGCCGCTCGCTGCCACTTTTCCTGACGATGAACCTATCTTTGCTGAGGCTGTCTCCGGTGCTGCTCCTGTCGGCCAGCCGCCGATTCAGCATCACGAGGAGGTGCAGCCGGTACACGAAAAACCGGTAGCGTCGACTGCAACCTCGGTGGACTGGAATCGTGATTTTCATCGCCGAGAAGCGGGGAGTCCGGCCAGCGCACCCGTGCTTGCGGAAGCGACAGTGCACGCAATCGCGGAGGAAGGCGAAAGATTTGCTCCCAAAATTTCAGAGGAAGCGGTATCCGCCGCTACTGAACAAGTTGTGGCTTTTGCGTCGCCGGGAACTCTGGAAGAGGAAACCATCGACGAAGAGGAAGCCGACACGGTCCGTTACGAGCAAACGTCCGACGAGGGCTATGAAGAGTTTGAAGAGGAGACGCGAGCCGCTGGCCAGCAAGGATCGGAGGCTGGGCCGCATGAGTTCTCCGACGTCCGCGAGACAGTGGAAGAGATCCACATAATGTCTTTAGCGGAGTCAGGTGCCGCGCCCGCCGAGGGCAGTGCGCCCGAGACCGAGGAAGACACTGAGGAACTGGAACTCGAAGAAGCACAGGCGAAGGCGGAAGCCCTGCTTGACGCGGAAGCGCGGGGAACTGGCGCGGTGGATGCGCGGGCGGAGGTCCGGGCTCCAGCGGCAACCGCAGGTTACACGCAGAGGGCGCCGCGTCCACGGCCCGGTTACGATCGCCGGGGCGGAGCACGCCGGCCCGGTGGGCGCCGCTTTCCACGGCGCGAAGCGCAGGAGGTTCCGAAGATCAGCGATCTGCTAAAAGAAGGTCAGGAAATCCTGGTGCAGATCGCCAAGGAGCCCATCGGCAAAAAAGGGGCTCGCATTACCAGCCATATCGCGCTGCCCGGACGCTTCCTGGTATACATGCCCACCGTGAACCATACGGGAGTTTCTCGCAAGATCGCCTCTGACGAGGAGCGCCAGCGGCTGAAGCGCATTGTGATGAGTGAGCGCGACAATGGCCATGGCGGTTTCATCGTGCGTACCGCCGCGCAGAGTGCGGGCGAAGAAGAACTGCGGGCTGACATTCGTTTCCTGAAAGGCCTGTGGAATGACATCAAGACACGCGCCGAGGCGTCCAAGCCACCGGCCCTCATCTATCACGATCTCAACGTTGTGGAGCGGGTTTTGCGCGATCAGGTTACAGCCGATTTCTCTGTGATCTGGGTGGACACCGAACCGGAGTACGAACGCATTCTCCGCTTCTTCAATCGCTTCCAGCCCGGGCTGGTCAAGCGGGTGAAGCTTTATACCAAGGAGACGCCGCTGTTCGAGCAGTTCGGCCTGACCGAGGAAATGAACAAGGCGCTCAAATCGAAGGTGTGGCTGAAGAGCGGCGGCTACATCGTGATCAACCAGACCGAGGCGCTGGTGGCGATCGATATCAACACCGGCAAGTATGTGGGCAAGACGTCGCGGTTGGAAGATACGATCGTCAAGACGAACGTGGACGCGATCAAGGAGATTGTGCGGCAAATTCGTCTGCGCGACCTGGGCGGTATCATCATCATCGACTTCATCGACATGGATGAGCGCCGCAACCGTCAGCGCGTGATGCAGGCCCTGGAAGAGGAACTTCGGCATGATCGGGCGCCCTCGAAGGTGCTGCAGTTCAACGATTTCGGATTAGTTGCCATCACGCGCAAACGGGTGAAGCAGTCGCTGGAACGCACCATTGGCGCGCCTTGTCCTTATTGCCAGTCGACCGGATATGTAAAGTCGCTGACCACGGTCGTGAACGAGATTTACGTGGAGATGCGCAAGATCGCGAAGCATCTGGAGCATGAAGATGTAATGCTGCGCGTGAATCCGGATGTAGCCAAGGAGTTGAAGGGAAATAATGCTCGTCTGCTGAACGAGATGGAAGAACTCACGAAGCGGACGATTATCGTGAAGAGCGATCCGGCGCTGCATCAGGAGCAGTTCGATATTAACTAGCTGTCGGTAATCAGCCGTCAGCTGATTTGCCCAGCGGGTAGTTGGAACGAACTCAAGGTTCGTGATTCAAGCTCGTCGGGACCGGCTCTAGCCTCCGGGATTCGCCAACGCCTTCACAGCGACGTCCGAGCGGGCACGCAGCTTCTGTACGGTTTCGTGGATAGCCTTTACTGATTCGGCGGTTTCGCCCTTCTCGGCCGTGTTAGCGACGGTGCCAGCATCTTCCGTGGCGCCGCTGGCGACGTCAAGCAAGACTACCAGCGCATCGGCATGCATCTTCCACAGCGAAGACATGCTTTGGCTACGCTTGAGTTCTTCCAGTTCGGTGTTGATCCTGGCCACGCAGGAAACCAGGCGGATCAGCGTACGAGCGATATCGGCGCGAAGGCTCTTCTCTTCGAGGAAGCCGGCATTGTAAGCGTCGGCCTCAGCCGCGGTCAGCGTCAGATTGAAGAATCGCATGGGCACGATCTGGCGATACTTGGGATCGGCCACGCGCACGAAGACGCGAATCGATTCTTCGACCCGGCGCAGTTTGCCTTCTTCCGCGGAGATTTGTTGCGCCGTGATCACGGGAGGCTGAAATGCCTGAGCGGGCACTGGTATCTTTATGGCGGCCACCCGCGCGCTTCTGGCGGCAGTGGCGGCTCCGGCGGATGCTTGGATGCCACGTCCGGCAGTGGGCGCGAGCAATGATTTGCGAATGGGCGGGCGCCGGTCGAGCTCCTTCTTCAGTTTCGATACGCGCCGAAATTTTTCCAGAGCGCTGCCATAGTCCGCTTTGAGCATTTCCTTCTGCTCGATCGCCGCGACGTGCTCAACGGTCACTTCCACTCCGTCGACTGTACTCAGAATGCTGCCGCCCATTTCATCGAGGGCTTGGGCGAATTGCTTGATTTCGGTAAGAGCCTTGGTGAAAAGTTCGTCAAAGCGTGCGCCAAATGCGGCGTTGTGTGCCGCCACTGTAGCCAGCACGCCGGGATGATAGAACGAACAATCCAGCCAGCGTTTCAACTCGCGCACGCGGGAAACAATTCCCGAGTCGATGAGCGAATTAAAATCGCGATAGCGAAGAATTTCTTCACGCAGCGGATCAAAGTTTCGCAGCAGTTGCACGTGCTCTTCTGGAAGAGAAGGCACATCCGTATCCGCCAGAATTTCGATGAGTGCAATTTCGAAGGGAGAAAGAGGCAGTGAGCCGTCCAAACCGTAGCCCTGCTGCTGCCACTGTCCATGGACGCGGGGATGACGGTAGAGAAAGGTTGAAATTAGGTCAGTCTTGTCGCGGTTGATATCGCTGGGCTCGCGGCGCCGCACAAAGTAACGCAGCAGCGCTTCGGCGACCTCCGAATCTGTGTCGGGGGTGAGCGCTTGCCGCAACATGGCGGGGCCGATGGCTATGTCGAGCACATGCAGCCAGCGATACATGCGAGAGAGAGTCTCCGGAAGGTCGCGCTCGGTGTGGCGCAGCGAAAGTTCGTCCAACCCGCTCGGAATGGGGATTTCGCTGCCGAGCAAGTCGCTTAAGAGCTTCTGATAAAAGCCCTGAACGGTTGCCAGGATGGCTAACTCAAATTTAAGATCCTCGGCCAAAAAAGAGCTCCGCGAGCAAAATTCTCCCCGTCAGTTGAAGGGTTTTTGGCTGCTGCTTTAGTAAAGATGAAAGTCACCTGTGTCGCAAGTTACCACCGGAGCGGCACTATTATGCGCGGCTCGCGCTCTCCGGAAGTCCATGGACTTCTGCGCGGGAAGGAAGTTGTTTCAAAAAACGACGGTCTTGTTTCCGTAAAGAAGGACCCGGTTTTCAAGGTGCCATCGAACCGCGCGGGATAGAACGACCTTTTCCAGGTCGCGGCCTTTGCGGATTAAATCTTCCACCGTATCGCGATGCGATACGCGGACAACGTCCTGTTCGATGATAGGACCGTCGTCCAGGATTTCGGTCACATAGTGGCTGGTTGCTCCGATCAGCTTGACGCCGCGTTCGAAGGCTTGATGGTAAGGGCGCGCACCGATGAACGCCGGCAGAAATGAGTGGTGAATGTTAATCATGCGCTGCGAATAGCGGTTGACGAAATCGTTGGAGAGAATCTGCATGTAGCGGGCGAGGACCATGAAATCGGCATGGTGGTCTTCGATGAGGGAATGGATCTGTTCTTCCGCCTGTCCCTTGTTCTCTTTTGCGACAGCGATGACGGTGTAAGGGATTTTGTAGAACTGGGCGATGGGTTGGTTGTCAGGGTGGTTGGAGATGATCAACGGGATGTCGCAGGCGAGTTCGCCGCTCTGGTGACGGTAGAGCAGATCGACCAGACAGTGGTCGTACTTCGAGACCAGAATGATCATGCGCCGTCGATGCGAGGACTGCGCCAGCCGCCAGTTCATCTGAAACCTCTCAGCGACGGGAGAAAAATGTTTGCCGAAATCGGTCAGATCGATATCGAAATCTTGGGGATCGAATTCAACGCGCATCAGGAAGAGTCCGGATTCCTCGTCGGCGTGTTCGTCGGCGTGCAGGATGTTGCCGTTATGGCGGTAGACGAAGTCGGCGATGGTGGCGACTTCTCCCTTCGCGTCGGGGCAACTGACTAGGAGGATGGCGGAATTCTTCATTGGATTCGTCCGACGGGCGTCCGTGGCGCAAGACGCTGCCAGCAACGTCCCTACTTCTTAAGCTGCTTCACAATCTCGCGCGCAGCGTTCGCTCCCGATCCTCCGGTGAAGCCAGCGCCCGGATGTGTGCCACTGCCGCAAAGATAAAGATTCTGAATCGGGGTTCGGTAGCGCGCCCAGTCCAACAACGGACGCATGGTGAAGAACTGATCGAGCGCTAGATCGCCGTGGAAGATCTGGCCGCCGGTCAATCCGTAGACGTCTTCCAGATCCTGCGGGGTGATGATCTGGTGCGTCAGGATCAGCTCCGGAAGATTGGGTGCGTATTGCGCGAGCGTCTGCACCACCGTTTGGCCGAGCGCCTTGCGCTGGCTCTCCCAATCGCCCTTGAGTTTGTAAGGCGCGTACTGCATGTAGATGGACATCACGTGCTTGCCTTCGGGTGCGAGCGTTGGATCGGTGAGGGATGGGATCGTGGCTTCCAGATAAGGTTGACGCGAGAAGTTGCCGTACTTCGATTCGTCGAAAGCGCGCTCGAGATAGTCGATCTCGGGTCCGATGTGAATTCGGCCTTTGATCGCGGCGCCGTCCCCGTTTTTCAACGCGGTGAAAGTTGGCAAACCGGAGAGCGCGAGGTTGACCTTGGCCACTGTGCCATTGCTGCGATAATGCTGCAACTTTTGCACCAGGTCTGGAGACAAATGAATTGGATCGGTCAGCTTGAGCAGGGTGCGTTTGGGGTCGGCGTTGGAGATGACGGCGTTCGCGCTGATCTCTTCCCCCGTTCCGAGCACCACGCCCGTGGCGGTGCCGTCCTTGACGCGAATCTCAATGACCTCGGCCGTGGTGTGGATCTCGACGCCTGCCGCTTTGGCGGCCGAGGCCATGGCTTGCGTGAGTGCACCCATTCCGCCAGTTGCGAAAAATGCCGAGCCTGCCGGATGGAAATCTCCGGCGGCGCGAATCAATAACTGCAGACTGCTACCTGCCGACCATGGTCCGAGAAATG
Organism: Candidatus Sulfotelmatobacter sp.; assembly: GCA_049515395.1. Classification (GTDB taxonomy): domain Bacteria; phylum Acidobacteriota; class Terriglobia; order Terriglobales; family Acidobacteriaceae; genus Sulfotelmatobacter. The sequence continues at coordinate 8,641 of JBEKUD010000012.1, read as the reverse complement.
TTCCGAAAATGCCGCGAGCTGCGATGACCGCGCGTAACAATTCGGTCTCGAAATATTCCGCCACCAGATCGGCGACGGCCATCGGTCCCCAGCGCAGCACGCGGTACATATCTCGCTTGCCGAGATTGCGGAGGGCACGGCCCGTCTTGAGCATGCCCCACAGATCGCCCCCGCTGGGGTGATCGATGTCAGGCGGCGTGGTGGCGAGGACCTCGGCGATTACTTTGCTGATCTTGCCCAGTGATTTTTCGAACTCGGGATATTGGGCTGCGTCTTTTTGCGAAAAGGTGGCGATCGCTTGCGCGGATTTGTTCTCCTCCTGATAGAGCGAAAGGGCGCGGCCGTCGGGCGCGAGCGCTGTGACGCAGGTTTCTGGAGTGATGAATCTCAAGCCATGTCGTTCCAGTTGCATGTCGCCGACGATGTCTGGAAGAATCGGGCCGGCGCTATGCGCAAGGGTAGAGCAACGGAAGCCGGGATGAAATTCATCGGTGATCGCGGAGCCACCGACCTGCGGTCGGCGCTCGAGGACAAGGGGCTTGAACCCCGCTCTGGCCAGATAAAACGCGGTGACCAGCCCATTGTGGCCGCCGCCAATGATGACGATGTCGCGCCGGGCGGAGTTGTTCTCAGGCATGGTTAGGCCGCTCCCTTGATGTCTTTGAGAATTTCGAGCGCCGCCAGCCGCCCCGGCGCGCCCATGATTCCGCCCCCGGGATGCGTGGCCGATCCGCACATATATAAATTCTGAATGGGCGTGCGGAAGCGCGCATAGCCCGGCGCGGGACGCAGGAAGAAAAGCTGCTCCAGCGAAAGCTCGCCCTGGAAGATGTTGCCCTCGCTCAGTCCCCACTCGCGTTCGAGATCGAGCGGCGTGATGACTTGCCGGTGCAGAATGATGTCTTTGATGTTGGGCGCGTATTCGGCAATGGTGTTGACGACGGTATCTCCGAACGCTTCTTTTTGATCGTCCCAGTTGAGCCCGGGACGCAGCTTGTAGGGCGCGTACTGCACGAAGCAGGAAAGCACGTGCTGGCCCGGCGGCGCAACTGACGGATCGGTGAGCGACGGGATGACCATGTCAATGTAGGGCTTGCGAGAAAAGTTTCCGTACTTCGCATCGTCGTAAGCACGCTCCATGTATTCGACCGAAGGCGAGATGGAAATTGCGCCGCGCAGGTGAGCGCCGGGCCCGGGCATGCACTTGAAGTTGGGAAGCGCATCCAGCGCCATGTTTACCTTGCCGGAGGAGCCACGATATTTGAACCGGTTGATGTCTTCGAGGAAGTCGGCGGGAAGATGCTCGGCTTCGATGAACTTATTGAACGTGAGCCGTGGATCGACGCTGGAAGAAATTTTTTCGCCATAGATTTCGTCGCCGTTGGCGAGGACGACTCCCTTGGCCTTGCCGTCTTTGACGATGATTTTAGCGATGGCGGCCTGGGTGCGGATCTCGACGCCGGCTTCGCGAGCGGCGTCGCCGATGGCGTTTGAGATCGCGCCGGTGCCGCCGCGCGCGAAGCCCCAGGCGCGGAATGCACCGTCGATTTCTCCCATGTAGTGGTGCAGCAGAACGTAGGCAGTGCCCGGTGAGCGCACCCCCAGGAATGTGCCGATGATGCCTGAGGCCGACATCGTTGCTTTGAGCACATCGGTCTCGAACCATTGATCCAGAAAATCGATGGCGCTCATGGTCATCAGCTGGACCTGGTTGTACTTGTCGTAGCTGGACATGCCCTGAAAGCGGCGTCCGATGAAGAGCAGCTTCATCAATTCGCGCGGGTTGAGGGTGTTCGGATCGGGCGGCACCATGCTGAGAATTGGTTTCACGAAGCGGCACATGGCTTGCATGGCTTTGCCGAATTCGTCGTAGGCTTCGGCGTCGACGCGGGAATGGCGGGCGATCTCACGATGAGTCTTGCCGTGGTCGTTCACGCGCCACAGGTAATCGCCGCTGGGCATGGGGGTGAAGGTGCCGTCGAGCGGGAGAATCTCCAGGCCGTGGCGCGGAAGGTCGAGGTCGCGAATGATTTCCGGCCGTAGCAGCGACACAACGTAAGAGCACACCGAAAACTTGAAGCCGGGAAAAACTTCTTCGGTGCAAGCAGCGCCGCCGAGGATGTGGCGGCGTTCGAGCACCAGGACTTTCTTTCCGGCGCGCGCCAGGTAGGCGGCGTTGACGAGCCCGTTGTGGCCGCCGCCGATCACGATTACGTCGTATGAACTGGCCATAAGCTCTTAGCCTTTAGCTGTTAGCTTGCTGGTTGAGAATGGGAACGAGGAATATTAGCGCAGTTTTCGGGCGCGCGTATCAGAGGCCGCTGGGAAGGACGCTCCAGCTGCGGAGGACACTCGATAATGCTGGCATGAAGGAGCGCATGGCTGAAGACGAAGGGTCATTCTATCGGGAACCGGAGGTTTTGTCTGCAAGGACTGCCAAGCGCGCTTGCGTCATCCCGAAGCCCCGCGTTTTCTCCAGCGGGGCTAGGGATCTCCCGCTGCACTGCCGCCGGCTTGTACACATTCTGCCAATCCTTCGCCCGGTCATCCAGCGCGGGTTCATCGATTCGATGAGTTTTATCTTCTCGCTGCGGCGTCAGCCTTTGATTTCCTTTTCGCGATTGATGGCGGCGTCAGGATGGAAGAAGCGTTCGTAGTAGACCAGACGGGTCAGGTGGTAACGGCTGGTGAATCCGGGTATGAGTTTGTTCTTGTGCTGCCCGACACGGCGCGGGAGATTGCCTGTGATGCCCGTGTAAGACGGCGGACTTTGGGCCGTTGGTCATGATGGCTACGAAGAATTGTTTGGCCGGTCGCATAGTTGTTTCTGACTGCGGCAGTTTGATATGTCTGTGACGGATGAACATAGAGTTCACTAAGGGGGATGACGCCGTCGGGAAGGGCCAGGGCGTTCAGAAAGTGTGCTGACTTCCGGTCAGCGGCACGATGGCATTGCTCTTCCCGAGCAGCACTGCATATAATCCGCTTCGAGCTAAATTCTGTTTGAGGTCACTCCCTTGCCCATTGGAACCGCATTTCACGAGAGAACATTTCCACTTTGCCAGAGCCTGAACTACCGCGAGTGGTCTGGATATTACACGGTCAGCGTGTATGAGGTGCATCACGAGCATGAGTACAACGCCATCCGGAATGCGGCCGCGCTGATCGATATTTCTCCGCTCTACAAGTATTTGATCACGGGCAAAGATGCGACGCGGTTAGTGAACCGTGTGATCACGCGCGACATCAACAAAGTGAAAGTGGGGCAGGTGATTTACTGCTGCTGGTGCGATGAAGAGGGCAAGGTCATCGACGATGGAACGATTTCGCGGCTGCAGGAAAATGTTTATCGCTGGACGGCGGCCGATCCCAGCCTGCGCTGGTTCCGGCAGAACGGCCTGAACATGGACGTGCAGGTCGAAGACATTTCCGAGAAGGTTGGGGCGCTGGCGTTGCAGGGGCCGACTTCGGCGAAGCTGCTGAAATCCGTGGCGGATGCCGACATTGCGAATCTGAAATACTTTCGTGTGACGCAGGGCAAGATTGCGGGGGTGCCGGTGGACATTTCTCGGACCGGGTACACGGGCGATCTGGGATATGAAATCTGGGTGCCACTAAAAGAAGCAAACCATGCGGTGAAGGTGTGGGATGCGCTGGCGGAAAAGGGTAAGCAGTTCGATTTGCACGCGGCAGGGATGTTGGCGCTCGATGTGGCGCGCGTGGAAGCTGGGTTGCTGCTGATCGAAGTGGATTATAGCAGTTCGAAGAAGGCGCTGATTGCGTCGCAGAAGTACTCTCCGTATGAGCTGGGCTTCGCCAAGATGGTGCATCTCGGGAAGGAGAATTTTATTGGCAAGCGGGCGCTGGAGCGCGATGCGAAGGATGGCGTACCGCGGCAACTGGTCGGCCTCGAGGTCGATTGGACGGATGTGGAAGCGCTGTATGAACGCTATGGGCTGACCCCGGCTGCACCGAGCCAGGCTTCGCGAGTCGCGGTGCCCTTGTATGCGGGAGATAAACACATCGGTAAAGCGACGACCACCAGTTGGTCACCGATCTTGAAAAAAATGATCGCGCTGGCCAGCGTGGAGACCGTGCACTCGAAGCTGGGGACGCAGTTGCAGATGGAGATTACGATTGAAGCCATCCGGTTGAAAACGAATGTAAAAGTGACCGCGCTGCCGTTCTTTCATCCTCCAAGGAAGACGGCGACGCCGGTATAGGGGTTCCTGTAGCGGACAGCCGAGGGCGGCTGTCCCCACGTGGTTTCTCTCGGCTGTTCACGAATACAGCAAAAACAGTAGGTTCAGCCAGCTGCAGTAGGCGTACACTTCCTCCGGCGGGCGGCTGGGTACCAACCGCTGTCCCTAAAAACTTTCGGGTAGGGGGAAGCGATGAAACGGAAGTTTGTGGTTGCCGTGATTACTCTTCTAACGCTGGCAAATTTGGGCGTTGCGCAGGACCGCGACCAGCCCTCGGCGAGGTCTCAAGATCGCATCATCCGGGAGGTTCGCCATGAACTTCTCATGCTCCCGTACTTTAGTGTGTTCGATTACATCGCCTTCAAAGTGGACGGCGGCACCATCACTCTGCTCGGCCAGGTGGTTCGACCCTCGCTCAAATCGGATGCCGAAAACGCGATAAAGCACATCGAAGGCGTGGAGAAGGTGGACAATCAGATTGAAATTCTTCCCCCGTCTCCCATGGACGACGGTTTGCGCATGCAATTGTACCGCACGATCTATGGCTATCCGGCGCTGGAAAAATATGCGATGGGCGTGCAGAAGCCGATTCGTATCATCGTGAAGATGGGGCGTGTGGCCCTGGAAGGCGTAGTGGATAACGAAACCGACAAGAATCTTGCGGGCGTTCGCGCCAACACTGTTCCGGGAGTTTTCTCAGTGACGAACAATCTGCAAGTAAGTCCGCCGAAGTAAAGCATGCCAAATCATGAAGCCTCCTGTTTGAAAATGACGCCCATCATTCTGGGGGTAAGTTGTTTGAAGGCCTCTCAGCATGGAAGCGGGTTTTCAGTGTGCGGGATGCGGCGAGTGGAATGTCACGACGGTCGACGAATCCGAGGGCGGCCGTCAAAGCTACGTCGAGGATTGTCAGGTTTGCTGCAAACCCAACGTGTTGCGCGTAGAGTACGACATCTCCGCGCAGGCGTACTTCATCACCGCCGATCTGGAGTGAGGTGGCCCCGCTCACGGTATTCGACGTTGGCGGCGCCATTTCTGCGACTGAGTGCTGTTCGCGCTATAGTTAGCGTGCAGATCCAGGAAGGAGCAGCGATGGTAGCCAGCTACACCGGCAGTGGACGGATGGTCGCGCACAACATGGTCACGACGCAGTTCGAACTGGACGGCTTCCGCGTCACGCGGACGCTGGGCGTGGTACGCGGCATCGTCGTGCGCTCGCGATCGATCTTCGGCACCATTGGCGCGGGGTTGCAGACGCTGATTGGAGGAAACATCACGTTGCTCACGAACTTATGCGAGAAGACGCGCGCCGAAGCTTTCGACCTCATGCTGATCCATGCCGCGGAGTTGGGCGGAAATGCCGTGGTCGGGGCTCGTTACGACGCGACGGAGGTGATGCAGGGCGTCACCGAAGTGCTGGCCTACGGCACGGCGGTGTTCGTCGAGCCGGTGAAGTGAGATTTCCGATTTGCCGTTTTCTCATTGCCATTGGGCTGCCCGCTACGTCAGGTATTCCAAAGAAATTGGCGATCGGAAACCGGCAATTGAAAATCGCCGGGCGGGTTCTCCGGCTCATCAGTTTTTAGTCTTTGTACAGCCAACCGGCGACCAGTGCGGTCAGGATGGCCCCCAGCCACATATCGATCATCCAGCCAAGAGGAAGCGAGCGGTGGACCGCGGACCAGGTGGCCTGCGCGAAGTTTCCGGGAAAGCCCGCGAAGAAGCCCGCCAGAAAGCCGATCTTGAGCGCCGTGCCGGGACCTGCCCCCAGGCCAGGACGCGCCCACGCGTAGAGGTGCGCGACCGCTATTGCGAGAATAAATAGAAGCGCGATCCACTCGCCTACAAAGAACGGATAGCGGGGCGTTTTCAACAACAAGCCAGCATTCTGCGCTGCCAGGTAGCGGGCATCGCCGATGGCGTAACGGTTCACAAAAAAACTCCAAAGGTTCCAGACGACGCCACCCGCTAAACCGCTCAGCCAGATCCTGCTCCGGTTCATGCTCATAACGGCCTCCGTGAATCCTTTAAGTAATCGGAGAAGTGTACCACCCGTGGGCATGCGGCCTGCGATCAATCTGGAGCGCCGTAGCACTCTTTTTCAAGTGACCTTGCTAGGGTATAGTCGTCGGACTATGAGAATCTCATGCATCTTTCTTCTCACTCTGGTTTGCGGCAGCACGGTTTGCCAAGCGGTGTCCTACAAATACCAGCGCCTCGGCAGCGAACTGGATGCCCAGACCCGTACCGAGCCCGGAATTGCGATGATGGGCGGCAGCAGCGACCTGGATGAGGCGTTTCGCTGGCTGTGCGGCAAAGGCAATGGCGGAGACTTTTTGATCCTGCGGGCGCATGGAAAATATGATTACAACTCTTACGTGAACAAGTTGTGTCAAATGAACTCCGTGGCAACGCTGATCATTCCCAGTCGCAAGGCGGCGTCGGAGCCGAAAGTAGCGCAGATCATCAGGCACGCAACGGTCATTTTCATTGCTGGCGGTGACCAGGCACGCTACGCCAAATTTTGGAAGGGAACTCCGGTGCAGGATGCCATCAACGCCCACGTGACCACGGACAAGCCCATCGGAGGGACCAGCGCGGGGCTGGCGGTGCTGGGGCAGTTCGTGTATGGCTGCCTGGAGGACAAACCGGACGACGCTGATCTCACGTCGCGCGAGGTCTTGGACGATCCTTACGCGAAACGTGTGACGCTGGTGCGCGATTTCTTGAAGGTGCCCGGCCTCGACAACATACTCACGGACAGTCATTTCGCCAAGCGCGACCGCATGGGCCGGAGCCTGGGATTTCTGGCGAGGATTGTGGCGGATGGCTGGTCCCAGACACCCCGGGGAATCGCTATCGATGAAAAATCTGCTTTGCTCATGGAAGTGAATGGGCGAGCCAAAGTGGTGGGCACAGGATCAGGAGTTTATTTCCTGCAGGTAACCCAAGCTCCGGAAGTGTGCAAACCTGGTCAGCCCCTGACTTTGCGGGACGTGGCCGCCTATCGCGCGCCCACCGGAGCCACATTCGATGTGCGAGCATGGAGTGGTAAAGGTGGCGAAGCCTATTCCATTTCGGTGGAGTCAGGGCAAATTCACACCAGCCGCGCGGCCAATGCGGTGTACTGAAGAATCGTCGTCCCAGCGCCAACGCCGCGTCGAGGCGCCGGTGGACGGCGCATCAGGCCCGGCAGATTTTCCGGCTCCGCGAAGTACGCGAAGACACGCGGTATAGGAACCGGAACCCAATCAGCGAACTCAAGATGGTAGAGCATGGTTGGGAGTCCTACCGGCGCAGCGCTGCCGGGCAATGAGATTATCGAAAGAAGTGATGCCAAGTTTACGACGAAGAAGGCCGAGATCGGCGATTTTCCACAGCGAAACGCCCGGCGGTCGCGCAGTGCAAGAAAAATCTAAGCGAATGAATAGCGAAGGAATCCAGAGCATAAACGCAACATCTTGTGGTCACATTTCTGGTTAACCACAAGTCCTCGTATTTTGCGGCAACCCGTCAAATACCAGCATGCAACCCTCAAGTTTCCTCTTGACAATCAACAACTTACAGCTAAGATGTGGTACAAAGTGGTACGGAGTGGTCAAACAGATTAGATCTGTGGAACGGGAAGCTGCGAAAGAGGAGCCGGTGGGAATCCGACCCGACAGCATAGCCAATAACCCGAACCACCTGAGTTTGACCACGATTTGTGCCGTTTTAACCTCCCCGATTGCAGTTGCGTTAAGGGATGCGCGCCAAACGTACGATTTAGCAATCGCGCTAAAAACGCGAGATTGGTCGCGCGGCACGCCCAGATCTTTTGTCGCCAAACGACGGCGCCTCAGGATGACAGAGCAAGAATATGTTTCGCGGCAATCACCCAACTCGCGTCGACGAAAAGGGACGGTTAAAGGTCCCGGCGGAGTTCAAGCGGGTGATCGACGAGAAGTACGGACAGCAATATTACATCACAAGTCTCGATGGGAAGGTTGCTCAAGTGTATCCCTTCGAGGAATGGGAGCGGATCGAGCAGAAGTTGGCCGGGCTCTCCACTTTCAATCCTACGAAGAAGAAGTTTCTGGACCGCGTGAACTATTACGGGCAGGTAGTGGAAATGGACGGGCAGGGGCGGTTGTTGATCCCGCAACTGTTGCGCGAGGCGGCGCAAATCAAAGGCGAGGTTGCGGTTACCGGCAATCTGACGCACTTGATCGTGCGCAACCTGGAGTCGTACCGCAAGCAGGTCGAGGAAGACAAGTTCACGCCTGACGATGAGAAGACGCTCGACGAATTGGGCATCTAGTGGGCGAGGGTTCAGACATCCCTCAGGGGGTTGGGCATGGTGGTGGAAGGGAAGCGAGCCATGTTCCGGTTCTTTTAAAAGAAGCGATCGACTTTTTAAACGTGCGGCGTGGCGGGACTTATATCGACGCCACGGTGGG
>JBEKUD010000011.1:0-72628 GCA_049515395.1 Candidatus Sulfotelmatobacter sp. | reverse complement strand
GCTGCGCCCGGCAAAAGATTCAGCCTGCACAATGGCGTTCTCCACCAGCTTCGCCTGCTCCACCACGTCGCCATTTTTTTCCTTGTAAGCAGCGGCAATGCTAAGCAGCACGCGGCGAAAGCTGGGACGGCCGTAACTATCGTTCGGCGGAAAATAGGTTCCCCCATAAAACGGCTTGCCGTCAGGAGTGAGAAAGGCAGTGAGCGGCCACCCGCCCTGTCCGCTGACCGCGCTGATCGCAGCCTGATAGCGGCTGTCGATATCGGGACGCTCATCACGATCCACCTTCACCGCGATAAAGTGCTCATTCACAAGCGCCGCCACTTCCGGATCGTCATAGGACTCGCGGTCCATCACATGGCACCAGTGGCACCACACCGCGCCGATATCGAGCAGCATCGGCTTGTTCTCCCGCTGTGCGTAGGCAAAGGCCTCCTCGCCCCACTCATGCCACAGAATCGGCTGATGCATGGCGGAACGCAGGTAGGCGGAGGAGGCGCGGGAGAGGGAGTTGAGGGGGGTGGTGGTCATGATCCTTAGAGTCTAAATGCACCCGGCCAGTTGATGTTCAAGCTAAATGCGGAAGGCAAATCTCCATCGTCATTTCTTCTCAACGGAGAGCAATCGCTTCGCAATCGCGCAATACAACTCGATTGCGTCGGCCAGTTGCTGCTTCTCAATGAACTCGCCTTCCGTATGCGCAACGTGAATCGATCCCGGACCGATTAGCAGTGGTTCGCCCCAGTTCGTTAGCGCAGGAATATCAGTGGTGAAAGCGGCGATCATCGTGGGCAACCCATCGACCGTTCGCAGTCGCAGGAAGGGGATTTCCAGGGGAAACTCCACCTTTACTTGATCGCCCGCAGTGTCAAGAATCTGACGCCGCAAATCGTTCGATGGACCGATGAGACGGTAGAGCAAATCGGCGTGCGCAGAATCCGGAATTACGTTGGGTGCGCGGCCGCCTTCGATCAATCCGATGTTCAGCGTGCACGGACCAATCACCGCATCCCTTGGTAGCGGCATGGCGCGCAAGCGCGTGAGCGCTGAAATCAGCTTGTCGATGGCTGACTCTCCAAGCTCGGGGTAAGCGGAATGCGCCATGCGCCCGATCGCCATGACTTCCGCACGCAGCGTTCCCTTCGAGGCGAGCCCGATGCGGTTTTCGGTTGGTTCGCCGTTGATCAGATACTTGCACGCGTGCTTTCGCCGATTTGCCGCAAATTCGTTCGCGACTTTCGCGCCCAGGCTGTCCCGCTCTTCTCCCACCACGAACAACAGCCCCACATAAATTCCCTCTCGTCGTAATCGTTCCGAGGCCGCGATCTGTGCCGCGATGATGCCCTTTGCGTCGCAGGAACCGCGGCCATGGATGCAGGCAGCGTCTTCGGAGGAAGGGATGAAGGGAGGGACCGTGTCCATGTGCGTGGAAAAAACTACTTCCGGATTTGGCTGTTCCTGCGATGTGGCGTAAACGTCGAAGCGCTCGCCTTCCACCGGAATCCTCTGCGTCTGATAGCCGATGCGGCAGAGTTCTCCAAAGAGATAATTCCCAACCGCAGCTTCGTGGCCGGAGATCGATTCGATGTCAACGAGGTGGCGAGTGAGCGTGATAGCGTTCATTCGAGCAGGATAAACCACAGCCCACGTGGGAGCGGCGAGTTGCGTCGTATCATGTAATCTGAAAAGCATGGTGGGGCAGAATTCAACGATCCGATCGCTGTTTCTCGAGGGAGCAGCCGGACGCCTCGAAGCGCTGCTGAATGCAGGCGCGGAAAGCGCAAAGCACGCCGCGCTCGTGTGTCATCCGCATCCGCTGTTTGGTGGAACGCTGCACAATAAGGTTGTGTTCCACACCATGAAGGCGCTAAACAGTTTTGGGTTCCCGGTGTTGCGCTTCAACTTCCGCGGTGCGGGATTGAGCCACGGCGAACATGATCATGGAAACGGTGAACTCGACGACATGCGCGCCGCGCTCGACTGGCTGGACTCGGAGTTTCACTTGCCTGTGATATTTGCAGGATTCTCCTTTGGCGCGGCCATGGGACTGCGAGTTGCTTTTTCCGATTCGCGAGTGAATGCATTGATTGCAGTGGGGACGCCGGTGGCTGCGGTCGCCGCCGAGACGGAAGCTCCGCGCGTGTATTCCTTCGATTTTCTGCGCCACTGCGTGAAGCCCAAGTTGTTTGTGAGCGGCGCGTGCGATCAGTTCGGTCCGAGGGCTAAACTGGAGGCTCTGGTTGCATCGGTGCCGGAGCCGAAAAAACTTGTCATGATCGAAGGCGCAGATCATTTTTTCGAGGGACGATTGCGCGAGCTGCGAGAAGCGATTGAGGGTTGGGTGAAGGAGCTTCTCAGCGATCAGCTGTCGGCGATCAACTCGGGCTTGCCTTTGTAATTGCTGCCATGTCTTCCGTTCACAATCAAGGTTTATTGCAACCGCTGCGCGACGCTGCGCGAGAGATCTTCCTGCACGCCTTGGCCGAAGCTTCGATCGCCAAAGGCTTTGCCCGGCATGTGCATTGCGAGCGCGGTGTGTTGCGCCTTTGCGAAGACGTTTACGATCTGCGTGCTTACTCGCGTGTCGTCGTGATCTCCATCGGCAAGGCGGGACACACGATGGTGGAGGCGCTCGCGCAGCAAGTAGGGCAGTCCGCACTCGAAGGAATTGTGGCCAGTCCGGCCGCGCCCTCGGCGCAGGTGCGTGGCTTTCGATATTTTTGCGGCGGACATCCTATGCCGAACGCCGAGTCCCTTCAAGCCGCGAGCGCCATTCTCAAATTGCTGGACGCGCAGAACGCAGCGTCGCTCGTGATTTTTCTGCTCAGCGGCGGAGGATCGTCGATCGTGGAGAAAGCCATCGACGATGAAATTTCTTTCGACGATCTGACCGCGACGTATCGTGCGCTGGTGCATTCGGGAGCACCCATCACGGAAATCAATGCCATCCGTAAACATCTTTCGGCGGTGAAGGGCGGAAGATTGGCGCTGGCAGCGTTTCCGGCCCAACAGGTTTCGCTGCTGGTTTCCGACGTTCCCGACCGTACGCTCGATGCGTTGGCGTCGGGTCCTACGATGCCGGATTCAAGCAGCATAGAAGATTGTTACCGTATCGCGGAAAAGCATGGGCTGCTGCCACAGTTGCCGCACTCCACGCGCGAGCTTTTTGAACGCCACGCGCTCGAGGAGACACCGAAGGCTGACGAACAGGCTTTTTACCGCTCGCGCTGGTGGACAGTGCTTTCGAACCAGACTGCGCTGGAGCAGGCGCGTGCGGCGGCCGAGCGGGCTGGATTTGCGGTGCATGTGGATAATTCATGTGACGACTGGGATTATGAACGCGCGGCCGAATACTTGCTGACGCGGCTGCGTGAGCTGAGAAAAAAATCCGAGCGGGTGTGTCTGATTTCCGGTGGAGAAGTAACGGTGAAAGTGATGAACGGTGGTGTCGGCGGCCGCAACCAGCAGTTTGCGTTAGCATGTGCGGTGAAAATTGCGGGCGAAGATATCACCGTGCTCAGCGCTGGAACGGATGGAATCGACGGTAACAGTCCGGCGGCGGGGGCGGTTGTGGATGGCAGCACGCGGATGCGGGGACGGTCGCGCGGGCGAGACGATCGGATGGCATTAGAGAAGTTTGATGCGTATCCATTTTTCAAAACTATCGGGGATGCGATCGAGATTGGGCCTACTGGGAATAACCTGCGAGACTTGAGAATCTTGCTGGCCTACTAGCAGTGAACCAAAATCGTTCGTGCAGATTCCCTCGGGCTCCGCCCCTTCGACTCGCTCCGCCCGCCCGGGCGGCTCGAAAAGGACGGCCGAAGCCGGCCGTCGCCACATGGGTTGTTTGACGATCCCTCTATCTATGCGGCTTCGCTCTTTACACGCACCCCGGCCCATTTTTCCAGGAGCGTTAAGGTCGCGGCATAGTCGAGGTCGCGATGCCCGTCTTCAGTGGCCATTTCGTAGACCTCTTCCACGGTTTCGAGAGCCGGCAGTTTCACGCGAGCTTCTTTGGCAGCTTCGAGGGTCAGAAGAATATCTTTATGCATGAGCCGCAGGGGGAAGTTGGGAGTGAAGTCTCGCTGCAGGATGAAGGGTCCCTTGTAATCGACGACGCCCGACCGCACCATGGTGGCTTCGATCAACGAAAGTAGCTGCTTAGGATCCACACCGAGTTTCGTCGCCAGCGTGAGCGCCTCGGCGAAACCTTCAAAGATCAGCGCAATCTGAAGGTTCATGGCGAGCTTGGTGGCCTGCCCTTTGCCCGTATCACCCATGCGAAAAATTTTCTTGCCCATGGCTGTGAATAATGGGTTCAACCGGTCGAGAGAAGCCGGGTCGCCGCCGACCATGAAAATCAGAGTGCCATTGGCGGCGCCAATCTTCGATCCGGTCATGGGAGCATCGACGTAGGCGACGCCCTTTTCGCGAACTCGTGCGGCAAATTTTATGGTAGCGGAAGGAGAGATGGTGCTGGAATCAGCGATGATCATCCCGTTGGCGAGCGACTGCTCGACGCCGTCTGCACCAAACAGGATTTGTTCGACGGCGGCCGTGTCGGAGACACAGAGCCACACCACCTCGGCACCTTGTGCGGCCGCCTCGGGGGTGGGAGCGATACCGGCGGAGTCCACTAACCTGCCGGGAGTGCGATTCCAAACCGTGACTTCGTGTCCGGCCTTGACCAAATTCGTGGCCATGGCGTACCCCATAATTCCCAGACCCAGAAAGGCGACGCGCATCTTTGAACTTCTCCCCGTGAACAATAAAAATTTCGAGTCAGAACAACTATTTTTGATTAGATATGAGGGGAAGGATAGAGGTCAAGCAAAGTGGTGAGGGGCTAATGGCTCAGTTGGATAAGGAAGCGAGCCAAACGCGCGAAGGATCGCGTCGCAAAAGAAGCGACGTTCGGCACGCTTCGCGTGCTCAGGGCAGGCAGCTTCGCGCGGGCTCGCCCAGATCTCTCGCAGCGCAAAAAGCGCTTGCTCAGGATGACCATCAAACCGAGCCACTAGCGGTGACGGATGATCGCAGTGCAAGCGTGGTTCGTCGGGCCGCGCTTCCCCGCAGTTTTTTGGGGAATCGTGCGAATTATGGCCATTCCCGGCGGGTGGTGAACTAAAATAGAACAAGTCGCTTCCGACTTTCATCCAATCAATAGGCCAGCACAGGATGATCAAGGCAACGCTTCGCAATCCGGCGCTCCGCAAGCGCGCTTCGCAGTTCGGGCGTCTGGTGCGTCATTCGGCAGTGACCCCACTTTGCGGCGAAACTCACAAGCCGCGTCTGGCCTCGAACGGCGAACTCGGAGTGACGTTCATCGGACATTCCAGCTTCCTGGTGCAGATTGGCGGGCAGAGCGTGCTGATTGATCCTAATTTTGCGCGCTGGCTGTTTGTGCTGAAGCGCTTGCGGCGTCCAGGAGTCCGCGTGCGGGATTTGCCGGCGATTGATCTGGTACTGGTGACGCATGCCCATTTCGATCATCTGCATCGGCCGTCGTTGCGTGCGATCGTTCAAAACAATCTGCGTACGCGCGGCAAGGCTCCGGCAATCATTATTCCGAGCCATGTGACCGATCTGGTTTCCGACCTGGGTTTTTCCGAAATCATCGAACTGGATTGGTGGAATGGATCGCGGCATGGCAGCGTGTCGGTAACCCATGTTCCGTCGCGCCACTGGGGAGCGCGAATTCTAAAAGATTCGCATCGCGGCTATGGTGGTTACGTTCTCAAGGCAGGGAAACACTCGGTGTATCACGCGGGCGATACAGCATATTTTGCCGGCTTCCGCGAGATCGGACGACGTCTGTCGCCGGAGCTGGCGCTGCTTCCCATTGGCGCCTATAACCCGCCGACTTTTCGCAACGTGCATACCGATCCCGAGGATGCAACTCGCGCCTTTCTGGATTTGCATGCACGCTGGATGATACCAATGCACTACGGGACGTTCCGGCTGTCTCATGAGCCGGTCGAGGAGCCGTTGCAACTGCTGAAGAAAGAGGCGCGCGCGGCGGGAATCGAAGACCGCGTCATCGTGCTGGAAGAGGGCGTGACGAAGTTCTTCTGAGTCCCCGCGAGGCAATTCGCCTCTGCCGATCCCCCAGAACTTGCCGTAACCCTCTTTTGACAAATTGTGGCACTGATCGGGTGTACACTCTGCAGCGCGCGAAATTTTCCGCTGGAGGAGGCGAATATGGCCGCTAAGCCCATCCCTGAGGGATACCACACCCTTACACCGTCCATCACGGTCCGCGAAGCTGCGCGGGCCGTCGAATTCTATAAACAAGCTTTTGGCGCGGTAGAAAGAGGCGTAATGAAAGGACCTGACGGCAAGGTCATGCATGCCGAGTTGCGCATTGGAGACTCGATTCTTATGCTGGCCGATGAGTTCCCACAATTTGGTTCGCTGTCACCCCAGACCATCGGCGGCACCGGCACGGGATTGCATATTTATGTCGAGGACGTGGACGCGGCTTTCGATAGGGCGATCGGCGCCGGGGCGGTGATTGAGATGCCGGTCGCAGACATGTTCTGGGGCGATCGCTTCGGAAAGCTCGTGGATCCGTTCGGCCACAAGTGGTCGATCGCGACTCACACCCGCGATCTGTCGATGGAAGAAATCGAAGAGGCGCAGGAAGAATTCATGAGCAAGATGCCGAAGAGCGCCTGAAGGGCGTGTTCAGCGTTTCATCACCGGGCGCGGCCGACGGGCCGCGCCCCGTCGTTCTCAGTCCTGACACTTCCGTAATCCCCGGCGAACCGCTATTACACAAGTATTACAGAGGCATTCCCCGTGCCTTGGTAAGTTAGATAGGTACGAGATCGAACTTACATAAACGGGGACCCTCCTTGGACATGCAACTGGAAAGCCTGGAAAAACGGCAAGCCGCAAAAAACGAAGTGAATTGGGTGACGGCAATTTTTATGATGGCATTTCACGTAGGCGCCATCGCCGCGCTCTTCTTCTTTAGCTGGAAGGCACTGTTCGTTGCGATGTTCTTGTGGTGGGTGTCGGGCAGCCTGGGCATCGGCATGAGCTACCATCGCCTGCTTACACACCGAGGCTACAAGACACCGAAGTGGGTTGAGTATTTTCTGACGGTCTGCGCTACGCTGGCTCTCGAAGGTGGCCCGATTTTCTGGGTGGCCACGCACCGTATTCACCATCAATATTCCGATCAGGATGGAGATCCGCATTCGCCGATCGACGGAAAATGGTGGGCGCACATGGGCTGGATTCTCATGGGCAGGTCGATGCATCATGACACGACCACGCTGGCCCGCTATGTTCCCGATCTTGCCAAGGATAAGTTTCACGTCTGGATTACCAGGTATCACTATGTGCCGATGATTGTGTTGGGAGTGGTCCTGTTCGCCATGGGCGGGCTTCCATTCTTGATGTGGGGCATCTTCATGCGCACTGTGGTTGGCCTGCACGCTACCTGGCTGGTGAATTCGGCTACACACTCCTGGGGCACGCGCCGTTTTACCACTCGCGATCTTTCCACCAACAGCTGGTGGGTGGCTCTCCTGACGTTCGGGGAAGGCTGGCACAACAATCACCACGCGCATCCGACGGCGGCTCAGCATGGTTTTACCTGGTATGAGATCGACATGAATTGGTACGGAATCTGGGCGCTGAAACAGCTTGGCCTGGCTTGGGATATCAAGCGGGTGAAATTGGCTGACCTGGAAAAAGGGCTGGTGGCTACTCCCAATGGGAAGCTGGTTACGGTGGCTCTGCCGGAGGGTGCGGTAGCGGGCGACTAGACTTTTCGTCGGTACCATTCAAACCCCGACTCTGGTCGGGGTTTTTTGCCGGTTCGAAGACGCTTAAACACAGGGGACAGGGGAGCGTACAGAAAACCCAAGCGGATCCCCGGGGAACCTCTGCGACCTCTGTGGTGAAGATTCTGGTTCAGCCTGTAAAATCAGGCTGAGTAATCGCTATGCGCATCACGAGCCGCCGGGGAACGATCGTCTTCTTTCTTTGCCTGGGCATCGGCCTGGTTGCACTGGCGGTCGCGCTCAACGTGGGATGGATCATCCTCAACTGGCGCGAAGGCGTGCTGCTGTTCTTCGGCATCGTTTTCTTCGCGTTGATCATCGCGGGGATGATCGTGAATACAACCTTCCTGCTGCGGGAAATTCGGCGCAGTGAGCAGCATGACAGCTTCATCAATGCGGTTACTCACGAGTTGAAAACGCCGGTGGCGTCGATCCGTCTGCATCTGGAAACCTTGCAGCGCCGGGAGTTGCCGGAAGCGCAGAAGCAGGAGTTCTATCGTTTGATGCTCAGCGATACGGATCGTCTGACCGAGACTGTGGAACAGGTGCTGCGGGCGGGCCGCGCCGGCGATAAAAAAGCGGGTAAGGAAAAATCCGCGGTGGATTTCGGTCAACTGGTCCGTGAGTGCATGGAAGCTGCGCGGGTTCGCCATCGTCTGCAGCCGGAAGCGTTGCACTATGAGGAAGCGTCGAGCAATGGCGCGGGCATGAAGGTTCGGGGCAGTGGCGAGGATCTCCGCACTGCGGTTTTCAACGTTCTCGATAACGCGATCAAGTATTCTGGCGAACGCGTGGATGTGCGAGTGCACCTGAACGCGCCCGACGAAAAGCGCGTGGTTCTTAGCGTGCAAGATCACGGAGTCGGTATTCCTCCCGACGATTTGAAAAGCATCTTCAAGCGCTTTTATCGCGTCAGCCATCGTTCGCTGGCGCATGTGAAGGGAACGGGGCTGGGACTATTCATCGTCAAGGCGATTGCGAAGAAGCATGGCGGCAAAGTATTTGCCACGAGCGAAGGTGAAGGCGAGGGCACCACGATTACGATGGAACTGCCGAGGTCGAACGCATGAGCCGAGTTCTAGTGGTGGAAGATGAAGCGCATCTGGCGCAAGGGTTATGTTTCAATCTGCAGGCCGAGGGATATTCCGCCGAGATCGTCAGCGACGGCGAGGCGGCCACGGATCGTTTACTCAGCAAGAAAGAAAACTTCGATGCCATCGTGCTCGACATTATGCTGCCGGGCAAGGATGGATTCAGCGTCGTTTCGGAATTGCGCGCGGCAAGGAATTATGTGCCGGTGCTGATGCTGACTGCGCGCAGCCGGCCGGAGGATGTGCTCAAGGGCTTCGCGGCGGGAGCGGATGATTATCTGCCGAAGCCCTTCGACCTGTCGATCCTATTGGCGCGTTTGCAAGGACTGTTGCGGCGCAGCCAGTGGATGCGTAGCGGGCAGGGGGCAGCGAACTCGGGAGGGGCTCCAAAAGCCGCTCAAGCCATATCCGATCCACGGAATGTCGGCGACTTCGGAACATTTTCATTCGGCGGCAAGACGATCGACTTTGGCGTGCTCGAACTGCGTACTGCCGATAACGTGATTCATCTGACGCTGATGGAATCGGAACTGCTGCGCTATCTGGTGCGCAACGACGGGCGCGTGGTTTCCCGCAAGCAGATTCTCGAAGAGGTCTGGGGACTGCACGAAGACACCGATACGCGCGCCATTGACAACTTCATGGTGCGGCTGCGGCGCTACATCGAAGACGATCCCGCGCAGCCGCGGCATTTGTTGACGGTGCGGGGAGTTGGTTATCGGTTTCTGGCGAATCCAGAGAAGAAGTAGTGCTCCAGCAGCGCTCATCGGCAATCGGCCGCCGATTCAGAAGGCCGCCCGGGGTTGAACGAACGATGGTCGCAAGCGACTGGGCAGGTCGTGCTAGGACCGGCACAACTCGGCAACCAGCGTTTCGCGTCGCAACAGCGCCAGGCGATCCACCCGATTGAGAAGCAACCCATAGATGGCGAGTGAGATTCCCGCCAACGCAAGCAGGAGCAGGGTTGCGATCCAGACGTTGCTGAAGTGCCGAGCCGTCCAGAAAGCACTCACTGCCATGCCCACCACGGCAAACTGCAAAACCATGCTGAGCAATACCGTCATCTGCGAGGCGCCTTGGCGGCCGAACTTGGCGTAGTCCAATTTCTTCGGCGAGTAGATGGACAGGATATTGCCCACAGCAAAATTGATGGGCGCAGCGAACAGTAGGCCGGCAAGGGTCGCGACCGTAATGTCGAGTGCGGGCCTGCCGTAAAACGATGTGACGGCGATCCACGCTACGACGGTTTCGATGGTCAGAATGCCCGCATGACAAAGATTCTTGGCCAGCACAATGTCGCGGAAGCGGACGGGGGACGCGTAGAAGAACTGGACGCCGCCGCCGTCGCCACCGAAAGTGTTGTACACGAGGTTGGTGAACATCAGCAGCGTGTATGCCGCGGCGACCGGAAATGCCAGGTTGGGCGTTCGGGTTAGAAAGCCGCTGGAGTGCCTGGCGGAGTTCATGGCTCCGAAGCGGAAAACGAGCAACATAAAAATCGGCATGATCAAAGTGAGCAGCATGGGACCGCTGCGGAGGAGATACCGGATCTCCTTTTCGAATACTGCCGTGATTGACGTCGGGAATCCGGGAAGATTCCAACCGAGTCGTAGGTGTTGATCTCTTGGAAGAGGCGATGGAGCCACCGCTTCGCTCAAATTTTCACCGCGATACTGTGCCAACAGCCGCAGGTGCAAACCGTAACCCGCGAGCAAGACAAAGGCGCACAGCAGCGCAAGAGAACTGAGCGCTACGGACCACTGGGGAAAGATGCCCTGCACGATGGCGTCGGCGGCGAGGCCGGGGGGAAGAATTTCCTGTACCGGAGCGAGTACCGCGACGAAATGTTGCACCTCCGGCCGCGCGCGCTTACCGAAATGGCCGGTCAACGGTCCGATCAGTTGCAAGCTCAGCATGAGCAGAACAAATACAACGCCCATGACCTCGCGGGTGCGGCGCTGGGCCAGCCATCGCTCCACCCAGGCAAAGATCATCTGCATCATCAGAAGATTGAAGGCGACGAACGCCAGCAACACCAGGAACGCCCAAGGAAATACGGCAGGTTTGGCAACGCTTACGCCAATGAGAATTCCGATCGTCCAGAGGCTGCCGATCGCGCTGGCCGGATCGAACGCGCCATAGGCGAGGCGCAGGAGAAAATACGAGCTGTAGTTAAGGGGGAAGCCCAGCAAGTCGCAGGAATCCGCGCTGTGGGTAAAGGCGGTCGCCATGAGAGGAAAAACTTGCCAGAAGAAAAAAATGATCCACAAGAAGACCGCCAGCACTTCAGGCTTGCCTTGCGAGAGCATCAAATACGCGATTACGCCAAGACCGAGAGCTCCACCGAGTGCGAAGATCGTGAAAGCGAAAGTGACCAGAATGCGAGAAGCCAACTCCAATTGGCCGCGCGTGGTACGCAGCGCGTTCACAGAAAGCCGCCAACGCAGCCAGGCGATGGCTGCAAGCTGGGGGGTTCGGCGGGGTTTGGCGTCGCTCTGATTCATACTGTTATCTTCATAATACGGTCATCCCAATATTGTCATCCCAGCCAGGAGAGCTCCTCGTTGCGGCGCGAGCCGCCAACGGTGCGGAGGAAAATCTGCTCCAGCGTTAGCTTTTCGCTGGAAGGCATCGTCCCGTCGGGCAAACCATCATCATCAGATCCGGTAGGCGTCTCGGCCTCCACCCCGGTGCGCAACTCCGCAAGCGATCCCTGCGCAACCAGCCTGCCCTGATGAATGATGGCAACGTGGCTGCACAGGCGCTCCACGATTTCCAGCACGTGCGAAGTGAGAAAAATTGTGGCGCCGCGCGCGATCATGCCTTGCAGCATCGCTTTCAGGGTTCCGGCGGCGATGGCGTCCACACCCTCGAACGGCTCATCAAGAAATAGTACTTTCGGACCGTGGATCACGGCTGCGGCCATTGCCAGTTTTTTCTGCATGCCGTGGGAGTAATCGGTGACCAGCTTCTTGGGCTGATCGGCAAGCTGCATGAAATCGAGCAGTTCGGCGGCTCGTTTGGCCGCGGTTACGCGGTCCAGTCCGTACATGCGGCCCGCGAAGTTCAAGAACTCGGATCCAGTGAGCCGTCCGAAGAGCGCCATGCCTTCGGGGACGACGCCGATCTGCCGCTTCACTTCCACCGGATGCGCCGTCAGATCGAGTCCGAGAATTTCAATTCGTCCTGCGCTGGGCGCAAGCAGACCGGTGAGCATTTTGATGGTGGTTGATTTGCCGGCGCCATTGGGTCCAAGAAATCCAAAGAACTGACCGGAGGTTACCCGCAGGTCGATGCCATCGACGGCGACGAGTTCTCCGAAGCGGCGGGTCAGGCCTTGCGTGGAGATGCTGGGAGCGGGATCCATGAAACTTCTGAATCTAGCACAGGCGCCTGCGCTGGGCGAGTGCTCCCCAGGAGATTGGAATTGCTTTGATCCACGAATTGCTGCAACCACAAAGCGCCCTGACTCTGCAGCCAGGGCGCTAGAAAAGATTCCAGAGGAATTGATTGTAGACGTCGTGGTGGTACTGTACCTCCGGCGCTTTCACGAATGTTCCGAGCAGACGCGGGCAGCGATCCGCAGCCGCCTGCTTTAGATCGGCGTAGCGGCCCTTCACATCTTCGCCGAGGATTTTCGTCGTCCACCCCGACTGGCGGAAATTGTCGAGTGCAGTATAGATGTTATCCGGCAAGTAGCGTTCGGCCTGGCGCAGATTCTTGATTTTCGAGGTCTCGCCATCGAGGCCGGTTTTGAAGATGGAGTAGAGAACGAGGTAAGGATTCGCATCCGGAGCGACCGAACGGACTTCTACGCGCATACTCTTTTCGTTCCCGATGGGAATGCGGATCATCGATCCGCGGTCGACGGCGGACGCTTTGATCTGATTCGGCGCCTCAAAGTGCGGGTCCAAACGGCGATAGGCATTCACACTGGCATTCAGCAGCAGGCACACGTCGTTGCCATGGGTAAGAATGCGATCCAAGAAGGCCCAGCCGGACTTACTAAGTTTCTCTTCGCCTTTTGCATCCCAGAACAGATTCTTGCCTCTCTCGCTGACAGAGACGTTGGTGTGCATGCCGCTGCCGTTCACACCGACCACCGGCTTGGGCAGGAATGAAGCGGTAAATCCCATATTGGTGGCGACCTGACGGCAGATCAGCTTGTAGAGCTGAATCTGATCGGCAGCGGCGACGACTTCGCCGTAGCCGTAGTTGATTTCGAATTGTGACGGGGCAACCTCGGGATGGTCTTTTTCATTTTGGAAGCCCATCGAGCGCTGAACTTCCGCCGTGGTGTCGATAAATGTGCGCAACGGGTCGCCGGGCAGGGAGTGATAATATCCCCCGGTGTTTACGTATTCGAATTTGCCGGTTTCGTGATACGTGCGCTCCGCGTCCGCGCCTTTGAAGAGAAAACCTTCAATCTCGTTAGCCGCGTTGAGGGTGTAACCTTTCTTCTTGTAAAGATCGCCCGCGAAGCCTTTGAGCACGCCGCGAATGTCGGCGCTGTAGGGGGTGCCGCCCTTGTCGATCACTTCGCCGAAGACCAGCACCTTTCCGGAGCCGAACACATCCGCCGGAGCCCAGTAAAACGCCCCCCAATCGATGCCCAGGCGAAGATCGCTCTCGCGCTGGGCGGTGAAGCCGCGAATCGAGGAGCCATCGAACGTCAGATTGTCCCAGCTCTTGATTAAGAACTTCTTGTCGTAGTCGAGCATGTGAAGCCGGCCTTCGAGATCGCTGAAGAGCACGGTTACGGCCTTGATACGCTTCTCGTCGGTCAAATACTTCAGCCGATTCTCCTGGATCTCGTCGATGGCGACGCGGTTCCTGCGCTGCTCCTTCGCTTCCAGATTGAGTTCTTCCAGTTCGTCGTAGGTAAGGGCCAGAAAATTGCGCAGTTCATTAGGCATGGATGGTCTTCAGTCTCCTATTCGTAATTGCAGGTGATGATGTCAGCAAACAACGCCGCCGAAACATGGAGTTGGAACGGCTAGGGGTGTACCGGAAAGGATAGCGCGAGTCTCCGTTCGCGACAATCGAAAAAGCTGATACGAGTTAGTGGGAAATTCATTTGTCGGCATCACTGTACGCCCAATCCGGTTCCCGGCATGAGATGAATGATCAAACCCAGCGCGGTCAGCACAGCAAGATAGTAGATGGTGATGGCGCGACTCGGACGTGGCGGCAGGTTTGCGGCGAGAAAAACTTGATATCCCGCGCCCAGCGCTACTAGAAAGAAAACGTTCTCGCCCAGCAAGAGCCACAGAGCGAGACACGCGGTGAGCAAGATCATCCGCTGGATTTTGCTTAGCGCCAGCGCGGCTTGGCCGCCATCCAGCACCCAGACGGGAATCAGATTCAGCAGGTTTAGTACCGCGCCCGCGCGCGCCAGCGCTGCCCATAGCGGATTGCCCGTCTGCCACCACAGCACGGCACAAACCACCGCCACCAAGAATCCAGCCAGAGGTCCGGCGAGACTAATTGCGGCGCGTGTCTCCAAAGGCACCCCCATCGCCTGCCAGCGGACGTAGGCTCCGAGGCCGGGCAGAAACACGGGCATATCCGCTGGCAAGCCGCGGCGCTTGATGTCGATGAAGTGTCCCATTTCGTGAAGCAGAATCAGCACGGCGAAACCGATGCCGAATTTCATTCCCCACATGGCCCAATAGAGTCCCAGGAAAGCGGCAAAGCTGAGCAGGAATTTCAGCTTGAAAAGTGCGAACAGAACCGTCTTACCTTTCGCCAATAGGATCGCGATTGGTCCGAGTGGGCCCAGGCGCTTGGCCCACTGGTTGTCCGTCGGCCCGGAAATCTGACCTTCATTTCCCGCAACCCCAGGCGCTGCCACCTCAAGCCCACGCGCATGTTGCTTGATCCAGTCATACTGCTTCGCTGTGCGTGGCAAAAGATGAAGTCCGGCAAGCCAGCGTTCGCGTGCGCGGCGCAGCTGCCCCTTCGCCTCAAGAGCTCTCGCTTCCGAAGCCATGCGATCCAGTTCTTCCGCATGCACGAGTGCCTGGCATTGGTCGCAGACCAGGGCCCCGGGCGTAAGTTCACGCGCGCAGCGCCTGCAGTTGCGAATCAGCTCGGGAGTGATGGAAGACACGTTGGCTGCTAACCGTATTCTATCGGTTCACGATGCGATCGGCTTGCGGCAAAAGCAGGGTTCAAAGTTGAGGCTGGCGGGCGCTGTCAAATGGTCCGAAAATTTCGATCGGCCGGCCTGCAGTGATGGTCCAGGCGAATCTCATTCCGACAAAAAGGATTACCAGTCCGATGATCCAGCCGAAATTCGGCCCCACTTCCCAAAGTTCAACGAACGGGGAAAACAAACCGAGCAGGGCGAGCCTCAGAATCGCCGGGCCGCGGCTTTTCCGTTGTCTGGATGGGGCCTGAGCCGGTGCCGGTTCCTGATGTTGCTCGGTATCCAGGGGTGACGGCGCCACGTTCGCCCGTGCAGAAGAAGCGCCAGTTTCCGGGGTTGGCGTGGGTAAAGGCTTTTGATTCCCAAATTCCTGTTCGAGCCGGCGCTGTTCGTCTTGCAGATTCTGTGTTGGTGCTTGCTTCGGTTGCAACCGCCGAGTGGAGTTATTTTGCCCGGGTTGTCGGGCATAGTGGAGGGCTATGGGAACTGCCGCCATCGAGACCGCTGCGTAGGTCAGCAGAACGGCTGCGATCTGGTAGCGTCGGCCCCCGATTCCATGGGAGCCTTTCATCATTGCCTTTCCTACCATCCAACCAACCGCCAGCGAAACATAGCCGATCACAAGCCCGGTCATGATGGTAAAAGTGGCATACAAGACCAGACCCACGATGGCCGCGCCGATGCCGAACAGGAGTCCGCGGACGAAGGCCGCGTGAGTGTCCTTCGCCAATGCCCCCCGCATATTTTGCGCACAAGGGGGACATGCGATGGCAGCGTTGGCGCGGTAATACTGACCCGCGATTGGCTGCTGACAGAGTTGACAGTGATCGACTCCTGGCGACCCAAGATACTCTGCCGTCCCAAATTGTGGCGTGAAATTGCTCATGGCCCGGAACGATAGCATAGCGGAAGGCAGCAAGGAAGACCGATTCAGGCCTGTGCCCTCGTGCTAGCATCAATTGCCGAAAAGAAAAAATGATGAATGGGCGTGTGGAACCGCGATTCAGGGCTGGGCGTAATAGCCGGTACGCGTGCGAACCTTCGTTCCCGGCTTGTCAACTTTGAGTTCGATCGCATGATACTCATTCGGGTGGTCGGCGCGAGCGCCCTCGAACGAGAGTACATAAAAAGCGTCGGCATCCGAGGTGCAATCGGCGATTTCCCCGGTGATGTCATTACTGGAATTGAGGACGCGCCCACCACTCTGAACCGCGAGGACTTGCAAGCTTAGATTCGCAGCCTGCGCCCGGTCGGGTTTGGTTACACCTTTCAAGAACTCCTCGTAGTATGAAGTCCGAATTCCCCCCGCATCCGCCAACCCCAGTGGATCGATGGCGTAGAGAGTAATGCGAGCCAACCTCAATCCACCGGAGGCAGCCACGATGGAATCGAAGAAATGCTGCTCATCCTTGCTGGTCAGTTGAACGTTCGGCCCGGAGAGCAGGGGCCATCCCGGGCTGAACCAGATCATCAGTTTCCTGCCGGGACGAGGCCTCTCATACTCGACAAAAGAATTCAGGGTTTTAAGCGACATTTCGAAACGTTCCGCGGCACCCCAAAATCCCTGCGATCGGTTGATCGACCGTAGCCCGGTTTCGTATTGGTTGTACAGCGCCGCCAAAACCTTCCCATCGCGAGAAGAAGCAGTTTGCATTTGCGCTCCAGCGTCGGTGAAGAAGATGAGCGACGTCGGCTGCGCAAGCTTGCCGTCATTTTGCAGCAGGAACTTCTTGAGTTCATTTCGCTCGTAGGTGACGGCTTGGAAGCCAACGTTGACGGCGTCGATCACTAGAATGATCTCAACCGGAGGGTCGGGAGTCGCGCTTCCATCCACGGCGTGAAACGATAGAATATTCTGCGGGCGCTTGTCGTCGAGAACAGTGAAGTCTTGCTTCTCCAGTCCGCGGCCGGGCGCTCCGGATTTTTCTGAGACTTGTACGTCGAGTGCGATTTGCCGCTCTGCGGGCGGGGTTGGAACATTCGCCGGCTCTGCAGGCCGCGGTTGGAGCTGGGGCTGCGGATTGTTCTGGGCCGATGCGGCGGATACCGCGACAAAGAGCGCAAGCAACAGCGGAAAGATGCCACCCATGCCAGGACCTCGTCTTGGAATTCTCTGCCTCACGACGCTTGCTTACTGCCGGTGCGTCGAAGCTCCCGCCGCGATTTCACGCAGCGCGCTGACGAACTCCGCGGCAGTGTCCGGGTCGGCTAAAGCTTCCAGATGAACCGTGGCGGAAAAATGCGGTGATTCCGGACGGAATTGCACTTGCAAGAAATCCTGACGCCGGGCTGACATCAGAGCATTCAGCTCCGCCGAGGGATCCTGTTTCCAGTGCGTACGGGTGGTCAGGATCACAGGACCGGGCTTGTAGATTTCCCACGCGCGATCGTCCCGCTTGCGAGAGGAGATGCCTCGGTTATGCGCGCACCAGCGATGCCGCATGACTTCCAAATGGAAACGGGGAGAACCGTCCAAGTCGGCCTCGAAGGTCAGTGTTTCTTTTTGCTTGTGCCAGCAACTCATCAGCCACTGGATGGGAAGAGCACGGGGGCGGAACTTCAGAGTGACTCGGGCATTTTCAAACCAGCGGGTGGGGAAATGCAGCCGCGCCTGCAGGTGGGAAGTTCCCATCCAGCGAGACTCGACGATGCGTCCCTTGCCGGCGCAGGCCGTCTGTACCCAGCGCAATGCCGCCGCGCCTTTCCTGTGATTGTAGTGGGAAAACACCACGTACCACATCCCCAGAGCGGCGACCGAAGCGACAACGTCGATTAGGAGAAGGCGCCCCACAACGCTTTCCTCTGATGCTTATCGTACGACCTTGGTTGCGGACGAAGCAAGGGCCAATCGCTTGCATTTTCGGCATTCACCGATGCAATGGCGGATGTCTTGTGGAAAACTTGGGATGAACTCATTCCCCCGCTGATCTGCTCCCCCTCTGGCCGCTACAATGTCGACGTGCCCCTCACCATTCGCGATTTCAAGACGTCCGAT
This sequence comes from Candidatus Sulfotelmatobacter sp., assembly GCA_049515395.1. Classification (GTDB taxonomy): domain Bacteria; phylum Acidobacteriota; class Terriglobia; order Terriglobales; family Acidobacteriaceae; genus Sulfotelmatobacter. The sequence continues at coordinate 54,592 of JBEKUD010000011.1, read as the reverse complement.
TTCGAGGCGCTCTGGCGCATCGATCAGACCTGTTTTCCTCCCGGAATCTCCTATTCCCGAGCGGAGCTCAGGCTCTACCTGCGCCGCCGCGCATCTTTCACACTGGTTGCCGAAGGGGCGCCACCCGGCAATGTGACCGAGCCCGCTGCAACAGGAGCCGAGAAGGCTTCTGCGGCAACCGTTGGATTCATTGTCGCCGAAGCAGGAGCCCGAGCCCGCGGTCACATCATCACCATCGACGTGATCGGCGAGGCGCGCCGGTTTGGGGTGGGATCGCTGCTATTGCGGGCTGCTGAGGATCGTCTGATTATGGCCGGATGCCGGGCGGTTGAACTGGAGACCGCCGTCGACAACCTGTCCGCCTTGTCATTTTACGAGCGTCACGCCTATAGCGCGGTCAGAACCTTCCCCCGCTACTACTCGAATGGCTTGGATGCGCTGGTGCTGGAGAAAACCCTGGTCTAGTCGCACGGCGAATTTTTTCGTTGCGCAATTTCGATTGCGCTTTTGGTTCTCTTGCGGCTACCTTGCGTGTGATGAAAATACCCGCCACCCAAGTCGCGATTCAGGGCGAACGAGGATCTTTTAGCCATGAAGCCGCTGAACGGATGCTTCCCGGCTGCTCCATACTAGCTTGCGCCCGCTCCGCCGAAGTGTTCGACCGCGTGGAAAAGAGATCGGCCTCGGCTGCCGTAATCCCCATCGAAAACTCACTGGCGGGCACGGTGGCCGAGCATGCCGATCTGCTGGTGGCGTGCGACGTATTCATTCAGGCCGAATTCCGGCTGCGCATCGTGCACAACGTGATCGCCGCTCCGGGCGTGAGATTCAGCGCGCTGCGCAGGGTCCTCTCCCACCCTGTAGCGCTCGACCAATGCCGCGACTTTTTCCGCCTCCATCCGAAGATTGAAGCCGTCCCTTTTTACGACACGGCAGGCAGCGTAAAGCATGTCATCGCCGATCGCCTTCTGGACGCAGCCGGTATTGCCGGACGCCAGGCCGCCCGGGAATACTCGGGCAGAATCCTACAAGCCGGCATCGAAGACGATAAGCGCAACTTCACCCGTTTCTTGCTGATTCGCAAGCCCCAGGCACGCGCTGCGAATGCGCGAGAGAAGAGAAGCACGGCCTCCGCCAGTTGTTACCAGCACCTGATCCCGCTGGGCGCGAACAAAACGTCGATCGCCTACAAGCTGAAGAATCAGCCCGGAGCGCTGTTCAAGTCACTCAGTGTTTTCGCGCTGCGCGATATCAGCCTGAGCAAGATTGAATCGCGGCCCTTGCGCGGGCGCCCCTGGGAATATGTCTTCTACGCAGACTTCTTGAGGGGCGACGATGAGTCAGCCCGCAATGCGCTTCGCCATCTCGGGGAGGTGGCGGAGTTCGTGAAAGTACTGGGGATCTACCCAGCGGCGTGACTCTTGAATCGCCCTGCGAAAACCGTTGAAGAGCCGAGTCGGAAGGGATAAGATTGGCGGCTCAAAGCTTTATTTTTCCTAATTGCAGCTGGAGCGATCTGCTCCGCATGATCTTCGCCTACATTCCGCCGCGAGGTGCTGTCATGAAAATATGCTTGTGCTGTTTTGTGGCAGGAGGTTGTTTAGCCGGAGTTGCCGTCGCCCAGGCGTCAGGCCCGCCGCCGACCTCTCCAACGGTTGCCGCCCCTGCCGAGTTCCGGCCGCTATCTATGCAGTTCACTCCGGGAACCTTGATTCGGGCCGAGCTGGAAAAGCCGGTTGATTCGAAAAAAGCCAAGGTGGGCGATGAGGTATTGGCCAGGACGACCGATGACCTTAACTCGACTCCGCCGGGTCTTGCGAAGAAGGGCTGCAAGATCGTAGGCCACGTGGTCGAAGTCACACCCCGCCAACAGGATTCAGTTTCTACTTTGAAAATTGCCTTCGACAAGATGATTTTGAAGAATGGCTCCGAAATGCCGCTGCCGGCAAGCATCAAAGCCGTCGGATTTGCTGCTGAGTTCGATCCCGCGACCAATTCGGAGGCGATTTCGCAAATGGGGAACGGTCCCGGTATCCGAACCGGGGCGCCTCCGGGAGGGGTTGTCGGCGCGGGCAGCGGAACTCCGAGTCAATATGCCGGAGAGCGGTTGCCTACCCCGAGTACAGGCAAGGCCGACGCCAAACTCCCATTCAATGCAAAGGGAACGATTGGCATGTCCGGAGTAGAGCTGAGCTCCGCGGCAGCACAGGGTTCGGTACTGACTTCCAAGAAACACAATGTGAAGCTGGAAAATGGAATGCAAATGATCTTGCGGGTTGACTGATCGTTATTGACGGATCGCTTCAATGGATCGCCAAGAAGACCGCATGATCGGGATTCGTTCGTCCAGGTAAGTGCCATTCCGCGTTTCCTTTCCGCCGCATTAGCCCCGGTACCTTGGGCATCATGGCGCGGGAGGGACAATGCCGATAGAATCGGTTAGCCTAGGACACGGAGACGCGATGAAACCTTTCCTGGGGAATATCATCTAAGCTTGAGTGAGTTACACTCAAGGAGAGCCAATGACCCAACAACCGCTTTCCGAGCCACTTCCTAAGCATCGGGAAATAAATGACGTACGGGCGTTGCCCGTGCTACCTGTGAGGGATACGGTTCTTTTCCCCCACGCGGTGCTGCCGCTAACCGTAGGCCGTGAGAGTTCGGTCCAGCTTATCAATTCACTCGGAGAGGATAAAACGATTGTGGTGGTCGCGCAGCGCGAAGCGCGCGTCGACAACCCCCAACCCAGCGACCTTTATTTGGTGGGCACTTCGGCGGTGGTGCATAAGGTCGTCAAGATGCCCAACCAGAGTCTCTTCGTATTTGCCGAAGGCCTGGAGCGGGTACGCCTTGGCGAGTTTACGCAACTGGCGCCTTTCATGCGCGCTCGCGTCTCCACGATTCCAGAAGCGGCCCCGCCAGACAGTTCCGAAATCGAAGCTTTGCAGCGGAACGTTTTGACGCTTTTTCAGCAGATCGTTGCCGGTTCGCCCACGCTGTCTGACGAACTCTCCACCGTGGCCCTGAACATCGACGAGCCCGGCCGCTTGGTGGACTTTATCGCGTCCTCATTGCCGTCGCTATCGACCCCTGACAAGCAAGACACGCTTGAGACCTTAGACATTCGCGTGCGCCTCGAGAAGATCAATCAGCATCTCGCCAAGGAACTGGAAGTGCAGCAACTGCGCAACAAGATCCAGAGCGAGGTGCAGGATCGCGTGCAGCAAACCCAGCGCGAATATTATCTGCGCGAGCAGATGAAGGCGATCCAAAAGGAATTGGGCGAGCAAGATGAAGGCCAGCGTGACGTCGAAGACCTGAAAAAGAAAATCGATGACGCGGGCATGCCTGACGAAGTGAAGAAAGAGGCGCTCAAGGAATTGGGCCGGCTTTCCCGCATGTCCCCCATGGCTGCCGACTACTCGCTCACGCGGAACTACGTCGAGTGGCTGGCCGTGCTGCCCTGGGCCAAAACTTCCGGGCAGGAAATCGAAATTCCGAAAGCCAAGGAAATCTTGGATACGGACCACTATGATCTAGAGAAAGTTAAGGATCGTATTCTCGACTACCTTTCCGTCCGGCGTTTGAAGCCGAACATGAAGGGTCCGATTTTGTGCTTCGTCGGACCTCCCGGCGTGGGGAAGACTTCGCTGGGCAAGTCGATTGCGCGTGCGCTGGGCCGCAAGTTTGTGCGGCTTTCGCTTGGTGGTGTGCACGATGAGGCCGAAATCCGCGGCCACCGCCGCACCTACATCGGGGCACTGCCGGGACAAATTATTCAGGGCATTCGCCGCGCCGAGACCAAAGATCCGGTGTTCATGCTCGACGAAATCGATAAGGTGGGCCGCGACTTCCGCGGCGATCCGGCTTCGGCGTTGCTTGAAGCCCTCGATCCGGAGCAGAATTCGTCGTTCCGCGACAACTATCTCGACGTCACTTTTGATTTGTCGAAGGTGCTCTTCATCACAACCGCAAACATGCTCGACCCCATCGCCGAGCCGCTGCGCGATCGTATGGAAATCATCGAACTGCAGGGCTATAGCGAGGAAGAGAAGTTGCACATCGCGTTCCGCTATCTGGTTCCACGACAGGTGGAAGAGAACGGAATCACAGCAGAGCAGATCGAATTTCCGGAAGCTGCGTTGCGCTATATCATTCGCCACTACACGCGCGAGGCTGGCGTGCGCAGCCTGGAGCGCACCATCGGAACCATCTGCCGCAAACAGGCACGGCGGCTGGCCGAAGGCAAGACGGAGAAGCTGGTGGTGACGCAGGAAGTCATCCAGGAATTTCTGGGCGGCATCAAAATCCGCACCGAGGGTGAGATCGAGGAGCGCACCGAGCGACCGGGAGTGGCCGTAGGCTTGGCATGGACTCCCTCGGGCGGCGACGTGCTCTTCGTGGAAGCGAACGCCATGAAAGGCAAAGGCGGCTTCACCATGACCGGCCAAATTGGCCAGGTGATGCAGGAATCCATGCAAGCTGCGCTTACCTGGGTCCGTTCGAACGCCGCGCAGTTGGGGATTGCCGAAGACTTCTTCGCCGACCACGACATCCATATGCACGTGCCGGCAGGAGCGATTCCAAAGGATGGTCCTTCGGCGGGCGTGACGATGGCAACCACACTGGTGTCGCTACTGTCGGGGCATCGCATCCGTCCGCTGCTGGCGATGACGGGTGAAATCACGCTTAGCGGCAACGTGCTTCCGGTAGGAGGCATTAAAGAAAAAGTACTCGCCGCCAAGCGCGCCGGAGTGACGGACGTGATCCTGCCCGCGGAAAATAAAATGAACGTTGATGAGGATCTCACGAAAGAGCAACTCGAGAATCTCACGGTTCATTATGTGAAGACGATTGACGAAGCGCTCCGTGTCTCGCTGCCGGTCGTGGCGGAATCAACCGCCGCGAAGCTGCTGACCACGACACCCGAACCGGTTCATGGCAAGGCGTTCGCACAAGCGTAATGCGAATGCGGTTGCCGGTATCCAGTTGCCAGTCCTAGATAGGGCTGGCATTTTTTTGGTATGTCCTCGTTTAATTTCCCGCTGCTATAAACTGGCAACTGTTCCGATGCGCGTGCGCCTTCTTCTTTTCGGCATCTTGAAAGATCTCGCGGGTAAATCCGGCGACACGCTCGAACTGCGCGAAGGTGCGACCGTCGCCGATGTGCTGGCACACTGCGCGATGCAGATCCCGAGGCTTAAACCATGGTTGACTTCGCTGGCTGTTGCGGTAAATCAGCAATACGCGAGCTCGGATACAAAGCTGAAATCGGGAGATGAGGTGGCGCTGCTGCCGCCTGTGAGCGGCGGACTGGAAGAAGGAGAGCGCCGAGGTTATGCGTCCATTGTGCGGGAGCCGATCGATACCTCGGTGGTGCTCGCCAACCGCAAGAGGGATGAGGATGGCGCGGCCGTAGTTTTCGAGGGAGTGGTCCGCAACCACACGCGGGGACGGAAGACGCTTTATCTCGACTACGAGTCCTACGAGGAGATGGCTTTGCAGCAGATGGATCGCCTGGCTGAGCAGGCAGTGAAACAGTTTCAGATTCGGGATGTGGCCCTGGTGCACCGCTTGGGGCGGCTCGAGATCGGGGAGACCAGCGTATTGATTGTGGTGGCGTCCGCTCACCGCGCGGCTGCCTTCGACGCCTGCCGCTGGCTGATCGATACGCTGAAGCGCACGGTTCCCATCTGGAAGAAAGAATTCTTTGAGGATGGAGCGGTCTGGGTCGACGGAGAACCGTTTCCGCCGGAGATTCTTCCGTAAATTCCAGGGCTCAGGCAGCCAGCCCCTCGACGCCGCATCTAAGTGAACAGACCGAGGTTGCTAGAAGGCCTCGCCGCGCTCGCAGGGGAAGCTGAACGGTCCGGCACCCGCGATTCGGCGACAAGCTGATCCGTATACTTCTTTCATCGAATGAAAACTGCCACGCTGATTTTCATGTTGCTGGCCTGCGCCGCCTCTCAGACGCAACCGCCCCCAGGTCAGAATCAATCCTCGGAAGCCCCACCCACCCTGAAGGTCGACGTCAAGCTGGTGAACGTCTACGTCACCGTGACCGACGCTCACGGAGCCCCGGTCGCTGGACTGAAGAAAGAGAACTTCACCCTGCAGGAAGATGGCCGCGACCAGACCATTTCGGTGTTCGACAAGGAATCCGCTCTCCCGCTTTCGATCGCACTAGCCATTGATACCAGCCTGAGCACGCGCCACGATTTGCCATTGGAGCAGTCCTCCGCCAAGCGTTTTGCGCGGATGATCCTGCGTCCGGTGGACTCCCTTTCCGTCTTCGGATTTAACGAAACCGTGTTGCAGTCCACCTCTTACACCTCAGACCTGAAGCGCATCGACGATGGCATTGACCACATCCGGCTGGGCGCGGCCACCGCTCTGTATGACGCCGTCTATCTAGCGTCGCGCTCGCTCGACCGGCGCCCGGGGCGGAAAGTCCTCGTCCTGATCACCGATGGGGGGGACACCGTCAGCAAAATGGATTACAAACAGGCCTTGCGCGCCGCCGAAGAGGCCGAGAGCATCGTCTACAGCATTATCGTAGTGCCCATCGAGAACAGCGCCGGACGCGAAATCGGAGGTGAGCATGCCCTGATCCAACTCTCCGAAGACACCGGCGGCAAGTATTATTACGCGACCTCGATGTCGCAACTGGACGAAGCCTTTCATCAGATCAGCGACGAGCTCCGCACCCAGTACCTGTTGGCCTACTATGCTTCGCAGCGCACCTCGAACTCCCAGTTCCGACGCATCCAGGTCAGTGTCTCCGGCCCGTCTGCCTCCGCTAGCTACCGAGCCCGCCACCGCGCCGGGTATTATTCATTCAAGTCCGATTTTTGATACGATAGCACGCTGCAGCTTTCGTCTAACTCCCTCTGAACTAAACACCTTGTTCGCATCTGTCTGAGAAGCTGTTACCTTGGAATTAACAGCGGCGAATTTCCTTTTGCAGATTGAATATACAGTTTTTAGGATTTCTGCGGCTCTGCAATCGCCTACGTTTGTTCTGCTCCGCTCCAACAATCCGCCTAAGTTGCTGAAAAACATAACTCAATTGGATTGTTTCCCAAATTGAATCGCGCTGGCTGGAAAATTGCTTCAGTGCACCCAGAATATCTTGCGGGCGCGGGGACGGTTTTCGCAGATGATCTGTGGTGGGACGTTCGGATATGCATCCCGCCCGATCCCGTGGCTCGAGAGATTCAAACTTTCTGATACGGCTTCCGGAAGATCGCTTCCTCGAAGCGGTGTGGCGAGAACAATTGCAGTAATAGCAATTCCGAAAGGAAGGTCTACGATGTCGAAGCTATTTTCCTCCCGCCCCGGCGCACGATTTACCGTGCTGGCCTTGGTTGCCTTATCCGCATTGCTCATCTCCTCGATTGCGGTTGCTCAAACGTCGATTGCGACGGGCAGTATCCAGGGCAACGTGACGGACGCAACCGGCGCGCTGTTACCAAACGCCAAGGTCACAGTCACCGGGCCGACGGGCCAGACCCTTCACGCCACCACCAACGCGTCGGGGGAGTATTCTCTGGGTGCGTTGATCCCGGGTGCCTACGCGGTACGCATCGAGGCCAAAGGCTTCAAAACGGCACAGTTAGCCATGGAAGTCAGGGTCGACAACGCCGCCAACGGGAGCGTAAAGCTTGAAATCGGCCAGGAAAGTACTGTGGTTGAGGTACAGGCCAGCGAGGTTCAGGTCAATACCGAGCAGGCCACCGTCCAGGGAGTTTTGACAGCCAGCCAGATCGAAAACTTACCCGTCAACGGGCGGAACTTCCTTGACTTGGCGCAGCTCGAACCAGGTGTTCAGATTCAAGATGGTCAGAACTTCGATCCTACGAAGGCTGGCTATTCCTCCATCTCGTTCGGCGGTCGTTACGGGCGGACTGCCCGCATCGAAGTTGACGGTGTCGACGTCTCGGACGAAACCGTGGGCACGACCACGACTGACATTCCGGCCAGCGGCATTCAGGAATTCCAGATCGGTCAGGCGAGTTTGGATATGTCGACCGAGCTGACCTCTTCGGGTTCAGTCAATGTGACCACAAAGTCCGGAACCAACGGAATCCACGGCGAAGCGTTTGGTCAGTTTCGTGACTATCGCGTAGGCTGGGCGGCGCTTCCGGGAGGGGCCAGCCCGTACTCCCAGCGCAGCCAGTACGGTGGCGACTTGGGCGGACCGATCATCAAGAACAAGGCGTTCTTCTTCCTCGACGGAGAGCGGACCACGCAGAACACGCAAACGCCGGTCCCAATCTCTGCGCCGTTCCAGGCGTACTCCGGAAATTTCAGCGATCCCTTCCGCGAGGATAATCTGCTCGGCCGGTTGGACTACCAGCTCACCAAGAGCGCGCGCGCCTTTTACCGTTTCTCCTATTTCAAGAACTTGCTTGGCGCAACCTTTGGATTCGGCTATTCGCTCTACGACAACAAAAACATCACGCGCAATCATGTGGTTGGAGTCGATTTCAATACTGGCGCCTTCACTCACTCCATCCGCTTCTCGTTCCTGAAGTTCCAAAACCAGATTGTGGATGCGACCACGGGTAACGCCTCTCTGCCCTTCGACGATCTGGGAGCGGAAATTTTCATGGGAGCCACTGGCTTGACTGCCGGGCCGAATCTATTGGCTCCGCAAAGCACTCCGCAAAGCGACCACGAAGTGAAGTATGACGGCAGTCGCATTCTAGGTTCGCACATCATTCGCTACGGAGCTACGTTTAATCATCTTCAGGGCGGCGGCTTCGCCTCATTTTTTAAGAATGGACCCCAAGTCATCTCCCAGGTCACCACAGCGGATATCGCGGCGGCTGCGTCCGGGCCGTTTCCAGGAGGTTCGGGTAATCCGTTGAACTACCCAGCCGACGGCGGCTATACCTTGGGAAATGGCTTGGGCTTCTCCACATCGAAAGCGGCGCTGGGGTTCCCTGCCGGCGGGTTGGGGCCTGACAACCGCATTCTTCTGTATCTCGGCGATTCGTGGAAGATCAAATCGAACTTCACGCTCACTTACGGATTGCGGTATGAGCGCGATACAGGCCGCACGGACAACCAATACCCCGCGATTCCCGAACTCAGCGCTCTAATTCCGGGGCTAGGCAACCCCGTGAATCAGCCCAATAAGAACTTTGGCCCAGACCTCGGTTTTGCTTGGGATCCGATGAAAAATGGCAAGACCTCAATCCGTGGCGGAATCGGCTTGTTCTGGGAGAACGCCATCTGGAACAACGTACTCTTTGACGGTCCTTTCCGAGAGGCCACAGGCGCCTTCGCGCAGTTCCCCTCACCGTGTGCTGCTGCAGGGTCACCGTCAACTCTACAGACTTCGACTGGCCCCATCACGCCAAGTGCGGCGGTTTGCGGCACCTCGGCGGGCTTTCCCTTAATTGGGAACGCCGTGCCGGCTGTCATAGCTCTCTCGAAGCAGTATCAGGCGGCCTCGCCCCTGGACCTGCAGCAGCCCAATCCAAGCTATGCCGGACAGTACCTTACCGGCTGCGCCGACGGTTCCAACTGCTTTTTCCAGTCCGGTACTAACATGTTCGACCCCAACTATAGGTCGCCACGTTCGGTGGTCATGAATATCGGTGTCCAGCGCGAAATTCATCCCGGCATGGTGTTAAGCGTTGACTTCATCCGCAACGTTCAGACCCACTTCCTCCTGGGGGTGGACCAGAATCACGCCGGAGATATGAGGTACTTCAACGCAACGGGCGCCGCCGCCGCAGTTGCGGCAACGATTGCCAACTGCGGAAACGGAACCGGAGCTGGGCTTGCCGGAACTTATAATGCTAACTGTGCCCTCGATCCATCAAACGGAACGAACGACAGTGGAACCTACGGGACGGCTGCTAACCCAGCCCGGACCGCCACCATTGCCGACTTCGCCGGGCAGGGCTTGGGCTCTTCCGCTGACATGGGCGGCAGCAGTTGTCTTGCGGCAGTTGGTCACCCCTGCGCCTTTGGCGGCATCAACCCGCTCGCGCCACCCCTCACTTTCCTTTCGCCAGTCGGTCGTTCCGTTTACAACGGCCTGCAGGCGAAGTGGATCGACAATGTAAAAGCTCCGTTCCGAGGCGCAAAGGACTTGAATTTCCAGATCTCCTATGCCTTGTCCAACTTCAATAATTCCGGTGGAGGCGTAGGAGCTGGAGCCGTGGTGACGGCGGCCGCCGCCGATCAGGACTTCATCGTTCCGGCGCTGGATAACCAAAACGTAAATCGCTATTTTGGACCTTCCACGCTCGACCGGACCCACCAGCTTTCCTTTGGTGGTTTCGTGGATTTGCGAGGCGGACTGCAGATCGGCGTCATGTCCCATTTCTACAGCCCACTTGCGATCACTCCTACGGTCCCGAATACGGGGCTCGGCGCCGGAGAAATCTTCCGCACCGACTTCACGGGCAGCGGGGTCACGCAGGATCCCCTTCCGGGAACCCATGTCGGCAGCTTTGATCGCAACCTCAACGCCGAGAGCCTCAACGGGGCCATCTCTAGCTTCAACAATCTCGTTGCAGCGAACACCCTAACGCCCGCAGCCAACGTGCTCGTTCAGCAGAAGGTGATGACGCAAAACGACCTGATCGCATTGGGTGGCGTGTATAACGGCGGCACCACGTTGCCGTTGGCACCCTTTGATCAGGTCAACTATCCATGGCTGAAGGCCTTCGACGCGACCGTCGCCTGGAGCCACAGCTTCTTCGATGGGCGATTGACGATCAAGCCCGGGGTGGGCTTCTTCAACCTTCCCAACTTCGCCAATTTTGACTTGCCGGCGAGTATGATGTCAGGGCTGCTGACCGGTTCCACCGGCAGCATCAACGGAACCAACTACGCCGGACAGCTCGTGAACCGGGTCGGCGTTGGTACCGGCGTATACACGCTGGGCTCGCCGCGTGAAACCGAGTTCAGCCTGAAGATAGTGTTCTAGTTTATCTTCCGAAGAAGTGTTAAACACCAGCGCCGCCAAGGGCTGGTGTTTTTTTCTTTAGACTGTGCTGCTGTTCGAGTGGCTCCAACGTTCCCTAGATCTGCCGTTTTATGGACTGACCTCAGTTCGCAAATGCTTGGAGAGTTTTTCAATGCGTTTGAGCTTTTCGATCATGTCTTTGGGCAGCATGCCTTTCTGGACGCTCGAGACATCGGTCGGTATGGTTTGCGAAATCCTGGCCAGTTCGTCAGCGTCCTGGCGGAGCTTGGCCAAATCGTGGTGCGCTTGCTGCGAGGTCGGGGGCGGGATGGCCTTGTCCGCCTGTTGCGCAGCTTGATCTGCTTGTTGCAGTCCGGGTGGTCTCGGCCTGACTTGCGCCAATCCTGAGGTCGCTGCAAAGAGCGTCAACGGGAGAATGCAAGGAAGACACTTCATGGCAGCCCTCCTACCATCGTCCACGATATTGTATCTTCCGCAAAGCAACCACTGCCTTGTTTTACTGTTTTTATGGGTCTAATGGGCCGCCGACTAACGCCGCGCATTTGTGTACAATGCCAGCATGCCGTTCCGCACTCATGGAAATCCCAATGGGCCCAAGCGTGGGCGGACCCCACCGCCGGAAGAGACTTTTGAGGAAGCCAACTTTCTGAAGGCTTTGGGAGAGAAGCAGAAAACGGTGAGCGTCAAGCTGATGGATGGACAGACCGTGAGTGGATGGATCGAATACTACGACAAGCACATGGTGCGCCTGACGCGCGAAGGCGAGCCGAATCTGTTCATCTTTAAGCACGAAATCATGTACATCACCGAAGATGGCAAGAAATAGGCGAGCGGTCTCGGGTGTTCGGTCTTAGGCATCTGGAAGACCGACATCTTATGGAATGGATGCCCTTTGCACCGCAGCCTAAGGCCGCCTAAGACCCAAGACCTAAGAGCGAAGACCTAAGAGCTAAGACCCAAAACAAAAGACCCCATGCCTACTACTCCCAGCGACGGCTTCCTTCCCCCCATGTCATCGATCGCGCGCGAAGCTGGCGCGCTGCTGATGCATTACTTTCATCAGCACCTGAAGATAGAGTACAAAGGCGACGCCGATCTCGTGACAGCGGCCGACCGCGCGGCGGAGGCGCTGATTCGCGATCGTATCCGCGCACGGTGGCCCACTCACGACGTTCTGGGCGAAGAGCAGGGACTGAGCGACCAGGGCAGCGACTATCGGTGGTATGTCGATCCGCTCGACGGTACGACCAACTTCGCGCACGGCTATCCCGTCTTCTGCGTATCGATGGGTTTGGAACATCGAGGTTCGGAGTCCAAGACCTTGCAGTCCCAGAGCCCGGAATCCCGGAGCTGGGCGTCCCAGAGCTTAGAATCACAGGTGCAAAAAGAAGGGCCGTCAGGGCAAATGACCGGCCGCATTGCCGCCGTAGTCTACGATCCCACTCGCGATGAGTTATTCACGGCCGAGCAGGGAAGAGGCGCGCGGCTGAATGGAGAAAGCATTCACGTATCCAAAGTTGCGACGATGAAGGAAAGCCTCCTGGCCACGGGGTTTCCCAGCCATAAGCGGCACAAAAATCCAAATATTTATTTCTATCACCAGATCACGCTGCACACCCACGGAGTGCGCCGCGCGGGATCCGCCGCGCTGGATTTGTGCAACGTGGCTTCGGGACGCTACGACGGCTTCTGGGAGTTCAATCTCAACCCCTGGGACACGGCGGCGGGCGTACTCATCGTGCAGGAGGCTGGCGGGAACGTTACCCGTTTCGACGGCTCGCCATTTGAACTCAACAGCCACGAAACCGTGGCCTCCAATGGCCTGCTGCATGAGGCTCTGCTCGAGGAGTTCAAGGAAATCTTCGCCGGACGCGGAATGGAGCCGCTGCCGGATCCGCGGGAGTACAAGCGATAGCTTTCTGCCGAATTCACTGATTCTGTTCCGCGAGAGTGACAGCCAGTTGAGGACATGGGCGCGATGATGCGAAGTGCCTCTGTCGTTCTGTTTCTCGCAGGGCTTAACGTCGTTTTCTTTGGGAATTGCGCAAACCTCTTCCTCCCCGGTTACCGCTCCCGACGCGGCCTACGTGCACTCGTTCGAGGCATGGAAGGCTGAACAGATTGACGATCTGAAACAAGACTGACGGCCTCTTGCCGGTTTGCATTGGCTTAGGGCCGGAGTCAACTCTTTCGGTAGCGCCGGCGGCAATGCCATTGTCTTTCCCGCAGGCCCCGCGCATGCCGGCGGCTTCAGCCTTGAGAGCAAAGAGGTCACGTTCAAGTTGTTCCGAGAAGCGCATGGTCTGATCGCGGGCAAACCGATAACCGCGCCGCCGGAGAGACTGGATCCCGATATTTCCGGACACCCGTCAACCGGCGAGATGGGAAGCCTTCCGTTCCACGTGATCGGGCGCGGCGATCGGGTCGGCAATCCTCGGAAAGACTTGTCAGGCGCGGCGGCCCGCCATTTCCACGGCCTAATGTTGTATCCGCTGGACATGAGTTATCGCGTGACTGCGACCGGGGTGCCGTCGCATGAAAAAGACGAACGATGTGCCGAATGTTTTGGGCGATTGTTCACCACCGGCGCCGGTGGTGAGTACCACAGTTTTCCCGATCAACGGTCAGGTAGGGAAGCTGACTACTGTGGGCGGCGATCCTGCGAAAGGTCTGTTTTTTGTTTTCAATGACCGCACTGGCAAAACGGACACCTAACCCGGGCGGTCGATTTATCGAAACCGATCCCGTGGTCGACGGAACGGTTGTGCTCGACTTCAATCGCGCGCACAATCCTCCCTGTGCCGTAACTCCTTGATGCCACTGGTCCTCTGGCGCCAAAGGAAAACCGGCTGACGGCGGCAATTCGAGCGGGCGAGATGTTTGACAAGGGCGGCGCATGAACATCACGAATATCCCGCCCGGGGCGGTTTCTATCCTCCTACGCGTTACAATATTTGAAGACCGGGTAGCCGCCTCTGCCTGTTCTTAATCCTTCAACTCAACAGGCTCACCGTGATCAACTCTTTAATGGAACGCAGAATCGATAGACGACCGGATCAGGTCCGGCTGCAAGGACGCATCCTTTTCCTCACGGAAGATCCCGATCTGGTCAAGCGGCAACTCGCCGGTGAAGACCTGCCCTGGGATACAAGAAATCCTGCGAACAATCCCAAACTGCGGGATGACATTTCGACGGACGAAATTACGCCTGCGCATTACTGTTTCTACTTTGACGAGACGCTGGGCGAGATTCCCTATCTCGGACTCAAGTGCGGCAGCTTGACGCCGATTGGGCGCGGCGATGTGAAGCGTGGCGGATTTGTGTGCGCGGTCAGTGGCAAGCGTCGCGGCAAAGGATCGAGCCGCGAGCAGTCACCTTATGCTGAGATGTGTGCCGGCATTCGCGTGGTGATTGCGGAAAATATCGAGCGGATTTACAAGCAAAACTGCCAGAACCTGGGCGTGCTGACCTCGACCAACTTTTCGCTGATCGACAGAATTCGCGGCGGAGTAGACATTCCGCTCAGCGAGTTCACTGCTGGCGAGGATGAAATCACGCGCCAGGTGATTGAATACGGCGGGCTGTTTCCCTTCAACGTGGCCCGCATGCAGAGGAAAGTCTTTCTGCCGCCGATCCGGACGGAAAAGCGTCCCATGACGGTAGCTGAAAAAATATTTGCGCGGCGCATGCAGAACGAGAAGGGCGAAGTCGGCGTTGCCAGTGTGCAGCCCGGCGATACAGGCTTCGCGCAGGCCGACCTGCGCTTCAGCCATGAGTACGTCACGCCGATGGCAGCCATCTTTTTCGAGCGATACGTCGGTAAGGATGCGAAGGTCAACGATGCTTCAAGCATCATTTTCTTCCGCGACCATCTGACATTTCTTGACGAGGTGATTTCAGAAGAGAAAAAGAAACTTGGGTTGCTCGATCTGGCGACGCAACTCAAGTTGAAGCAGCAGGACTTTGCCGCCAAGCAGGGAATCCGGTTGCATGGCGAGTTAAGGGACCGCAAGGGTTCAGAGGGCATCTGCCATTCGATCGTGCTCGAGAGCTATGCACTGCCCGGCCAGTTAAATATCGGCTCGGATTCGCATACGCCGCACGTGGGGGCGATTGGGTGCGTAGCTTTTGGGATTGGAACGACTGACGTTTTCAACAGTTGGATCACGAAGGACGTTCGCGTCAAGGTGCCGGAGTCGGTGAAGATTATCATTCGCGGCAAGCGGCATCCGAATGCCACCGCGAAAGATTTCATTCTGAAGATTCTGAGCCTCGACTACGTACGCAGCGGCCAAGCGCTGGCCAAAGTAATGGAGTACGCTGGCGAAGCCATCGAGGCACTTAGCGTTGACGAGCGCGCCACCATGACCAACATGGCGGCGGAGATTGGCGGGTTTACCGGCATCGTGGCGCCTGACCAGAAAGCGGTGGAGTTCCTGGTCGAGCGGCGCGGCATGGATCGCGCCAAAGCGCTGGCCATGATCGAAGGACTTTTCAGCGATAAGGACGCTACCTACGCGGAGGTGATCGAACTTGATGCGTCGGAAATTACTCCTATGGTTGCGACTCCCGGCGATCCGGGCAATGGAAAGTATATTCGCGATCTGAACACGCCTGTCCCGGTGGAGATTGCTTACGGTGGAACCTGCACCGCCGGCAAAAACGAAGACATGGATATGTATGCCGCCGTGCTGGCTGATGCCCTGAAGCAGGGCAAGCGGGTGGCCGACTCGGTCGAGTTCTTCATCCAGTTCGGATCGCAGGAAACGCGTGAGTATTGCCTGCGCCAGGGCTACTTGGACATCTTCCAAAAGGCCGGAGCCCGCGTGATCGAGCCTAGTTGCGGTGCCTGCATCAACGCCGGTCCGGGAGTTTCCACGCGTCCCGATCAGGTGGTAATCAGCGCGCAAAATCGTAACTTCCCCGGACGCAGCGGGCCGGGGCAGATGTATCTGGCCTCGCCGTTGACGGTTGCGGCGAGCGCGGTGGCGGGATACATCGTGGAGTACGAGCCGAGTGAGGCGCTGGTCGGCGCGAAACCGTGACGTTCGCACAGAAGACGCCCGAAAAAGTTAGGCTTAGAATGCTCCGGATCGCCACTTACCGCTTTGGGCGCCGCCAAGTGGCTGAATTCAAACATAGTGGCCGAAATCAGCCACTCATGAATCAGCAACTTTTCTGGTACTCCCGAGTTCAAATAAGTAGGCGATCCGGTTGGAGCAAGATCTGGAAGGCCTGCAGGTCCGAAGGCGTATTGGTTCAAACGGGCGGATCTGAGACAAGGGGGATTCACCATGCGGTATATGAAATATTTGGCTCTGGCAATGGTTTTGATGGTACCCCTGGCCTATTCGCAAGCGCAGGTCAGGGTTGGAGTGGGCGTAGGATTTGGCCCGGGATACGTTGGCGTAGCGCCGACCTGCGCCTATGGCTATTACGGATACTACCCTTACGCATGCGCGCCTTATGGCTACTATGGGCCTGACTGGTTCGTGGGCGGAGGGTTCATCGGCGCCGGCCCGTGGTACGGCTGGGGACATGGTTGGGGTGGTGGTTGGCGAGGCGGTTGGGGCCACGGCTATTACGGGCGCGCTGGTTATGGCTACGGACGCGGCGGTTATGCCGGACGTGGGTATGCCGGACGAGGATACGCGGGTGGCGGATACCGGGGTGGTAGCGCGCTCCGCGGCTCTGCCGGCGGCGGCTTCCATGGTGGGTCCGCAGGTGGATTCCACGGTGGCGGCGGCGGTTTCCACGGCGGAGGTGGTGGCCATGGCGGCGGCGGTCACCGGTAATCAGCACTTGCACCGGATTGCTTGGATGAACGGCTGGCGGCCCGCGCTGCCAGCCGTTTCTCTTTGCGGCGCCTCATGATTTCTTGCTAGAATACCCGTTCTCGCAGGTCGCCGTAGTAGAATATCGGCATCCAGCTTAGGAGATCGACACCGTCATGACTTATGTAATCGCAGAGCCCTGCATCAACACCAAAGACACAGCGTGCGTGGACGCGTGCCCGGTGGATTGCATTCATCCCAAGAAAGATGATCCCAAGTACGCCACGGAGCAGTTGCTCTACATCGATCCGGTGGAGTGTATCGACTGCGGCGCCTGCGTTCCGGTGTGCCCGGTCTCGGCCATCTTCGCTCTTGATGACCTACCTGAAAAGTGGAATTCGTTCACGGAACTGAACGCAAAATATTTCGGCCGATAGCTCAAAAATTGAGCTCATCTTTTGATAGAGGGCGTGCGTCTATCATGAACGCGCGCCTTTTGATTTTTTGGATGAGTTCTCAACTCTTTCTGGTCGCACAAGATCCATCACCACTGCAGCCGGTAGCGTTCACTCAGGAGCCATGTTTCGGTGATCCACTGTTGCGCACCGTGCCTCGCACAAGCTGACCGTTCCTGCCGTTGGAGACGTCGGCAGCGATATTCATTCGAAGGCCAACCAGTAGGGCGGTTGTGCTTCTTCATCGATTGCTATCGCACTCGGTCCCAGGGGAACCCGCCCGACGTGATGTAGGTGACGTAGTCCTGTGACAACAGCCATTCTGCGGAACTTTGCCAGGCAAATCGGAGGCCATCAGAAAGCAATTTTTCGAGCGCTGCCGGGTAGGCTCGGCAACTCCGTTGAAGAAGGCCGGTGCGACCAATGTCGGAAACCATTCCAAACCTTCCCGTACCACAGCAATCGCGATCGTGCGCAGTCGGCGTGCGAGCATTGCGAGGGTATCATCCGGCACGAGCCCTGGTGCATTACCAGGCAACCCGCGCGTCGATTACGCCCATCAGATTGTGGCCGACGCGAGCACCTGACGCTCGGAGAGGAACCTATCCTCCATTCCCTGGGAGTGACCCGGGAGAGGGAATCGCTGTCAGCGGGACTGCGGGGCGAACCGTCCGCAGCCGGAGAATACGCTGATCTAAGCTCTATCGTGGCTATGGCCAAGCGCCATCAAGGTGCGGCAATGGCGCGCAATCTGTTGTTCTTCCTGAGTCGGGAAAATTTGAACTTTATCCGTAGTCAGTCCCAAGGTTTCGAGCCCCTTGGTTGCAGCGGACCGAACTGGTTCGCTGTGCTCTCCGATGCCGCCGGTAAAGACCAGGACGTCCGCACCACCCAGCAGGGCAACGTAGGCGCCGATCACCTTGCGTACCGACACTGCAAAAATCTCCAGCGCCAGAGCTGATTCCCGGTCGCCTGAGCGGGCCTGAGACTCCAAGGTCTTCACGTCGCTCTGGCCCGACGACAGCGCGAACAGCCCGCTCTGATGATTGAGCAAGGCTTCCAACTTGTCGGCGTCGAGTTTTTCATTGCGCAGAAGGTAAAGAATCAAGCCCGGATCGAGATCGCCCGAACGCGTACCCATGGGAATGCCGCCTGTGGGAGTGAGTCCCATTGTGGTGTCGATCGAGGCCCCATTCCGCAAAGCGCAGAGACTTGATCCGTTCCCCAGA
Source organism: Candidatus Sulfotelmatobacter sp. (assembly GCA_049515395.1). Taxonomy (GTDB): domain Bacteria; phylum Acidobacteriota; class Terriglobia; order Terriglobales; family Acidobacteriaceae; genus Sulfotelmatobacter. The sequence continues at coordinate 36,182 of JBEKUD010000011.1, read as the reverse complement.
TGCGCAAAAATGGCTCGTTGAGGAATCTTTGCACCGAAACGATGCACCAGCGATTGGTAGGAAATGCCGTGGAATCCGTAGCGCCGGATTCCCGCGTCGAAATAGCGCCGTGGAAGAGCGAAGCGCGAGGCAACTTCCGGAATCGTCTGATGGAAAGCGTCGTCGAAGCATGCGAAGTGAGAGGCGGCAGGGAAGATCGACTGGGCGGACGCAATCAGCTTTAGCGCTTGCGGAATGTGCAGAGGCGCGAAGTGAGTTGCCGCGCGTAGCTCATCCAAAACTTGCGGAGTAATGAGTTGGTGCCTGACAAGGTTGGGACCTCCATGGACCACGCGATGGCCGACAGCCACTGGACCGCCGTGAATGTGTTCGCGGATTGCTGTAGCCAGCAGGCTGAGTGCATGGACTTGCGATTCGTGAATGCACTCGCGCTGCACCAGCGATTCTCCATCGGCGGAACGAATGTGCAGAGTGCCATTGCTGCGACTAATGCCGTCGGCGCTCCCGGTCAACAGCGGCTCTTCATCGCTCGCCCCTCGGGAATAGACACCGAACTTCAGCGACGACGAGCCGCTGTTCAGCGCGAGAATCAGATCGTCCTTCTTGACTGGCTCTGCCGCCACGCCTATTCCGCCCATTTCCAATTGCGAATTTCCTCTCTATCAATTCCCTCCGCGTGCGCGTAGTTAATGCTGTCGATGATTTGTGACTTCAGCCATTCTTTTACGTGTGCGCCGATGGGTTGCAGGCGCGGAACGCGGTCGATCACATCGATCGCTAAGTCAAAGCGATCGACCTGGTTGATGATCGCAAGCTCCAGTGGCGTGTTGATATTGCCCTTTTCCTTATATCCGCGAACGTGAATGTTCTCGTGATTGGTGCGGCGGTAGCTCAGTTTGTGGATGAGCGAAGCGTAAGAGTGGAAATTGAAGATGACGGGTCGGTTGGTGGTGAACAGGGAATCGAAGTCGCGTTCGGAAAGTCCGTGCGGGTGCTCGGTTTCTGGCATGAGGCGAAAGAGATCGACAACGTTCACGAAGCGGATCTTCAAATCAGGGAAGTGCTGCTTCAAAATCTGGACCGCCGCAAGCGACTCCATAGTGGCGATATCGCCGGCACAGGCCATGACTACATCCGGTTCCGTGCCATCGTCCGTCGAAGCCCAATCCCAGATGCCAATGCCCTTGGTGCAATGCGTAACGGCATCGTCCATGTCGAGATATTGAAGGTGATCCTGCTTGTCGGCGACGATCACGTTGACATAGTCACGCGAACGCAGGCAATGGTCGGCTACGCTGAGCAAGCAGTTCGCATCGGGTGGCAAGTAAATGCGCACCACGTCGGGACTCTTGTTGGTGACCACATCGAGAAATCCGGGATCTTGATGAGTGAAGCCGTTATGGTCCTGCCGCCACACCAGCGACGTGATCAGGATGTTGATCGACGGCACGGGCGCTCGCCAGGACAGCTCCTTCTTCGATTTCTCCAGCCATTTGGCGTGCTGGTTGAACATGGAATCGATCACATGCACGAACGCTTCATACGTCGAGAAGAAACCGTGGCGGCCGGTGAGGACATAGCCTTCAAACCAACCTTCCAGCGTGTGCTCGCTGAGCATTTCCATCACCCGCCCGGAGACGTCGAGTTCGCCGCCGTCTGCGTCGTCCGGCCTATATTCTGCAAGCCATGTTTTCTTTGAGGCGGCATAGATGGCTGTAAGTCTGTTGGAGGCCGTCTCGTCCGGTCCGAACACGCGGAAAGAATTCATATTACGGCGCATCACCTCCGCGAGAAAATGCGCGAGCACATCGGTCGGCGGCGCATACATCGCTCCCGGAGCCTTCACCGCAACGGCATAATCGCGGAAGTCTGGCATCTCAAGCTCTTTCCGCAGAAGCCCGCCATTGGCGTGCGGGTTAGCAGAAATGCGGCGTTCTCCGGAAGGGGCAAGCTCCTGCAGTTCAGGTATGAGCCTTCCGGTGGCATCGAAAAGCTTTTCCGGCTCATAGCTGCGCATCCAGTCTTCGACAATCTTGCGGTTCTTCTGATTGGTAACCGGGTCAAGCACGGGAACCTGGTGGGCACGCCAGGTGCCTTCCACTTTGTGGCCGTCTACTTGCTTGGGACCGGTCCAGCCTTTTGGCGATCGCAGCACAATCATCGGCCAGCGCGGTCGCGTCGCATCTTTCTTGGAGCGGGCATTCTGCTGGATCGAGCGAATCTCGAGAATGCATTGCTCCAGAGTGGAAGCCATCTTCTGATGCATCTCGGCTGGCTCGTCGCCTGCGACGAAGTGAGGCTGGTGGCCGTACCCGACCAATAGGGCTTCCAACTCGTCCTGCGGAATTCGCGCGAGCACGGTGGGATTCGCGATCTTGTAACCATTCAGATGCAGCACTGGCAAAACGGCACCGTCGCGAATCGGGTTCAGGAATTTGTTCGAATGCCAGGAGGTGGCGAGCGGACCTGTCTCCGCTTCGCCATCTCCCACCATCACGGTGACGATGAGATCGGGATTATCGAATGCCGCTCCGTAGCCGTGCGAAATCGAATACCCGAGTTCTCCGCCTTCGTGAATCGAGCCCGGAGTCTCTGGTGTGCAGTGCGAACCGATCCCACCGGGAAAGGAAAACTGCTGGAAGAATTTCAGCATGCCGGACTCGTCACGACTCTTGTCGGGGTAAATCTCCGAATAATGGCCTTCGAGATAGCTGTTGGCGAGGGTGGCGGGCGCACCGTGTCCCGGGCCGGAGATGTACATCACATTCAAGTCATATTTCTTGATGAGTCGATTCAAGTGAACCCACACGAACGACTGGCCGGGATCCGATCCCCAATGCCCGAGGAGACGATTCTTGATGTGCTCAGGCCTCAGCGCTTCTCGAAGCAGAGGATTCGCGCGGAGGTAGATCATTCCTGCCGATAGATAATTGCAGGCTCGCCAATAGGCATCCATTTTTGTGAGTTGTTCGGCTGAAAGGGGCGTCAGGATTTCAGTTGCGACAGCCATCAACGTTCTCCTTGGATTAGGTATTTAGGATGCCACGAAGAGGAGGAGGATTCCTCTCAAAAGATAAATGATCCGCGAAAAGTTCGGGTTTCGCGAGCGATAGCTTGGTTCATCCGGCTTAGGCGCGGAATGCGGTTACCTCGGAACGAGTTGAATCTCGAAGACGCTCGGCCACAACTTCCCGGTTACGAACAAGCGCTTGCGAATCGAGTCGTAAGCAATTCCATTCAAGACGGCGCCAGATTCCAGGCGATAAACCGGGCTCAACAGTCCCTTCAGGTCGATCCATCCGACCACTTGACCGTCCTGCGGAGAGATTCTGGCGATTCGATCCGTCTGCCAGATGTTGGCAAAAAGTTCTCCATCCACGAACTCCAGCTCGTTCAACTCAGCGATGTGATGAATGCCATCGTGAACGGTAAAACTTCGCTTCTCCGCCAACGTCCCGGAATCCAGCACACGAATCTCCGGCGTTCCGTCACTCAGGAAGACTTCATGGCCGTCGGTGGCCAGGCCCCACCCTTCGCCGGAGTAGGAGAAGTGCCGCAACAGGTGGAAGTCGTTCAAGTTGTAAACAAATCCGGTTTGGGACCGCCAAGTGAGCTGAAGGATTTGGTCGTCCAGCAAAGTGATGCCTTCGCCAAAGAACTCGGGCGCCAAGTCGATCCGCTGCAGAACTTCGCCAGTTTCCATACCAACCTTCCGCAGCGACGATCTGCCATTCAAACCAGTACTCTCATAAAAAAAGCCGTTATGGTATGCCAAGCCCTGGGTGAACGCACTCGGGTCATGCGGAAATGTTCGTATGATCTTGAACGTATACTCAGGTGGCTTGCGCCCGCGAGTGTGAGGCGACGATTGTCCGAGAAGGAATGGGCAGAGCGCAGCCAGCACCAACACAGACGCGAGGTAGGACGTTACCGCAGCGCGGGACCTGGACGAGCCGCGCGAAGCGTCGCCTTTTTGGGCGTCGTAGTAAGCGCGCGGTGGGCTTGCTTCCTTATCCAACAATATCTGACCGGCGGTCATTTCCCCACTTTGCAGAGGCATTTCTCTTGCGGTAAAAGCGACTTTTCAACTCACTCAAAACTGGATACATCGCTCGGCACGCGCGAGCGTATCGGGATGATACGCAGCCCGCGGGCACACGTCATATACAGTAATTCCGGTAGAAACTGTGACTTGCAGCGAAAGATTCAACCGGCGCTCGCAACGCTGGGAGAGCCGACAGGTTCGCTCGTCATTCCTCCGTGGACGGAATGATTGGTTGCCCCTCGCCTTTCCTCGATTCCATCCCTCCGTAAAATAGCCGGCTTCTAACTTCAACGCGAGGGTTGAGTCGGAACATGAACAATATAATCACGAAGTCGCTCTTAGTCCTGGCGGCGCGTGGTTTGATTTTGGTGGGTGCCGCCTCTGCTCAAACCCAAGAAAGCAACACCTCCGGCGCGGGACCGGGCCAGGTCGATCCGGGCCATCCTCGCGTCAATGAAGTCAATGCTCGCGAGACCAATCAGCAGGACCGGATCGCGAATGGTGTCAAGAACGGTACCCTGACACCGGGCCATACCTCGCGGATTGAGAATCGGGAGCAGAATATCGAGAACCAGCAGAAGGCTGACATGGCTGCTCATGACGGTCACCTGACCAAGGGTGAGCAACGGCAGCTCAACAAGGAGCAGAACCACGTGAGCAATCGCATTTACAAGGATAAGCATTCGGATCCGCAATGCCGTTACTTATCTCCCGAAGTTCAAGACAAGTTCAGGACCAGAGCCGCAGATGGCCGCGGCTTTCTCATTTCCTGCCGAGTCGCAGACGTTTGCTTTTTTCCGCGAGCACTTGTCTATAATGGCCGGGGCAGTGGGGCGCCTTGTCTTCGGCAGAATGGGGCGCTTGCGGATCCCTCATTCGCCTTGCCGCCAGTGAGCAATGTCGGTCGATTGCATGAATGTGAAACCCGGAATGGAAGTGGCGAGCCTCAGCGACGTCGGGTGCCAGCGCGATAACAACGAAGATTCCTACCTCTATTGGGAACCGGCTGCTGAGGACGAATTTCAGCGGAAGGGAAGACTGGCCGTGATCGCCGATGGCATGGGTGGATATGAAGGTGGCCAGGAAGCCAGTCGCTTGGCGGTAGAGACTGTTCGTGAAGTCTACGACAACGTTGTTCGGGACGATCCGCGGGCAGCTTTGCTGGAAGCGTTTGCCACGGCCCACGCCAGAATCCAAACCCACGCTTTTCAGCATCCCGAGTTGCATGGAATGGGAACGACCTGCACCGCGTTGGTCGTCCGGGACCGCGAACTTTATTTCGCTCACGTTGGAGATAGCCGCCTCTATTTGGTGCGCGCCGGGCGCATTTCGCGCTTGACTCGCGACCATTCCTACGTTGGTCGGCTGGTGGAGAATGGTATCGTGCGCGCCGAGGACGCAGAAAAACACCCCCAGCGTCATATCCTCACCGCGGCCTTAGGGGCGGGAATCGAAGTCGCGGTGGATGGGCGGGAACATCCTACGGAGTTACAGGACGGAGACGATCTGCTGTTGTGCACTGATGGACTCTGGGGCGTCGTGACGGAGGAGGAGTTGGAGATGGAAACGGGCCGAAACTCTCCTGCGGAGTGTTGTGCAGCGTTGGTGAAGTTAGCCTTGCAACGGGGAGGGCCGGATAACATTACGGTGCAGGTGCTGCGCATTTTGCCGGAGGGTTAAACCTGGCCCGTCCAACTGTTTGGACTTTTGCGCTGCGCCAAACCTGCAATCCAGTGCACACTTGGGTAGGAGACGTTTCCACGCGGAATCCGCAAGCTGCTGAAACAAAGTGCTTTTCGGGACCGACGAGCGAAGCTAAGGAACGGTTGGGAGATTGCATTGCTGCTTTTCGTGCAACAAAGTCTATTAAATCAGTGGACTTTATGGCATAATTCCCGGTCATGAAAATCTCGCAAAAAGGACTTTACGCACTGCAAGCGATGATGATGCTGGCACGCCGCTATCAGCAGGGTGCCATCAAGATCCGTGAAGTCGCGTATGAGGAGAATCTTCCGGAGAAATTTCTGGAGCTGATCCTCCTGGAATTAAAAAATGCGCGCATGGTCGAGAGTGTGCGGGGAGCCAAGGGCGGATATCAGCTGCGCCGCGATCCTTCCGACATCCGGCTGAGCGAGATCATGCGGCTGATTGACGGACCGCTGGCGCCTTTCGGAGATGCTGAACAATTGCGAGTGCTGATCGACCGGGATTTGCCTCATCGCGCGCTCTACCAGTTGTTTCTAGACGTGCGGGACGCGGCCGCCAACATTCTCGAAAATACCACGTTGGCGGACTTGATTGCCGAACCTGCTCCACGCGCAACCAAAGGCAAACGCGTTCCCAAGAAGAAAGAAAAGGCCAGCGTCCTTCCTATGGTGGTGGGGGGACATAAGGGTGAATAAGGCTCTACCGTTGGGTGGTCTTACGTTCGAGGCTGCGCGTGCCTGGTTGGCTGCGAATCACTATTCGGCTCGGCGCCGTTAATTCAATTCTTCACGATCGGGCAGAGTTCAGTTTGTCACTCAAGGGATGAACCAATATGGAACCGGTTTTAGCCTAATTCTTAATCCCGAATCCCTAATCCCTAGTAAATGAATTGTAATAATAGAATAAGTAAACAATACATTGCATTCTCGTAATCCGCGGCTGGTGATTGCCAGAGATGGGTAGATCGGAGATCGATCCCAGGTAGATGTTGTTCCCCAGAGAACCTAAAAAAGGAGAGGATACAAACCCCATGAAGCGAACGATTAGAATTTTTCTAACAGCCTCGATTCTGGCAGCATCGTCAGTCGGGGCCTGGGCAGAAACTCCAGGCTCAGACGCGCCGGCTGCCAAAGAGGCCGCCCCAGCGCCCGCGCCGCCACCGGCGACCGCTGCCGATGTCCAGGCTCTGAAAGATGCTGTGGCTGCGCAGCAACTGCAGATCGAGCGTCTTACACAACAACTGCAGCGCCAGCAGGATTGGCAGTCGCAGCGGTCCGCGGTGGAAGCTGCGGCCAAGGCCGACCGGTCTCAGACTCAGGCCCCGCCGCAACCGTTGGCCGTAGTCAGCAACAGCGTTGCGGTTCAGCAAGAGCCCGCGCCCAGTTCCGGGCTCAATCTGCAAGACACCTCGCCGCAAGCCTCTTCGAACCCCATGCAGAGTCCTGTCATCTCCATTCGCTTCCGCGGGATCACGATCACTCCCGGCGGATTCGTGGAAGCTGCGTTCGTGCGGCGGTCGAGAGCCCTCGCCGCAGACTTGCCCACTCCGTTCAATTCGCTGACTATGCCGGGTGCTTCGCAGAGCTCGTTGTCGGAGTTTTTTGGTTCAGCTCGCCAGTCTCGGCCTACGATCTACGTCGACGGGCGCCTGAAGAACGTAGAGTTCTCCAGCTATGTCTCCGGTGATTTTCTCTCCGCCGGCGACACCTCCTCCGCCACGCAAACGAATAGTTACACTTTCCGTCTGCGCCAGGCGTGGGGCCAAGCCAAATTCGATAATGGATGGAGCTTTCTCGGCGGCCAGATGTGGAGTTTGGTGACTGAAAATAAGGCGGGCATCGCCCCCAGCGACGACTTGGGCAAAACGAATGACGCCCGGCCCATGACCATCGACCCCGGTTACAACGTTGGGTTTAGTTTTGCTCGCCAGTATGGCATTCGCGTCGCCAAAGATTTCAATCATAAAGTGGCGTTTGCCGTAGCCCTGGAGAACGCGCAGGGCACGCTTGCCACCCACGGAAACACTGACAACTTCCTGCTGGGCGCGGCGGGCGCGACCAACAGCTACAACGACGCTCTGACCGCTTGCTCCACCAGTTCCTACACCCCTACCGGTGCGACCGTCCCCGTCTACTACACCACTTGTACGCCTGCAGCCACTTATACCTTCAACCCGTCGCCGGACATCATCGCCAAGGTGGCGTTCGATCCGGGGTTTGGACACTATGAGCTCTTCGGACTGTACGATCGGTTTCGTGACCGCGTCTTCCCGTGCGCAAACTTTGCCATCGGCACGACGGGGCCTTGCCCGAACGATCCTGCGGTTACAGGTCCCAACGGTTCGGGTGCCTACAACTCCTCGAAAAACGGCGGCGGCTTCGGAGCCAACGCCCGCTGGAACTTCGATGACAAACATATCGTCTTCGGTTTGCACGCCTTGGGTGGTCAAGGCGTGGGGCGTTACGGCGCGGCCCAGCTCTCCGATATGGCGATTCATGCCGATGGAACTCCTGACCTGATCAAGAATTACCAGGGGTTAGCCTCGCTCGAATGGCACGGCAAGAAACTCGACGTCTACGCCTACACCGGCGCGGAGTATGACGGCAAGACCAGCGACTACGACGTTGCGACGAGCACATATGTCGGTTACGGATCGCCGCATTTCAATAACTCCGGTTGCTACACCGAGACCGCTCCTTCTTTCGCCGTGACCAGCGGCTTCAACCCGGGCTCGCTCTCGAAATGCACGGCGGACACGCGGGCCATCATCGAGGGAACGGCTGGCTTCTGGTACCGCTTTTACAACGGTCCCAGGGGTAAATTTCAGTTCGGCACTCAGTATTCGTACGTGACGCGCCAGACCTGGTCTGGCGTCGGTCCGTCAGGATCGGGAGCACCTGGAGTAACCCCGGAGGGCTTGGACGGAATGGTCTTCACCTCATTCCGTTATTACTTGCCATAAACGTGGGTGCTCCCGAAGGAGCGTTTGTGCCGCATCACGATTTCAACGAACGTACAAATTTTCGAAGGGCGCCTTCCCTTCGGAAGCGCTGCCGGCCAGGTTTTGGCTACTCTCCTTTTCCGGGCCGGCAGTGTTAACTTAATGGCGAAGATCCAAAACAATCTGGGGATTGAGCATTCGATAGGCGGGGCAGGGCACATCTCGGCGTGCTCTCCTCACTCGAAAAGAAGCGAGCTTTATCCCCGGTGGGATGTCTATGAACTCCAGACGCTACTTTCTCAAACAGATTTCCGGGGCGGCGCTGGCAGCCGGCGCGGCTCCGGCCTGGTTGACCTCGGCCTTTCCGCAAGGACAACAAGTTCCGTTTCCTGGCGAAGAAGGCATGATTGTTCGCTCCTTGCGCTTCATTGATCTTGAAAGTCCAGTCAAGTATTTCAATACGTGGCTCACTCCCGTGCCCCATTTCTTCGTGCGCAACCACATGCAGGAACCAGCCGAACTCGAGGCTGGGAGCTGGCGACTGACGATTGGGGGAGAAGTCGAGAAGCCGCTCAGACTGAGCCTTGACGAGTTGGCGAAGATGGAAACCCACTCCGTTGTTAACACGCTCGAGTGTGCCGGCAACGGTCGTAGCCTTCATCGCCCGCAAGTGCCTGGCATTCAGTGGGGCAAAGGCGCGGTGGGTACGGCTGGTTTTTCCGGACCATGTCTCCGCGATGTCCTGCAGCGCGCCGGAGTGCAATCCACGGGCAAGCATGTCATGTTCCGCGGACTCGACGAGGTTCCCGGAAAAGTTCCGCCCTTCATTCGCAGTATTCCGATCGAGAAAGCTCTCGATGCCGATACCCTCATCGCCACGCACATGAATGGATCTCCACTTACGAAGCATCACGGATTTCCTGCGCGAGCTCTTGTCCCAGGCTGGATTGGCGCCGCCTCGTGCAAGTGGCTCAGCGAAATTCAAGTGCTGGACGTGGAATTTGCCGGCAATTTCATGAACCCCGGCTATCGCCTGCCCAATCAACCGATAAAGCCGGGTGACACGGTGAAGCCCGAAGACACGCACCCGGTTACTGCCTTGAGTGTTAAGTCTGTGATCTCGGCGCCGAGCGATGGCGCCCGCCTCGCCGCCGGCAAGGTTTCTATCCGCGGCGCGGCGTGGGCGGGCGAAGCCGATATCACCAAGGTCGAAATCTCCACCGATGGCGGCGTGATCTGGAGTCCTGCGAAGCTTGGCCACGACCAGGCCCACTATGCGTGGCGGCTATGGAGTCACGAATGGAAACCTGCGAAGGCTGGCGACTACACCATCCAGTCGCGGGCCACTGACGGCCAGGGGCACACCCAACCCGCCACGCCCTCGTGGAATCCGAGCGGCTATCTCTACAATGCCATCGATCAGGTGAACGTCCATGTTTCGTAGATTCGTGCCGCACAAGAAATTGTTTGTGAACAGGTTTCCGTTGCTCGCTTTGCTGGCTCTCCTGTCCACTTTGCCCTTCCGGGCGCTTGATCAGAAATCTGCTACCGCAAACCTGACGGCGGATCTCCCGGCTGGGCCGATGCAGGCAAAGGCCACTACGGTCTGCCTGGAATGTCATGAAGCCCGCATCATTCTGCAACAGCGTCTCAGCAAAGCCGCGTGGACCAAGGAAGTCGACAAGATGACGAAGTGGGGAGCAGTGGTCGACCCTGCCGAGCGCGATGCTCTGATCGATTATCTAAGCACCAACTTCAGCCCGGACAAGCCTGCGTATGATCCGCAGCGCACCTCAGGGAAGAGTGGGCGAGCGTCGAAATAAAATTCGCTGCCCCAGCAACTTAAACGCTGAATCGAGGGATTCAAGGTTTTTCCTCGGTGTCCCCCGTGTCCCCAGGGGAAGAGTTTTTTTCCGGCCGCAACAACGGAAACAGAATCACGTCGCGGATGGTGTGTGAATCGGTCAACAGCATGCACAGCCGATCCACGCCCACACCGCAGCCGCCCGCCGGAGGCATCCCATACGAAAGTGCTCGGATGTAGTCTTCGTCCATCTGGTGGGCCTCTTCATCGCCACGCTCTCGCTCCTTCAACTGACCCTCAAATCGCCGTCGCTGGTCTTCGGGATCATTCAGTTCGCTGAATCCGTTGGATATTTCCATTTGCCCAGCGAAGACTTCGAAACGCTCCGTCCACTCCGGCTCATCCGGCTTCTGCCTGGAAAGCGGCGACACCGCAGTCGGGAACTCATAAATGATCGTCGGCTGTGTGAGATGCTCCTCCGCGACCGCCTCAAATAGACTAGCAATCATCTTGCCCACGGGCTGGTTGCGGTCGTATGCCATATGCGCGTGCGCCTGGTTAAATCGTTCAACCAATCTCCCTACGCCTTCCTGCGACGCGAAGTCTTCCATCTCCGGCTTCGCACCCGCAGCTTCCGGCCAATAATGAAGGATCGCCTCGCGCATCGTCAGGCGCTGCCACTTCGCCCAGTCCATCTCCTGATCGCCCCACTTCGTTTTGGTTCCTCCAGTCACATCTCTCGCTGCCTGCGTGATCATTTCCTGCGTGAGGTCCATGATCCCCTGATAATCCGTATAAGCCTGATAGAACTCCAGCATGGTGAACTCAGGATTCCATCGCCAGCCCAGTCCTTCGTTCCGAAAATTGCGGTTGATTTCGTACACGCGATCGAATCCGCCTACCACGAGGCGTTTTAAATAAAGCTCTGGAGCGATGCGCAAATATAAATCCATGTCGAGTGTGTTGTGATGGGTCACAAACGGCCGAGCCACCGCTCCTCCGGCAATGGGTTGCATCATAGGCGTCTCGACTTCGACGAATCCATGCGCCTCGAGGGTCCGCCGCAACGATTGCACCAGCTTGCTGCGCTTCAGAAAAACTTCCCGCACCTCCGGGTTCACCACCAGATCGACATAGCGTTGCCGGTAGCGCAATTCCACGTCCGTGAGTTCGTTCCATTTCTTGGCGCCACCGGGGCTTGATGCATCTCCGTCGATGGCCTTACCGACCGGCAACGGCAGCAAGTCTTTGCTGAGAAAGGTGATCTCTTCCACATGGATCGTCAGCTCGCCGGTGCGCGTACGAAATAAATACCCGCTGACGCCGATGTGGTCTCCGAGATCGAGCAGCTTGTACAACTCGAACCCCTTGTCGCCGACCCCATCTTTCTTCACATAAATCTGCAGCCGTCGCCCTCCCTGCTGCAGATGGCAGAATCCCGCCTTGCCCATCAGGCGAATCGCCATGATGCGCCCGGCCACGCGCACGTCGACGCGCGGATTCTCCAGTTGCTCCGCCGTTTTCTCCGAATACTCCGCCAGAATCTGTGGAATCGTGTGAGTAAATTCGTATTTGCTGCGGTACGCAGTTTGCCCAAGCGCCTCGATTTGTCTCAGTTTCTGGCGCCGCAGATCGTAGATGTTTTCGTCGAATGCCAAGAGAGTCCTTTGAGCAGGGAATTGCGCCTGCCGGCGCTGAAGACCACGGGAAACGGTGAAAAGCGATTATAAACAACCCGCCGGCAGGCGGTTCGTTTCCTGGAGTTCTCGCCCACGTCTCTTGCGTGTATCAATGTACCCTGGTACAATGGTAAACGTGACAGACGATCCCAAGCTTCTTGTAGAGCGCGTCCAAACCGGGGTTCGCATGGAGAAGCGCCTGCTCAAAGTCCTGAAAGCCTTCGCTGAGTACCACGACATGACGCTCGGCGATCTGCTGGAAGGCATTGTCCTCCATGCCTTCGACGGAAAAACGCCCTTCAGTACGGCCTCGCTTGAACGCATCCAGGAGCTGAAACGGTTCTACGATTTCGATCTCGACTCCAGCGCCAGCCACCGCCTGAAGGAAATCAAGGCGCGTCCCGCCCGCAAGCGAAATGCAGATAAATAATAACTAAAGGAAGGCACGGTTATGATTGCTTGCAAACTAATTCTCGCAAGTTGGCTCATCGCCTTCGCGAACGCCGCTCCTGCGCACGAGACTGCACAGCAAGCGAGGCGCACCGGAAGCTTCGAGTTGCCGTGCGCGGCCGACACCGCTTTCCCGCTTTTCAGTCCCGAGGGGGAGCGGGATTGGGTGAAGGGTTGGGCTCCCACGTCTGTGTTCCCGGACAGAATCGAATTCGCTCGCGACACCGTCTTCCGAGAGGGGAGTGCCAGCGAGGAAGCTACTTGGACAATCCTTGACGCGGATTGGCAAACTCACCGAGCGGAGTATGTCCGCCTTGCTCCTCACTCTCACGCTGCCCATATCGTTGTCAAGGTCGAAGCTCTTGGGGCAGGGCGGAGCAGGGTGGTTGTGAGTTACACGGTCACTGCATTTGGGCAGCATGCGGCAGCTGTGTTGGCGGCTTTCTCCGAGGAGGCATACGCCGCGAAAATGCGTGACTGGCAGCAACGGATCGTTGCCCATCTTGAGGGTCGTAAGTGATGTCGAGGATGGGTTGGACCGTTGAGGCCGTTTGCGAGCAACGGAGGACTTGATCCACACCGTTGCGCGCACGGTTCCGATCCCTTAGCCCCCTTAGCCCGTTTAGCCCCCTTAGCCCCCTTAGCCCCCCCTTAGCCATCTCTGCCATCTCTACGTCTACTTGAAGTCGCCCGTCATCGGCGGTAAGATTGCTTTTGAAAAGTTTCCCGCGTGACCGGGACTCGCAAAGCCCACTATGCCGCAGAATTACGTCCCCATCTTCATCTTCATGGCAGTGATCGCCGTGTTTCTGCCGCTTACGCTGCTTGCGGCCAAGCTGGTTCGCCCCGACAATCCGAACAAAACCAAGCTGATGCCTTACGAGTGCGGCATCGATCCCATCGACAACGCCCGAGGCCGCTATACTGTTCGCTACTACATCATCGCAATCTTGTTCGTAGTCTTCGACGTGGAAACGATCTTCCTGTTTCCCTGGGCGGTCAAGTTCAAGGCCCTCGGAGTCTTCGGATTGGTGGAGATTCTGATCTTTCTCGTTATTCTTATCGTTGGTTACATCTGGGTTTGGCAGAAAGGTGCTCTGGAATGGGTGTAACCCAGCCCACTCCGGCCGCCGAGCCCTCGGCCGAAAGCTTTACCGCCAGCCGCTGGACGCAGGGCAATTTTCTTTTTCCTACCAAAATCGTCGTCAGTCCGTTGCGCGTCAGCCGTGTGAAGTCACGATGGTTCGGCAGCAATGACGAGAGCATCGCCACGTCCAAGATTGCTTCGGTGCACATTTCTACCGGCGTGCTCTGGGCAGAGATTAAGATCGAATCCACCGGCGGCACCGACCCGATCACCAGCCACGGCCATCGCAAGGCCGACGCACAGCGCATCCGCGACTTGATCGAGTCCTATCAGGCGCAAGCGCGTGTGTAGCAGGCAAAGCCGGCTTTCCCGAAACCGGGATTTGATATATTTTGTGACCAAGCTCGTTGACACCGAATCCTCAAGCTGATAAAAGTTAACGTTCTCTTCAACATCCTGCCAGCCGGAGGTTTGTGCCTTCGCGAACTATGACGGACGAAATCAAATCGCCTTCTTTACCGCCGCCGGAAGGCGAACCGAAACCGGCCGCGGATCAGGCAGTCGTCCCGGGTGGCGTGAAGGCAACTCCTTCCGGTTCTGTCCAATCTGATCCCAAGTCTCCGGCCGAAAAATCTCCCTCTCCGGCATCGAATGTTCCTCCGAAACCCGCCGCGACAGCGGCCGCGGCGCCTCCTGCTGCGAAACCCACGCCTCCCGCGAAGCCAGCCGCGCCCACTCCTACACCTTGGGATTCGCCCATGATCGCGAAGTTCAAGGGAACGTACGGCTCCGGCATCCAGGCGCTGACTTATGTGGGACAGAATTATATGATCGTCGACCGTTCGCTGATTCCCGAGATTCTTCAGGTGCTGAGGAATGAAGAGCGCTTCGATTACTGCGTGGATATCACTGCGGTGCATTATCCCAAGCGCGAACAACAGTTCGATGTAATCTGGATTTTGTATTCCTTTGGGAGTAACGAACGCATTCGCGTGACCACGCAAATTATTGACGGCGAAATCCTACCGAGTTCGGTTTCCATCTGGGCAACGGCCAATTGGCTGGAGCGCGAGGTCTACGACATGTTCGGCATCAAGTTCGATGGACATCCTGACCTGAAGCGCATTCTGCTTCCCGATGGCTGGAAGGGACATCCCCTGCGCAAGGACTACAGCATCCTGCAGCAGGACAATGAGTGGGTGCAGATCAACCTGGGCATTGCAAGCGGCCAGTGAAAGCAGCAGCACCCGGCGATTCAATAGAAATGACCGATCCGAACACGCTCTCGCATCTCGATCTCGAAGCCCCCGAGAAGCCGTTTCTTGATGCCAACGAATTGGTGATCAACATGGGCCCGCAGCATCCCGCAACCCACGGCGTGCTGCGTGTAATTCTTCGTCTGGATGGCGAAAAAGTTCTCGGCCTCGAATGCGTGATTGGCTATCTGCACCGCGGGGTCGAGAAGATTGGCGAACATCGCACCTACACGATGTTCAATCCCTATGTCGATCGTATGGATTATGTGGCCGCGGTCTCGAACGGCCTCGGCTATTGCGAGACGGTAGAGAAGCTTCTCAGCGTGGAGGCGCCACCGCGGGCTCAGTATGTCCGCGTAATCCTTACCGAACTCAACCGTATCGCGAGTCACCAGCTCTGGCTGGGCACGCACGCCCTCGATATTGGCGCCATCACCCCTCTGTTCTACACCTTTCGCGATCGCGAAGAGATTCTCAAGATCTACGAAAAATACTGCGGAGCCCGCCTCACCACGCACGCCTTCCGCATCGGTGGACTGCAGTATGAAACTTACGCTGGTTTCGAAAAGGATGTGAAGAATTTCCTGGATTTCTTCCGTCCGAAGATCGACGAATACGAAGAACTGCTCACCACCAACCGAATCTGGCTCGAGCGTACAAAGAATGTTGGAAGCATCTCCGCTGAGGATTGCATCGCGCTCGGAGTTACCGGCCCGGTGCTGCGAGCGAGCGGAGTGAAGTGGGATTTGCGCAAGGCTCAACCCTACGCCAACTACAAGAACTTCGACTTCGACATTCCGATCGGCCAGAACGGCGACACTTACGACCGATACCTGGTACGGATCGCCGAGATGCGGCAATCGGTCCGCGTCGTCGAGCAAGCCGTAGGTTCGATCCCCGAAGGGGCTGTGATGGCCAAAGTTCCCAAGGTCATCAAGCCTGCGGTAGGCGAGGTTTATCACTCGATTGAAGCTCCCAAAGGCGAGCTGGGATACTTCATCGTCAGCGACGGTTCCACTCAGCCCTACCGTGTGCGAGTTCGTCCGCCGTCGTTCGTCAATCTGCAGGCTCTCGACCTGATGTGCCGCGGTCAGCTCGTGGCCGATGTGATCGCCGTGATCGGCACGCTCGACATCGTTCTCGGCGAGGTGGATCGCTGATGGGGCAGATCCTTCAATACATCCAATCCTACCTCCACAGTGACCAGACCCCTGGTGCGGCGGGAAACATGTTCTGGGTGCTGGTGTACATCTTGCTGGTCTTCGCTGGACTTTCCGCAGCCGTAATCGCGATGAACTGGCTGGAGCGCAAAATTTTGGCTCACATGCAGGTGCGCCTCGGCCCCATGCGGGTCGGTCCTCACGGCTTGATGCAACCTTTCGCCGACGCCATCAAGCTTCTGCTCAAAGAAGACATTATGCCCGCCGAGGCGGATGCCCTTATTTTCTGGGTAGCGCCATTCGTCGTGGTATTGGCGGCGTTCACGGTGTTTGTCGTAGTACCGTTCGGTCCCACGCACGCCATCACCGACATGAACATCGGAATTCTCTTCATGCTCGGAGTTTCGTCGCTGAGCGTGCTAGGCATTGTAATGGCGGGCTGGGCCTCGAACTCCCACTATCCTTTGATCGGCGCACTGCGCTCCAGCGCGCAGATGGTTTCGTATGAAGTTGCGATGGGCCTTGCCGTAGTCTCCGCCATCCTGATGACCAGCCTGAACGCCGAGGGCACCGGAACCCTCAGCATGATTGGGATTGTCCAGGCGCAGCTCGCGCAGCACGAATGGTTCATCTTCAAATTCTTTCCGCTTGGGCTGGTCGCCTTCTTCATCTTCGCGATCGCCATGGTGGCGGAGACCAACCGCGCGCCCTTCGACCTTGCCGAAGCCGAATCCGAGTTAACCGCTGGCTTCCACACCGAATACAGTGGCTTTCGCTGGTCGTTATTCTTTCTGGCGGAATATTCCGCCATGATCGCCGTTTCGTCCATTGCGGTCACGCTCTGGCTCGGGGGATGGCTGCGGCCGTTTCCGAATCTTTTCAGCGGCGCCACTTGGGATCTGGTTTTCTCTTGGTTTCCCGGCGTTACATTTCTTTTGTTCGCGGCAATGTGCTTCTTCAATGCGGCCCGTATGCCGAAGCATCCACTGTTCCGCGTTCAAACCATCGGACTTGCCGGCTTCGGCGTTGTCCTGGCCTTGGTCGGTTTGGTTCTGTTCATTCCCGCGGTAAGCGGACGCATTGAGGATATTTTCTGGTTCGCGGCGAAGGTCGCCGGATTTATGTACCTCTATATCTGGTATCGTGGCACGTTTCCACGATATCGCTTTGATCAACTGATGCAAATGGGATGGAAGGTCCTTTTGCCCATGGGCCTTGGCGTTCTAATTCTCACGGCAAGTGTAGCCTTGCTTCAACCCATATTATGGCACCCGTAGCCACACCATTTTTCTTTTACCTGCTCTCCGGGATCATGCTCATCGGAGGCATCCTGGTGATCACGCGCAAGAATCCCGTGCATTCGGCGCTCGCGCTGATTGTCACCCTCTTGGCGCAGGCGTCGATTTATCTGATGCTCTATGCTCCGTTCGTCGCTGGCGTGCAGATCATTCTCTATGCCGGCGGGATTATGGTGCTCTTCCTATTCGTCATCATGCTGGTCAACATTGATCGCTCGGTGAAACAGCGGCAGTTCAACAGCCAGTGGGTAGTCGGAATGATTGCAGCGACAGCCTTGGGTGGATTATTTATCGCCGTCTATACGAAAGGGAACAGCATTTTCCCCGAACACGCGCTGCCGATGGTGGAAAACGATAACACGCAGAGAATTGCGATGATGTTATACGGGCAATACATGTTCGCCTTCGAGATCGCTTCCTTGCTGCTGCTGGTGGCGATCATCGGAGCCGTGGTCATGGCAAAGAAAAGAATTTGATCATGGTTTTGAAAGGAAAGGGCTCGGCTTCAGCCGAGCCGCTCAGGGGGCTTTACGAAGACGCGGGCTTTAGCCCCTGAGAGTGCCCGCGCAAGAGCGGTTATGGAATCGATGCTTCACATCACGACGCTCCATTACTTAGTTTTAGGCGCAGCCCTGTTCCTGCTGGGTGTCATTGGCGTGCTGACGCGCCGCAACGTGGTCATCGTCCTGATGTCGATCGAACTGATTCTGAACGCCGTGAACCTGAACCTGGTTGCATTCTCGCGCATGTGGGGAGGACTTCACGGTCAGGTCTTCGCCATTTTCGTGATCACCGATGCTGCCGCCGAAGCCGCGGTTGGCCTCGGAATTTTAATCGCCTTCTTCCGCAATAAGGAGACGGTCAACATAGACGAAGTGAACTTGCTGAAGTGGTGAAAGACAGCTCTAGCGGCGAGCTCCCGGCTTCTAGCCGGACCCAGAAGGGTCACGGCGCCCGAGCGAAGAGCCAGAAGCTAGAAGCTAGAAGCTGAATTTATGCTTTTTCTATCCCACATCTGGCTGATCCCGCTGCTGCCGGCCCTCGGCGCGACCATTATGTTCTTCTTCGGCCGGAAGCTGCAGAAGGCCTCGGTCAGTGCCGTTTGCGTGGGTAGCATCGTACTGGCGTTCGTGATGGCTTGCGGTGCGGTCTGGCAATATTCGGCTTGGTCGTCCACCCCTGAACATTTCCACCAACCGTATCAGACGGTCCTCTACACCTGGCTCGGCACCGACACCGGCCACATGAATTACAGAACCCATGACGGGTCTCTGGCCGCGTTCCAGGCTGACGCAGGCTTCCTCCTCGATCCTCTTTCCAGCATCTGGCTGCTATTCGTCACCGGCGTCGGATTGCTGATCCATATCTATTCCGTCGGATACATGGCGCATGAGGGCGGCTACTACCGATTCTTCGGCTACCTCAACCTTTTCATGTTCTCCATGCTCACGCTCATCCTGGCCAACAATTATGTGCTGCTGTTTGTCGGCTGGGAGGGGGTGGGCCTGTGTTCGTATTTGCTGATTGGTTTCTATTTCCATCGCAAGTCGGCGAGCGACGCCGCAGCGAAGGCCTTCATCGTTAACCGTATCGGCGACGCTGGATTCCTGCTGGGCATGTTTTTCGTGGCCTGGTATTTTGGCTCGCTGCGTTTCACGGAAGTTACGCAGATCGCGCGCAGCGGGCGCTTCGCCATTGGCGATCCCATCATCACCGCAGCTACGCTGCTTCTGTTCGTCGGAGCCTGCGGCAAGTCCGCCCAGCTTCCGCTTTACGTTTGGCTGCCCGACGCCATGGAAGGTCCCACGCCGGTTTCCGCGCTTATCCACGCGGCGACCATGGTCACCGCCGGCGTTTACATGGTCGCGCGCTCGAATGCTCTGTTCGTGCTCGCGCCCACTTCGATGAAGACCGTCGCTATCGTGGGTGCGCTGACCGCGATCTTTGCCGCCTCCATCGGCCTGGTCCAAAATGACATAAAGCGAGTGCTCGCCTATTCCACCGTCTCGCAACTCGGATACATGTTCCTCGCCCTCGGCGTGGGAGCCTTCGCCGCCGGCGTCTTCCACGTCTTCACTCATGCGTTCTTCAAAGCGCTGCTCTTCCTCGGTGCAGGCTCGGTCATCCATTCGATGAGCGGCGAGCAGGACATGCGCAACATGGGTGACCTTGGCCATCGCATTCCCATCACTCACCGCACCATGTTGATCGCCACGTTGGCGATCGCCGGCATTTTCCCGTTCGCCGGATTTTTCTCGAAAGACGCCATTCTCTGGGAAGCCTGGTCGCGCGAAGGTGGCGCTTACCGCTTTCTCTGGTACATCGGCTTTGCCACAGC
Organism: Candidatus Sulfotelmatobacter sp.; assembly: GCA_049515395.1. Taxonomy (GTDB): domain Bacteria; phylum Acidobacteriota; class Terriglobia; order Terriglobales; family Acidobacteriaceae; genus Sulfotelmatobacter. Next base: position 16,417 of record JBEKUD010000011.1, on the reverse strand, counting down.
CTTAATGACCGCGTTCTACATGTTTCGCCTGATGTATCTGACTTTTCGTGGCCGCCCCCGCATGAGCCACGACGTGGAGCACCACATTCATGAATCGCCCGTCTCGATGACCGCGCCGTTGGTCGCCCTCGCCCTCTGCGCCATCGTGGCGGGATGGCTCGGTTGGCCGCACAGCCTCGGTGGCTCCGACCGGTTCACAAAATTCCTTGAACCTGTATTTGCCGGCGAGGCTCGCGTCCTCCAGGAAGAAGGCAGGACGGGCCAGTTAGTGGCCGGAGTGGAAGAAGAACACAACACCCGCACGGAGTGGCTGCTGATGGCGCTGTCCCTAGGAGCCGCAGGCCTCGGTTGGGGCATGGCCTGGAGAAGCTATCGGCATGCAGACAAAGATTACACCGAGCCTATCGCCGCTCTGGCTCCGCCTGTTTACAACGCGCTGCTTCACAAGTATTACGTGGACGAAGGTTATGACTACGTATTCACAGGACGCCGCAAGTTGGGAAGATTCCGCCTGGGCGTGCTGGGCCTCGGCGAAGCGTCTACTTGGTTCGATACTCACGTGGTGGATGGAGCGGTCAACACCGCAGGCTGGATCACGCGTCTCAGCGGAACCATTTCCAATTGGTGGGACAAGTGGATCATCGACGGCATCGGCGTCAACGGCCCTGCCATTCTGGCGCGCATGCTTTCTTATCCGGCGCGCCTGATCGAATGGGGTCTGGTCCAGTGGTACGCACTGGTCATGACCGTGGGCTTGGTAGGTTTCGTGTTTTATTACGTGTATCACTGAAATGCGGCTGCTAGCTGCTAGCTACCTAGCTGGAGGCCGGTAGCTAGAAGCCAGTAGCCAGTAGCTAGAAGCTAGAAGCTGAACTTCATGCAAAATCACATACTCTCCATCATCCTGTTCACGCCGCTTATTGGCGCGCTTGTGCTCCTGTTCGTTCCCAAGGAGAACAAGGACGCTATCCGCCGGATCGCGAACTTTTTCGCGCTCGGCGGATTTCTGGTCTCGCTGCCACTGGTATCTATGTTCTGGGCGCAGCGCTTCCTGCCCGGCTTCAAGTTCATCGAAGGTACGCCGAACAACTGGATCCCCTCCATCGGCGCCGGCTACGTGATCGGCATCGACGGCATCTCTTTCCTGCTCATCATGCTAACCACACTGTTGGGCTGGATCTCCATCCTCTCCTCCTGGACCGCCATCGAGAACCGTGTCAAAGAATATTACGTCTGGTTTCTGATTCTTCAGACCGGCATGCTCGGCGTCTTCATGGCGCTCGATTTCTTCCTCTTCTTTGTTTTCTGGGAAGCCATGCTGGTCCCGATGTATCTTTTGATCGGCATCTGGGGCGGCCCGCGCCGACTCTATGCGGCCATCAAGTTTTTCCTTTACACCCTCGCCGGCTCGGTGCTGATGTTGCTCGGCATTCTGTTCTTATATTTCCACCATCATGCCCTCACCGGAATTTATACCTTCAGCCTCACCGCTCTCTACGAGACTGCCCCGAAAATTTATTCCGATCCGGCCTACGGTCCCACCATCGCCACGCTGCTTTTCTTCGCCTTCTTCTTCGCCTTCGCCATCAAGGTTCCGATGTTCCCCTTCCACACCTGGCTGCCCGACGCCCACGTGGAGGCGCCGACGGCGGGCTCCGTGATCCTGGCAGGTGTCCTGCTGAAGATGGGAACGTACGGTTTCATCCGCTTCTCGCTGCCATTTTTTCCCGACGTCCTGACGCACACGAAGGTTCGCGGCTGGATGATTACCCTCTCCATCATCGCGATCATCTATGGCGCTCTCGTTTCACTCATGCAGAAGGATATGAAGAAGCTGGTCGCCTATTCTTCGGTAAGCCATCTCGGGTTCTGCACGCTGGGTATCTTTGCGCTGAACTCCGCCGGCCTCAGCGGATCGGTCTTGCAGCAGATCAATCACGGCATTTCGACGGGCGCGCTCTTCTTGATTGTCGGCATTCTCTACGAACGCCGCCACACCCGCGAGATCGCCGAGTATGGCGGCATCTCGAATGTGATGCCCGTCTATGCCACGATCACCATGATTATGTTCCTCTCGTCGATGGGGTTGCCGCTGCTGAATGGCTTCGTCGGTGAGTTCACCATCCTCCAGGGCACCTTCATGGAGAATTGGCGATGGGGCGCATGGGCCGTGCCGGGCGTGGTCCTAGCCGCCGCGTATCTGCTGTGGCTCTACCAGCGCGTTTTCTTCGGCAGCGTGACCAATCCCAAGAATGAAAAATTGCAGGACCTCACGCCGCGTGAAGTCCTGACCTTCGCGCCGCTCCTCATCATGGCCTTCTGGATCGGTCTCTATCCCAAACCGTTTTTCCAGATTCTTGAGCAGCCAGTAAATCAGATCGTGCAGAATGTGCACGCGCCGCGGGCCGACGATGCCGTGAACGCCCCCCTTCAACATGGAGAGATGCCGTCTGCAATCGCGGCCCGGGCGACGCTATCCAATCCGCTTGTCCCGATGCAATCCTCGAAGCCTCAACCCATGAAAGGGAAGAACTAGTGGGTATGCTTCCCCAATTCACGCCCGGCGATTACCTGCTGCTCTTGCCCATCACTCTGCTCACACTCTTTGCTCTCGGCATCCTGCTCATCGATCTCATGATTCCGCCTGAGACCAAGTGGGCCAACGCCGTCACAGCACTGATCGGCGTTTTGTTTGCCACGGGTGGCGTGATCAAAATTCAGCTTTGGATGCAAGCCAACCGCTCGGTCTCCATGGGCTCGCTGGGCATGATGGACACCATCCTGGTGGACCGCTGCGCCTTATATTTTTTCTATTTGTTCCTGACGGCCACAGCTATTTCGATTCTTATCTCGGTCCGCTACATGACGACCGAGCATGAAAATCACGGCGAATACTATGCCCTGATGTTGCTCTCGGTTGTGGGCATGATGTGCATGGCGGCAGGTTTCGATATCGTTCTCATTTTCATCGGCCTAGAACTGATGGCCATCTCCACCTATGTTCTCGTCGGATTTCTGCGTCGCGATCGCCGCTCCAATGAGGCGGCGCTGAAGTATCTCTTACTGGGCGCATTTTCTTCCGGAATTTTTGCCTACGGCCTCTCGCTTCTCTACGGACTGACCGACAGCACGAACCTGGGGGACATCGGTCACCGGCTGGCCCTCATCGTCGCCAAAGATCCTCACAATCCCATCGCGATCGTGGCGTTGTTGACCACTGTCACGGGACTGTTGTTCAAGATTGCCGCCGTTCCTTTTCATCAGTGGGCGCCGGACGCCTATGAGGGCGCGCCTACGTGCGTCACCGGGTTCATGTCGGTCGCCGTCAAAGCCGCCGGCTGGGCCATGCTCCTGCGCATTATGGGAGCCACGTACCCGAGCTACCCCAACGTTGTGCTCGGTCTCGCGGCGATGCGGCCGATCTACGTTCCACTCTTCGTCTTCGTGTCGATTGCCACCATGACGGGTGCGAACTTCGCCGCCCTCACCCAGACGAACACCAAACGGCTGCTGGCTTACTCTTCCATTGCCCATGTGGGCTACATGTTGCTCGGCTTGATCGCTGGGACCTCCACGCAACTCAGCCCGGATGGCGTCAAAGGCATCCTCATTTACCTTTTGGTTTACACCTTCATGAACCTCGGCGCCTTCGGCGTGATCACCTCGCTGCGTACCCGCAACGTCATTGGCGATGAGCTCGACGATCTCAACGGTCTTTACTCGCGCGCACCCGTCGAAGCCGCGCTCATGCTGATCTTCCTGCTCTCGCTCGCCGGAATTCCGCCTCTGGCCGGCTTCTGGGGAAAGTACTTCATCTTCCTCAGCCTTATCGAGACCGGACATTACGCGCTGGCGTCGCTGGGCGTGCTGTATTCCGTCTTCGGCCTTTACTATTACTTGAAAATGGCCAACGCCATGTTCATGGGCCAGCCCGAAGAGCGAGGATTGTTGCCGGTAAGTTGGACCATGCGCGCCGCGCTCGCGGTAACCGGATTCGCCACGCTCTTCATCGGAGTCCTGCCCGACCGCTTTATTCACCTGGTCACCTGGTCGCTGGTAATCGTCCAGAATCCAGTGGCACGGGTGATGCACTAGAACCGCGCATTAGAGATCTCATTGAGAATGCTCATGCAGGGACGGCCGCCCGCGGCTGTCTAGCCCCAGGGATAAGCGTAGAATCGGCTTTGCTGGTCTGATATAGCTGGTCTGACACAAATGTCCCCTCCCGACCCAAATCCTGGAGATCCTCAATCGGGCCGGAAAGAGAATTTCTGGGTTCAGGCTGCCCGCTACAGCCAACTGGCATTCGTCTTTCCCGCTGCCCTCGTCGTAGGATGGTTGGTGGGCACGGCGCTCGACCGCTGGCTGCACACCACGTGGCTTTATCTGGCCGGCATCCTCCTGGGAATAGCGGCGGGCTTCTTCGAACTGATCCGTGCCGTTGTGCGCGATACGAAATAAGTCGCGACCGTGAACTGAGCTTGCGGTCGGCATGCGAGCAATTTTCCCTGGCCAGAATTGGGAAAATCCTATTCTTAGCCTTACATGAATGAAGAGATCCAAACCGACATCAATCCAGCACAGGCAGCGGCCGCCGAGCACTTCTATTCCGGTGCCCTCCAGCGCATTCGGAACTTCATGGCTGCGCTCGCTCCGGCGCTAATTGCGGTGTCCTTGTGGAAGTTTGGCCAGCGTTCCGCAGTGGGCTTCGCCTTCGGCTGCGCCATCGCCTATATCAATTTTTATTGGCTCCGGCGCGTCATCGCTGGCTTCGTCGATCATGCCACCGGGGCCGCTACATCGCAAACCGGACAGGGGATTGTCTTTCGATTTCTGCTGCGCTACATTTTGATGGCACTCGGCGCCTATGTTATATTGACTGTTTCACCCGCGAGCCTGAATGGGCTTCTTGCGGGCTTATTTTTGCCGGTTGCAGCCATCGCCTGCGAAGCATTTTACGAGCTGTACGTTGCGCTGGCTCGGCATGTTTAGCGGCGGAGTAAGGGAGAGCTAGCAGCCAAAATCGGCTTTATGCCTGAACAACTCTGGGTCACCGAAATCCTGAACCGCCTGTTCGCGAGCCCCCTCACTTCGTTGCTGCGCGCAATCCACATCGAACCAAAGTATCCGACGGCCCCCATTTCGAATTCCCTCTCGATGGAAGTTCTGGTCTTCTCGTTCCTTCTGGTTCTGTTCCTTCTGGTGCGCTCCCGCCTTTCAGTCGACCGTCCGGGCGGTCTGCAGCATTCTTTCGAAATCGTCGAGGGATTTATTCAGGGTCAGAGCGACGAGATCATCGGCCACCCCAGCGAAGGCTACACTTCGTTTCTGGCCGCGCTGTTCTTCTTCATTTTGTTCTGCAACTTAATCGGCGTGATTCCCGGCTTCGAATCGCCGACCGCCGTACCCATCGTTCCACTCGGCTGCGCGATTTGCGCCTTCGTCTACTACCAGGTTCAGGGATTCAAGCACTCCGGGATTGGCTACCTGAAGCACTTTGCCGGGCCCATGCCCGCCTTGGCGCTACTGATGGTTCCGATCGAGCTTATTAGCCACCTGGCGCGTGTGCTTTCGCTGACCATCCGTTTGTTCGCGAACATGTTTGCCGGCGACATGGTCACATTGGTTTTCTTTTCACTTGTCCCCATCGGTGTCCCCATCGTGTTCATGGGACTGCACATAGGGGTGTCGCTGCTGCAGACCTATATTTTCGTTCTGCTGACTACGGTCTATCTGCAGGGTGCGGTTTCGGAAGAGCACTAGAGTTTAGGCGTCGAGTTTGCTTGAAGAATGTTGACCGTTCAGCGTGAGGGCGTCTGCATGGGATGACGTCAACCACCTCCTGGCGGTATTTCATACGAGGAGAAACACAATGAGTAAGTTAAGCAAGTTGTGGATGGTATTGTCGGTACTCTCGTTCGCCGTTCCAGCCTTTGCGCAGGGCGGAGCTGAGAGCGGAGTCAACTGGGTTGCGATCGCCGCCGGATTCTCTATGGCCTTTGCCTCCGGTATCTGTGCTTTGGCGCAGGGTAAGGCGACCGCCTCCGCGGCCGAGAGCCTGGCCCGCAATCCTGCCGCTCGCCCCGGTATTCAGCTGGCGCTGATTCTGGGTCTGGCGCTAATCGAGTCGCTGGCCCTTTACACCCTGGTCATCATTTTCGCCAAGGTCAAGTAACATCCCGGCTGGGCCGGTGGAGCTATCTGGAAAATGAAAAGCCTCTGCGCACGCAGAGGCTTTTTGTCGATTTCTGTGGGGACGGCCGCCCCCGGCTGTCCGCGAAGCGCAGCTTCGCTCAAATCTTCCGTACCCCGCCCCACTCCGATTCACGCTTCTGCGGAGCGCGACCCAGCGCATCCACCAGCAAACGCCGTAGCCGGTAGCGGCTTTCCAGGTCGATATTTACAATTTCAAATCCAACTTCATTCACCCGAGCGCGACGCAGCAGCACGTGCGCTTTGATCTTCGAACGCAATCCCAGAGAAATTTCCAGATCGGCTTCACTGCCGATTCGCAGATTATCTTCCTTCGTGCCCATGCCCCCGCCCAGACTCAACTCCCGGATCAGGATCTTGGATTTTCCCCACGAACTGCCAATCGTGGCGCCAATCGTGCGTGACAGCACCATGCGCTCGTACCGCCGTTGCCGGACCCAGGGACAGGCTGGAGCCGTATCCAGAGGCGCGATTGCCAACTCCGCCGGCTCAATTCCGCTGTTGGAGAGAATCTGGGCGCTGTACCGAGGATCGGTCTTCGACAAGGACTGCGCTGCCGCGATCCTCAATTCGCGATGATGAATCCATCCAAACCGTTTTTTCGTCTCCACAATCTCGCGCAACAGCGGCACCGCCTCCATATCGCGGAGCCGTCCCAGCGACTCGATCGCTTTCAATTGCACAAACGGCGAACGCGAAGCGGCTTCGCCCGGCTTCGCCATTGCCAGCAGCGGCGGCGCCGCACTGAGATCGCCACTCATTCCGATTTCATCGATCGCTTCTGGAAGAACCACTGAATCCAAAACTTCCGCCAGTTCCAGCAGCGTCCTGCCACGGTCTGGAGCCGCCCCGTACGCGACTTCACGGACCACGATGTCATGGTAGAAGCGGTTCCACTCGGGCAACCGCATGGGCAGAAGCTCCAGCAGCGTGCTCACATCCAGGCGGCTTAACAAGCCCACCATCGCGGATGCCTGCCGCGCCTGCCCGGTCCGCAAAATCTCCCGCAGCTGCGCCAGCGCCGGAGGTCCCATCTCCTTGACCAGTTCCACCATGCGATCGCATTCGTCTCGCCTCATGCAGCGGAAGAACCGGTCGGCGAGATGTTCCACTCCCGACTGAGAGGTGCGCCGCAATACCAGTAGCAACTCGGCCGGAACCGTCTCGCAGCGTAACGCTTCCTCAATAAATTCTGGAATCCGGTTTTCCACACCCACACGCGGCTTCAACTCATTCACCATCACCGGCCGCTGCTGCAGTAACATTTCTATTCCGGTACATACCTCATTGACTGCCTGATAGTTCTTGGCTGCGCTGGCCTCTTGACCCAGGCGAACGAAAGCCGCGCTCAGCAAGCTCTGCAGCTCCCCATCTTTCTCCACGCATAACTGCTCCGCTATTCCGTGGATCGCGTCTCCCATCACTCCGCCGCCCGCTTTTGCATACAGATCGGCCAGTTGGCTCAATCCAATCGCCGTCTTGCGCCGTGATTCTGCTTCCTTATTGCCCAGACAGCTGGCGTAGTTGCTCAGAATTTCGGCAGCCGCTTGCTTGTCGTCGCGATCCAACAGGACGTCCACAAACTGGCGCACATTTCGTGCGGGCACGCACGGAGCCTCATTCGACAGCAGTACAGTCTTCTTTCCGGACTCCGGCACTTCCGCCCAAAACATTCGGTCCAGGATGTCGGCGTGCGACTCCACCAGAATCCCGGCCTTGTTCATCTTTTCTTCTTGCAACTTCAGAATCTGCCGCAAGCTGTCCATCTGGCGGCTCATGTGTTCCATCATCTGGTGGACGGCATTCACCTTTACTTCGCCCTTCGAGTAGCGTTCCATGGCGAAGCGGATCGCCATGTGCTCGGCTGCCTTCATCAGCAACGGCGTATCTTGTTGTTCGCTCGTAGCCTTGGCTGCAAGCGATCCCAGCAGTTGCTGCAGGTTCAGCCGCGTGTTCGGGTCCGTCTCCACCAGTTCCTTTTGCAGGTCCTCCGGCTGAAGCGTCGGATCCGTCTGCACTTGGCCGAAGCGCGTCAACAGCCGGATCGCCTGAACCACTTCCGCTTCCTGCAGCGGAACCACTCCGCCTTCCCAGGCCGGCGCGGTTCCTGTCGCAGTCCCACTCCCCCCGCCCGGTGGAGTGTTTGGGACGCTTCCGAAAGGAACTACCGTTCCCCCGACTGGTCCTTGCCCTCCGCCAACGGAGTTTGCCCCCTCTGCCGCGGCAATCAGTTGCAGCAACTTTTGGGGATCGTTCAACCATTGCTTGAATTCCGGCCCTAAGGTCTGAGCCGCTATTTGTGCGGCGACGCTGATGTCCCCAGTCAAAGGATCCGCGGCCACAAACTTCACTTCATTAATTTTGATAGTGCTATTTTTCCCCCCGCTTTGCAGAGCTTCTTTGATTTGCTTGGAGACGTCCTGCGCTTTGGAGCCCGCTATCGTAAAGGCGCGTACCAGCCGGGTAAAATCTTCGAGCGTCACATCCTTCGAAAAGTGGAGGCTCGCCAAACCGGCCGCGCTCAAAAGTTGTCCAAAACTGCGTTCGGTCTGGCCGGTTTCCAGAGGAATGCCATCCAGCAACAACTTGTTGTCCGAAACTCCCAGCAAAAATCCGCCATCTCCAGCCGCCGGCAAGCCCTGCTGCAATTCGTTCCAGGTCACATCGAACTGCGCTGCCGTGCGCTTGTGCTCGGACCCGTACATCCGCGCATACTTAATCAGGATGTTCAGGCTGTGAACAAAAGCCCGTGCTGAGGTTGCCCGGTTGGCATGAAATGTACTTGCGTTCGTGATAAGCCGCTCCTCGAACCACATTCTGCAAGTAAAGGTTACTTCCAACCGGTAAGTGCCCGCACATTACGGAGGTAATGGCGATCGGCAGGTCCCTTCGGCGTTCTCCCCGCTGTCCTTTGTGTTGAACGGCCCTGGGACTGTCTCTGTCACTGGCGTTTATATGGGTCTCCGGAGAAAATAGTCATACTGAAATCGCATCTCTGGGATGACTGTGCCCTCGACTGCTCCTACAACGCGACCCAGGAAAGTTACGGGTCTTCGTTACTGGATGCTGCGGGTTCTTGAGGAGTGCGAGCGCCTGGCCACCGATTTCGGCGCCGATCCCGTGCACGACCTGCGGGTCTGCTTGCGCCGCTGCCGTTCGCTGGCTGACGGGATCCTGGCCCTCGATCCCGACCCCGACTGGAAGGCGATGAAAAAAGCCGGCAAGCGTCTGTTCCAGCGGCTCGGCGATCTGCGCGACCTCCACGTAATGGTGGAGTGGGTCGAAAAGCTTGGTGTGGCTCGGGCGCCCCTTCGGCAAGCTCAGGGCAAGCTCTCGCCCGCGATGTCTCTAGCGCAACAGAATCCAGAATCCAACCCCAACGCAGCCGACTCTCAGGAGACTCCGTCGGATGCCGCCGCCCAAAAGTTGCTCGAAATTCTCCGCGGTCGCGAACCCGAACAACAGCACGAAGCGCAAGCCGCTCTCGAAGAGTTCGATCGTAAGCAGTGGAGACATTGGTCCGAGACTCTCCCCGCCCGTGCCGCACGGGTACGCCCGGGGAGCGCGCTGTTCAAGCACCTCGCCCTCGAACGCTGGACCGAAGCTCGCGAACTGCAAAACCGTGCCCTGCGTAACCGCTCCCAGGTTGCCCTTCACAGCCTCCGCATTGGCATCAAGCGCTTCCGCTACATCGTCGAAAATTTTCTTCCCGTCGAGCACAAAGCCTGGAGCAACGACCTCAAAGAAATTCAGGACTTACTCGGTGAAGTTCATGATCTGGACGTGCTGTGGTCGACCGCCGTCTCGTGTCACGTTTTTCCCGATGAAGATTCGCGCAAACGCTGGCGGGAATTGATTCTCTCCGAGCGCTCCAAGCGTATCGATCGCTACCGCGCCAAAATGCTCGGCAAGGATTCTTTGTGGCAGGTATGGCGCGCCGCGCTGCCGCAGGGCAAGCAAATTCAAGTCCTCTCCACCCGCCGTATGAAGCTTTGGGCGAATCACCTCGATCCCGACTTCCCCCACTCCGAGCGCGTAGCCAGCCTCGCTCTTCAACTTTACGACGGGCTTCTCGCCTGGGGATGGCAGCCCGCAATCGACGCGGTTTCCGCCCGCTCCAGCCTGCTTGCCGCCGCCCTTCTTCATGATGTCGGCAAGTCCGAAGGCGAGAAAGGACACCACAAGGCTTCGCGCGAAATGATTCGCGCATACGGCAATTCGTTAGGCTGGAAGCCCGCCGATCTACAGCGCGCCGCCATCGTCGCCCGCTTTCACCGTGGAGTTCTACCCACCAGAAAGCATAAGACTCTGCGCGATCTCCTCCCCGACGAACAGAAAGCAACCATCCAATTAGCTGCCGTTTTGCGCCTGGCGAATGCCTTGGACGTCGCCCACGATGGCCGCATCCACCGCATTCGAGTTGAGTGCGATCAGATCAAGAAGACGAGGGGGAGCGAAGCGTTGATGATCGCCGCCGAAGGCTACTCGCCCTTAGCCCCGGCTGCCCAAACCATCGCCGCCGAACGCCATCTGCTGGAAACCGTGCTGCGTCGCCCGGTAGTGATCAAGGCGATGAAGAATGCTTCGATTAGAAACCGTGCAATGCCTGCATTCGGGTAGGGCATGGCTTCAGCCATGTCGATCGCGTCGCTATGGATTAGTTTAGGGCTTTAGTTTTAGTGGGTGTCTGCCCTGTCGCGACCTACCCTGTGATCCCCGGTGTTTCTGCTATTTGATCTTGCTTCGTTGGCAGACGGCGCGATACCCGGCAAACAGTAGCTTCCGAGCCACTTTCCGCTACCTTGGTTCAGCGGCTACAAAAGAAGCATCCATGAATCACGCCCAACTAGTCGAAAAAGCCGTCCACTGGCTGCGCTGCTATCGCTGCGGAGTCGTGCTCTCCGAGCAAGCCTGCGTCAGCGGAGAGATGCCCGACGCCATTGGCTGGAAGCGAGCCTGCCACTCTGTGCTGGTCGAGTGCAAGGTCACGCGTGCAGATTTTCTCGCCGACCGTTCCAAGCCTTTCCGCGTAAAACCGGAGCAGGGAGTCGGCTGCGAGCGCTTCTATCTGGTTCCTGGTGGACTGGTGCGTCGCGAAGAACTCCCCGCGGGTTGGGGACTGCTCGAATACCGTCGTGGCAAGATCGAAATCGTGCATCCGTCAGCAAGGAATCTCCGCACGGCCACGGGCTTCCGCTGCGAGATGAATCTGCTGCTCGCCAGCCTGCGCCGCGTCGAAGTTCGTGTCGAACCCCAAAGCATTACCGACTTCCTCAAGTGGAAGAACCGCATGGCCGAATACAATCGCGGAACACTCCCCGAAGGCTTGGCTGCGGCGGACGAGGAACTCAATGTATTTCTCGAGCCGGACCTGACCCGCTGATCTTTTTCCATCGCTGTGACGTAGGAAGGAGCGAGCGGCTGAAAGTCGCCTTCACAGCTCCCGCCGCCCTTCCATCGCCTTGAGCATGGTGATCTCGTCGGTATATTCGATGTCGCTTCCAACCGGAATGCCCATCGCAATGCGAGTCACCTTCACGCCCACGCGCTTCAGTTGCTGCGAAAGATAGGTAGCTGTGGCTTCGCCTTCGACCGTGGGATTGGTGGCCACAATCACTTCATCCACATTGCCCGCATCTACGCGCGCGATGAGGTTTGCAATCCGCAACTGCTCCGGCCCAACTCCGTGCAGCGGCGAAAGAGATCCATGCAACACATGGTAAACGCCGTTAAAATGCTTGGTTTTTTCGATGCTCGAAATATTGGTGGGCTCCTCGACCACGCACACCAGCCGCTGATTTCGCGTCGCGCTGGTGCAATAGACGCACGGGTCCACGTCGGTGATGTTGTTGCACAGCGAACAGAGACGCAAGCTGGCCTTGACGTCGCGCACCGCCGCAGCCAGAGCCTCGGCATCCTCATCGCTGGCGCGCAAGATGTAAAAGGCCAGCCGTTGCGCGCTTTTCGTTCCCACGCCCGGCAGCTTTTTCAGTTCGTCAATCAGCCGCGACATCGGCTCAGCAAATTTAGCCATAGATGTTGGATACTCTAAAAGCAATCTTACCCACCGTTTGAGAAAAGCAGGGTCTCAACGATGCTGCCCGGAGTGTGACAAGCGCGAGCTTTCGCGCTGAAGAGCTCTGCATAACTCTTCAAAGCCCCGGCATACCCAGGCCGCCGAGCATGCCGCCGACCGTCGACTGCATGGCTCCATCCACCTTGCGCGCGGCTTCGTTGACTGCGGCAAGCACCAAATCCTGCAGCATCTCTACGTCTCCCGATTTCACTGCCTCAGGATCGATACGCAGGCTGAGCAGTTGTTTGCGCCCATCCATCTTGGCCGTTACTGTGCCGCCGCCCGATGTGGCTTCCACCACCGTCTCCTGCATTTTCTTCTGCAGGCTCTCGTACTGCGACTTCGCTTTCGACATCAGTTCTTGCAGATTGAATCCACCCATGGATACCTCTTCGTTGTGCTGCGGTCTTCGGTGTTCGGTCTCGGCTCCGAGGTTGAGACCTTCCTAACACCGACGACCTGCCCTTTCACCGCTTCTCCTTGTAATCAATCACGGTTCGAATCTGTGCGCCGAATTTCTCCTGCATGCGCCGGACGACTGAATCCTTCTCGGCTCGATTCCGCCCGCCGAGACCCGAACTCGCGCCGCCAGTCTTGCCGCCGCCATTGCGTTTTACTTCCGCGCCCCCGACACTGGCTCCGGGAACGATCTTCAACTTGAGGGCTCGCCCCAGAACTCCGCTGGCGGAGGCGATCGCCAGACGTCTTCCATCGCTGCCTAGGGACATATCAACCACAGTTTGCGACTCCGAGACCTTGATCACAAGTTCGTTTCCTTCCACCGTCCACTCGCCCGCTTCCAGCATCGAGACCAGAATGCGCTGGCTTCCGCCCGCAAGTGCTTGCAGCACGGCACTGCGCAATTTTTCGATTGGCGCCGGTGTCAAGGAATTTACATTCGATTCTCGGGTAAGTTCTGGACGGGAACTGATCGGCGGTTCAGGGACACTCTCGTCGAGACTTGCCGGTGCTGCGGCACCCATGATCACGCGCGCCGGCGCGCTCGCACTCGCCACCACGCGCGGTGCGCCGGGGGAGACCGAATCCGCTGAAAATTCCTGTCGCGGACCGCCCTTGCGCGCCGAATCGGCCGCAAACGGCGAGACCTGATTCGGAATGCCAGAAGCGATTGCCTCGGTACGCGGATTCGAGCCTGCACTTGCCGGCGACGAGGATCCGAAGGAAGGTCGCGCGGAGGCTCGGGGCGTGGACGCTGCAGAGCCTGCATTCGAAGAGGCCACGTCGCTGAGCAATTGCTCGATGGGCAGGAGGCGTTGCGCGTGCGCCATCTTGAGCAATCCGAGTTCGAGGTGGAAGCGTTGTTCCTGCTTATATCCAAGTTCGCCATGAGTTCGCAGCATGATCTGCAGATGTCGGGTCAGGTCTTCTTCGCCAAACAATCCTGCGACCCGCTCCACGCGTTCCCGCTCTTCACTCGATATCTGCAGCAGGGAAGAATCCTTGCCCGCAATTTTGGCGACGGTGGCATTGCGCAGGAAGCGCACCATCTGCCGCGCGAAGTGCGTAGGACTGTGGCCTTCGCTGAGGAGGTGATCGACTTGCCTTAGCACGTCCTCGCTGGCGCTGCGGGAAATGGCCTGCATCACCTCTTCGAGAATGTGTGCCGGCGCCGCACCGACCAGATTGCGCACGGAATCTGCGGTAAGCCGTCCGCTGCAGGAAGCAATTGCCTGATCAAGAATTGACAACGCGTCGCGCATCGAGCCGTCCCCGGCCTCGGCCAGGAGCGCAAGAGCATCGTCATCGGCTTCAATTTTTTCGCGTCCGACGAGTTCGCGCAGTTGGCCGACGATCGCATCAAATCGTACCGCGCGGAAACTGAAGTGCTGGCAGCGTGAGCGAATGGTCTGCGGAATATCCTCCGGTTGCGTGGTCGCCAGCATAAAGACAATATGGTCGGGCGGCTCCTCCAGCGTCTTCAACAATGCGTTGAAGGCGGCGTCGGTGATCTGGTGAGCTTCATCGAGGATGTAAATTTTGAAACGATCCCGCGCCGGCCGGTAACGCGCAGCTTCCCGCAGTTCGCGGATTTCGTCGATGCCGCGATTGGTGGCGGCGTCGATCTCGATCACATCGACCGCATTTCCAGCGCGTATCTCAGTGCACGATTCGCAGATGCCGCACGGCTCTGCCACCGGCTTGTCTGACGAGCGGCAATTTAGGGCAGCGGCCAAAATGCGCGCCACCGTGGTTTTTCCAATCCCGCGGTGTCCACTGAAGATGTAACCGTGCGCAGTCCGTCCTCGTTCCAGGGCGTTCTGCAGGGTTCGGGTGACGTGCTCTTGTCCGATTACCTCGGAGAATTTCTGCGGGCGATATTTACGCGCAAGGACCGTGTAGCTCATGAGCCGGAAGAGTCGATTATACGTGATGACACCGGGATAGGCTTGCCCAGATCCCTCGCTGCGCAAAAAGCGCTTGCTCGGGATGACAAATCAAACTGAGCCACGACCGCCATCGCGATGCTTGCTAAACCATATCGCAAGCGATAGTCTAGTGCGTCAATTAGGTGTCCGCCGTGCAGCGTCACAGCCGCGCGAATTTTCTCGCATGCTTCCTCGCATCATCTTTATTCTCTGCCTGCTGCTGAGCGCCAGCGGGTTGGTCTCTCCGCCAGTTGCGTTGGCGCTGGGACTTGTGTTTGGTTTGACAGTGTCGCATCCGTACGGCGCAGAAGCAAAGAAGATCTCGAGGTATCTGCTGCAGGCCTCCGTGGTAGGGCTTGGTTTCGGGATGAATTTTCACCAGGTAATTCAGGCGGGACGCAGCGGTTTTGTCTACACCATGCTGGGGATAAGTTTCGCCCTGCTAGTGGGTATGGGACTTGGCGCTCTTTTGGGCGTGCAAAATGTGCCAGCGTTTCTCATTTCCACGGGCACTGCCATCTGCGGCGGCAGTGCGATTGCTGCCGTCGGGCCCATCACGCAAGCCAGTGACGAAGAGATGGCGATAGCTTTGGGAACCGTGTTCGTGCTGAATTCAGTGGCGCTGCTGATTTTTCCTGCTATCGGTGTAGGGCTCAAGCTTACGCAATCCCAGTTTGGATTGTGGGCGGCGCTCGCTATTCACGACACCAGTTCGGTCGTGGGTGCCGCGGCCAAGTATGGAGCCGTGGCGTTGGCCATTGCTACCACCGTGAAGCTGGCGCGCGCCCTGTGGATCGTCCCACTTTCGGTGGGGACGGCCGTGGTGCGTGGGGCCAAGGCAAAGATTCAGTGGCCGTGGTTTATTGGCCTGTTTTGTTTGGCGGCGGTGTGCAACACCTATCTCCCGCCCGGGGCGTACGCCTATTCTCTCGCCGTGAAGATCGCGAAAATTGGATTGACGGCGACACTGTTTTTGATCGGTAGCGGCATCTCGGTGGCGACCATCAAGCGCGTGGGTCATCGGCCGCTGCTGCAGGGAATTATTTTGTGGCTGCTGGTTTCCGTGGGATCGCTGTGGTTGATCCACATTGGATGGATTGCGCTGTGAGGAAGGGGAGCGAAACGTCCCGCAGGCGAGTCGACAAGAGAGGCTCGTACAAGGTGTTCCCGGACCAGTCGTCGAAGATGCGGATACGCATTGAGGCCGTCATTCGACGCATTCCGAAGGGCAAAGTGTCCACCTACGGGGCGGTTGCGCGCGCAGCGGGATTTCCGGGCGCGGCGCGGCAGGTGGCTCAGGTGCTGAGCCGTGGCTTCGGATTGCCTTGGCAGCGTGTGCTAGGCGCGGGTGGCGAGATCAAGCTGCGTGGCGATTCGGCCATCGAACAAAGGCTGCGTCTGGAGGCTGAAGGCGTACGCTTCCGCGGACGAAGAGCGGACATGAAGCAATGCGAGTTCAAGTACCCTTGCGGGTGAGCCTGCGCGGGTAGATCCAAGCTGCGCTCTCCGCGCTGCAGGACAGCCGAGAGCCTGCCCTGAGCCTGTCGAAGGGGCGGTTGTCGCATATGAGTCATTCCGCCGTCCCCACACCGGTCGTCCCCCCATCGGTATCTCGCGACTAACGACCGCTCTTAAACTGCTCGTCGATTTCAACCTGGTATCCGGTGACCATCTTGTTGGTCTCGTTCGCCATGCCGACGACGGACATCAACTCCTTGAACATGGCAGCGGTCATGCCTTT
>JBEKUD010000010.1:0-73074 GCA_049515395.1 Candidatus Sulfotelmatobacter sp. | reverse complement strand
CTGATCGGACCCCGGTTCATGCTGGGGATGGGCTCGGTGTTGGTCGGACTTGGCTGGATTGGATCGGGCTACGCGGAGACGATTAATAGCCTCTATTTTTGGTATGGAGTGGGTGGCGTGGGCGCTGGCATTGTGTATGGGGGCGCAATCGGGAACGCACTGAAATGGTTCCCGGACCACCGGGGCCTCTGCGTCGGGCTGACTGCCGGAGCGTTTGGCGTGGGCACCGCGACCACGATCGCTCCCATTGCCAACATGCTGAAAGTCTCCGGCTACCAGCACACGTTCATCGTTTGGGGAATTATCCAGGGCGTGGTTGTGCTGGCGTGTGCTCTTTTTCTGGCCAAGCCGCCAGTTGGTTGGGCGCCGCCGAATTGGATAGAGAAAGAAGCGAAGATCAAGGCCAAGGTGAATACCTCTGCCATCGACATGACGCCGTTGCAGATGCTGCGCCAGCCGTCTTTCTATGTCATCTATCTAATGATGACCATGTTAGCGTTCGGTGGTCTGGTGGTTACCGCACAACTCAACCCAATGGCTTCCTCCTACCACGTGGATAAAGTCGTCGTGGCCTTCGGCATGACCGCATTGGTGCTGGCCATCACGGTGGATCGGATTCTGAACGGATTTACTCGTCCATTCTGGGGATGGGTATCCGACCATATTGGCCGGGAGAACTCCATTTTCATCGCGTTTGTTCTGGAAGCGCTCGCCGTGTTTGCCCTCCTCCAACTGATCAACCGGCCTGTTTGGTTCGTTGTGTTGTCGGGTCTATGTTTCTTCGCGTGGGGCAATATCTTCTCATTGTTTCCGGCGATCACCGGCGACCTCTACGGCAAAAAGTGGGCTACCACAAATTATGGAATCGTCTACACCGCCAAAGGAGTGGCTGCGGCCTTTGCCGGGCCAGGCGCTGCGTGGCTGTTTTCCAAGACCGGTTCCTGGACGAAGGTCTTCTGGGCAATGATTGTGTGCGATTTGGTGGCCGCCTTCATGGCGTTGCTGTGGCTGAAGCCCATGGCGGCGCAAGCCGTCCGTGACTCCGACCGCACATCTGCGGTGGTGAATGCTCCGACGCCGATTAAGGCGCGTGGCGTGGCGTAGCGAAGACTTAAGCGATAAAAGTCAGAGCCTTGGGCATTTGTTTCAGCCGCTCCCGGTTCTCCGGATCGGTCCAGTTTGGGCCAACTTCTCCATCCCGGCGATGTCTCTTTCGACATCGGTTTCCGCTAACCTCGTAGGTTGGATTCCCGCGAGGAGGGCTTGGCGGCCTTTGACCTGAGTCTGATTTAGATCCCGCTGCCATTGATAGCGGCTTCGAGAGAAGGGACACGCACCTCGAAGGCGGCATCCTGACTTCGCCTGATATTTCCCGCCTTCAGGTAACACATCGTAGAGCTGAAAACCATCAGGACAAGAACCACTCCAAAGCCCAGTCCTAGTTTCTTCCCGAGGGTAAGCTCCATTTTTTCTCCGTCGAATCATAACCGGCGCGCGATCCCGAGCCTTTACCGCATTCGTAAACTCGAGGCGCTTCACGGCTCGCAAACGGAATACTCATTGACGACGTATTGATCGGCGAGATGGGGTTGAAACACTAAACCTGGCCGGCTAGAGGGATCGAGCAATGGCAGATTGGGCCGGCGACGGAAACGGATCGGAGGGCGGTTCCGCTTTTCTTCGTTGATAACCACAAGCTATCAAGAAAAAGCAGAAAGGGGCGTGCCGCCCTCTTTTACAAGGAGTAGATTCGCGACAAAAAGCGTAAGCGATTCAATTCACTGCGACCGGCTTCGAGCCATCCCAAGCACTGATCCCCAGTTGAACGTGTGCTTGAAGAGTTAAGGCTGTGTCGCCTTGCGATGACGTCTCCATGAAGCTATCGCTTTGCCGCTTGCAGACGCTCTTCCAGAGCCTTCACCTCGAGGTTCAATCCCTCCGGAAGATGGCTACCGAATTGGGCGAAGTGTTCCTTGATCAAGGGCACTTCCGCCAGCCAGCCATCGATATCGATGCTAAGCAGTTCCTCCACATGCGAGCCTCTGATGTCCAGTCCGGTCGTGTCAAGATCGGCCACCTCGGGAACCCGTCCAATGGGAGTGTCGTTCGCATGCACCTTGCCATCGCAGCGCTCAAAGATCCACTTCAACACGCGGCTATTTTCACCGTAGCCCGGCCACAGATATTTGCCATTCTTGTCCTGGCGAAACCAGTTGACATAGAAAATCTTCGGCAGCTTCGCCGCACTCGAGTGCATTCCCATCTGCAGCCAGTGCGCAAAATAGTCGCCCATGTGATACCCGCAAAATGGAAGCATCGCCATGGGATCGCGCCGTAACTGCCCAACCTTACCCGTTATTGCAGCGGTGGTCTCGCTGCTGACGGTCGCGCCCAGGAATGTGCCGTGTTGCCAATGGAATGCTTCGGTAACCAGTGGAACAATTCCTGCGCGCCGTCCTCCGAAAAGGATTGCATCAATCGGCACGCCTTTGGGATCCTCCCACTCCGGCGCGATGACCGGACACTGCGACGCGGCACAGGTAAACCGCGCATTCGGGTGCGCGGCGCTCCTTGGTGTTGCCGGAGTCCATCGCCGCCGTAGCCAGTCCACCAGCTTGGCTGGCTTCTCGTCGGTCATTCCCTCCCACCACACGTCTCCATCCATCGTAATCGCGCAATTCGTGAAGATGGAGTTTCTGGTTACGCTGAGCATGGCATTGGCGTTCGATTTCATGCTCGTGCCTGGCGCCACGCCAAAAAAACCGCATTCCGGGTTGATGGCGTAGAGCCGGCCATCGGCGCCAAATTTCATCCATGCGATATCATCGCCGATGGTTTCCACCTTCCACCCTGGAATTGTCGGAATCAGCATCGACAAGTTTGTTTTGCCGCAAGCGGAAGGGAACGCGCCGGTCAAGTATTTCACCCGGCCCGATGGGCTGGTCAGCTTCAGAATCAACATGTGCTCCGCCATCCAGCCTTCGTCGCGTGCCTGTACGGATGCGATGCGCAGGGCATGGCACTTCTTCGCCAGCAATGCGTTGCCGCCGTAACCGGAACCGAATGACCAAATTTCACGAGCCTCAGGAAAATGGCAGATGTATTTATGCTCCTTGTTGCAGCGCCACGTCGCGTCCGGTTGATTGGGGCCGAGTGGCATGCCGACCGAGTGGAGTGCGCGCACAAATTCGCCATCCTCATCGAGAACGTCAAGCACGTGGCTCCCCACGCGCGACATCAGGTGCATGTTCGCGACAACGTAGGTTGAGTCTGTGATCTCCACTCCGATTCTGGCAATTTCTGAGCCGATCGGCCCCAAGCTGTAGGGGACCACAAACATGGTGCGCCCGACCATCGAGCCTGCGAACAGTTCCCCGAGCCTCTGCTTCATCTTTGCTGGATCTTCCCAGTTGTTGGTGGGACCGGCTTCTTCCTTGGTTCGTGAACAGATGAAGGTCCGGTCCTCGACGCGGGCCACATCCGCGGGATCCGACCGCACGAGGAAGCTGTTCGGCCGCTTCGCCGCATTGAGAGGGATAGCGGTCCCGCTGAGCACCAACATCCGCAGCATCGCCTCGCGTTCTTCCGGCGAACCATCACACCAGTGAATGCGATCGGGCTTGCACATCTGAGCTACTTCCTCGACCCAACGCTCCAGCCTGGGGTGGCGACGGTTACTCGACGTCGCATCAACTTCTATCGCAGTAGTGGCCATATTTATCTCTCCATAAGAACGAACCGCGGATGGCCGGTGCGCGTCGTAGAGAATTCTTGAACGCGACGAGCATCGCCTGGGATCGAATACGAGATTCAGCAGGCGTCACATGGACTTTAAAAACACCGGCGCCTTGGATAGGTTGTCCGTCCGGCGATTTGAGTTGCCGTGGGGACCATCTTCTCGTCTCCGCAAAGCACGACCGTCAACATTCTCTCTCACTTGTGAAGATTATTCCAGAGACGATTCTGGCCGGGTCGAGCCAAGGAAGTCAAACTGCGCCGTTCGTCCAGTGTCACCGCAGCATTGTCCCTTGCCAAGATGTCACATCGAAGGGTGATTCGGATCATTGCGCGATTTCGGGCTCAGGGCTGAAATGAAGTGGTCAGTCATCGGACCATTCAGATGCTAGTCACCGAATCACCCGCGAGGTCCGGCTTCGAAGCGATCCACAGAAGCAAGGTCTATCAAGAAGTTGCCAGACAACTGGAGAGGCGCATCACCGAAGATCTGAAGCCTGGCGATCTGCTTCCCCCGGAACGCGAACTGGTCCGGACGATGGGCGTGAGCCGTGACTCCGTGCGGAACGCGATCAGGACCTTGGAACTGATGGGTCTGCTTGAGCCGCGCCAGGGCATCGGCACCGTGGTCTGCAGTCCTCGCCCGGAACCCGCCAATTCCATCACGGCGGCGCTCTTGGAGAAACGAAAGATGGTCGCAGAGCTGATCGATGTGCGCAAGATGATCGAGCCCGCGATGGCGGGGCGCGCCGCCCAGCACATCTCCCGCGACGCAATCGCTGACATGGAAAACATTCTCGTCCGCCAGAAAGCGAAGGTCCTACAAGGAGGACTGGGAATCGAAGAGGACTCCGAATTTCATTATGCCATTGCCTTGGCGTCGGACAACAGCGTGATCTTGAAAGTGGTGGACGTGTTGATGGATTTGTTGCGCGAAACGCGGGCGAGTTCGTTGCAGGTGGAAGGGCGGCAGGAAAAATCGCTTGCCGGTCACCACCGGATTCTGTCCGCCTTGAAGTTGGGCGACGCCGCAGCCGCTGAGTCTGCCATGCGTCGGCACCTGCAGGAAATTGAAAACGTCGTACTGAAAAAGCTCTAAGAGAATGGAGGTTGCCAAATGGGTCAGTTATTCGCGGTCGAAGTAATCTACCGAGGAGTCTTTCAAAAGACTCTCGCGAAGAACATAACGCGCGACATCGTTTTAGCCGCGCACAACGAAGGCAAACTGGGCATTTCCTTTGGCCGTTACGGGGATGCTCCTGAGCGCAATGGTATTCCAGCCAAGAGTTTCGCAATCGTCGCCAACGACGAACTGACGCTCGAAGCCGGAATGGCGCAATACGAACCAAAGCAAGTCGACCTGACCGTGGTTCTCGATGACACGCTCTGCAAGGGCGGAGAGTCGTGGGCATGGTACGGATTGCAGCCGGTGCATCACGCCCTGAAGCCTGGACACACTCTCATCGTAATTTCTCTCGAGGATGCGCCCACGCTGTTGCAGAGCATCCATCGCCGGGAAGAACCCTACAAGCTGGGAATCCTAAAGGGCATCACCAGTTTCTCCGGCATGTGGGTATTCAAAGATGACCACACCGATGTCCGCGTCCTGGGCGCAATTGCCAAGGCGCTGCCGGAGGTGTTCAGCCTGAAGTCGGTGGAGCAATTCATCAACGAAAAGCTGAAGAGCTCGCTGAAAGTCACGTCGGCACGCAACGCTTTCGAGCGCTTCACCACCATGCCGGTACCAGCTGGCCAGGGAAATCCCGAAGAGCCGTTCAAGTTTGAACTGCCCGGCTGGAAGGATATGCGATCCGCCGTTTCCATCAAAGGGCAACCGCAAGGCGGACCCTATGCCGATCCAGTCACGGGCAAAGTCGGAGGCTTCCGGCCCGCCCGCAACGAGCTGTTCAAGAAATATTCCACTCGCACCCTAAGGCCGGTCATCAACTTCTCGACCTGCACCAAGTGCACACTGTGCTGGCTCAACTGTCCGGATGCTTCTTTCGACGTCACCCCGGATGGAACCTACGACGCCAATCTCGAAGCCTGCTGCGGTTGCGGCATTTGCGAAGAGGTTTGCCCCGTCAAGGACTGCGTCCATATGGTGAACGAGTCGGAATTCCACGACAACAAGAGCCAGTGGGAGGCGTTCAAGCAAGACAAAGACGCTTACTTGCAATGGCTGGAAACCACCATTGAGAAAGCCGAACCGATCGAGAAGCGGTCTCATGGATTCCGTTATCGCGGTCAGTATGCAGATCAGGTCCCCGAGGCCCTGGAGATCGCTAAGAAAGGCTAGCAGCCCAGCGGGCAACTTGACTTAGCCCGAAAGACAAGGAGATTGAAATGGCGACATTAACACTACCGGTTGAAGAAAAGAAAAAAGGTACCGAACAGGAAGCCCTGATCACCGGCGCCGAGGCCATTGCGATTGCATGCAAACTGGCCAACGTCGACGTGGTCACGGCTTACCCAATCCGGCCTTACGACACGGTGATGCAGTACATCAGCCAGCTGGTTGCAGATGGCGAAATGGATTGCGAATATATCGTGGCGGAAGGCGAGCATTCCCAATTCGAAATCGTGAAGCACGCATCGGTTTGCGGAGCACGCGTGTTCTGCGGTTCGAGTGGCGTGGGCTGGATGTACGCCATGGAAGCGCTGACCGTTAGTCCGGCTCTGCGCGTCCCCATGGTGTGCATGGTAGGCAACCGGGCTCTCGACGATCCCGGCGCCTTTGGCGTGGAGCACAATGACGCGCTGGCCGTCCGCGACCTGGGCTGGATGTTGACCTGGGTCGATAGTGCGCAGGAAGCACTGGACACGGCCTTGATCGCTTATCGTGTGGCGGAAGACCGCCGCATCTTCGTACCCCTGGCCATCAGTTGCGATGGCGCGTTCCTTACGCATTCGCAAGCGTTGGTAAAGATCCCGACGGCCGAGCAGGTCAAGAAGTTCTTGCCTCCGTACAAGCGCGGCGATCTGCTGCTCCATCCCGACAACGTTATTTCGGTGGCCCCACAGGCCAACGAGGATTGGGTTATGGAAATTCGGCGGCAGAACTACGCAGTCACCGAAATCGCATGCGATGTGATTCGCGAAGTTTATGCCGAGTTCGAAAAAACGTTTGGACGCAAGTATGGCAATCCGTTCTTCGAAGAATATATGACCGAGGATGCGGAAGTCGTACTGCTGGGCATGGGAACACTCTCCACGCCGGTCAAGGTCGCAATCCGCAAGATGCGCGAACAAGGCAAGAAAGTCGGGTTCGTTCGTCTGCGCTGGTTCCGTCCATTTGCCGGGAAGGAAATTGGCAAGTGCCTGGAGCGTTTCCAGGCAATCGGCGTACTCGATCGCGACTTCTCGTTCGGTTCGCCGGACCTGAGTGGCGTAGTGGCGACTGAAGTTCGGTCCGCCATGTACAGCAACAGCGCTACCAGACCGCCAGTTCTGGGCTTCATCGGCGGGTTGGGTGGCCGCGAAGTGACCGTACCAGACGTGGAAGCGATGACCGAGAAAGTATTCGAAGCCGCAAAAGGTAAGGCGCAACCCCTGACGCAATGGATTGGGCTGCGGGGATAGCGCCAGTCGACGCGTGGCGCTATTCATAGCCGGAAAGGACAAACTAATCATGAGCACATTTGTAGATGAAAAACCGACGCAAGAGCTGGAAGCCTTCAAAGGGGTCAAGAAGGTTCCCCACGAGGAGTACTACACGTCCGGCCACCGCACCTGTCAGGGCTGCGAGTCTGCGCAAATCATGAAATTGATGGCGAAGGCCGCAGGTCCCAGAACGATCGTTCTGGGAAGTACTGGGTGCATGTACGTGGCGAACACTTCTTACTACGCCACTCCCTGGGGCGTCCCTTGGATGCATACACAGCTGGGTAGTGCAGGCTCGAGCGCGCTGGGAGCGGCCGCAGCATTCCGCGTTCAGATGCGCAAGGGCGTCATGAAGGACGAGCCCATCAACGTCATCGCCTTCTGCGGCGATGGCGGCGGTGCGGACATGGGTCTGGGAGCAATCTCAGCCACCATGTGCCACCCCGATTACAACCTGCTGATCCTGATGTACGACAACGAGTCTTACGCCAACACCGATATCCAGATTTCCGGGGCATCGCCGTATGGCGTCAATACCTCGTTCAGCACGCCGGGAAAAGTAAAGCGGATCATGAATCACCGCTGGAAGAAGAACATGGCGCCGTTGATGATGGTCGGCCATCCCACAGTGAAGTATGTAGGAACCATCTCTACCTCATACCCGCTGCAGGCGATGAACAGCGTTCGCAAGGCGCTGTCCGTCGGCGGCCCAACCTTCATTCACTGCCTCAACCCCTGCCCCAAGGGCTGGGACTTCGATCCAGTTCTTTCCTTCGAACTAGGCGAGCTGGCTGTGAACACCGGCATTTGGCCTCTATACGAGGTCGAAAACGGCAAGCTGAAGCTGTACGGCAAGACCGAGCAGATTGCCAGCGGCAGATTCAAACGTCTGCCGGTGCGTGATTATTTGCTCAAGCAGGGAAGATTCGCGCATTTCATCGATGAGGATATTGATTACTTCCAGAGCAAAATCGACGACATGTGGAACAAGTGGCTGGTGCCGGGAATCATCCCGCTCCAGAAGGACATTGAAACCGAATAACTCCCCGCCCCCTTTTCAAAAAGGGGGCGAGTTTTTCTTTACCGGAAGCTTTCCGGCAAGGAGTGCTTAGTCGTATTGAGATGCGCAAAAGACGCAATTGTGAGCGTTAGCTAGGAGGGTGCCCGTGGCCACGAATGTGACCTCCTTCGTTAGTATAGAATCCGCGATCCCTAATCGCTGGGTTCGGAAGCACGCTGTCAAATTCCGTGATGACCGCCGTCGCGAACCTGCGATGGGCGTGGGCACCCTTCCCCAATCCGCCAGTTTCAAGCTCACACGCCAACCTCGCTGCACCCGTTCGTCGCCACTCAGCCGAACCCCTGAAATCATTCCGAACGCCCAAGATTCGTTTATCCCGCCAGCGGCGGTCGGACGTGCGACGCATTCGAAAGTGCGGGGCTTCACCGCAGTGCGGGAGGGAATCCGCATTGTTTCACTAAGGAGAAAGAACTCATGGCTACCCAACTTTTAGTTCCCAGTCAGCGTGACAGCGCGAAGGAAGCCTACGGCAGCATCGCGGGCAACCGATGGATCCAGCTGGTGAGCGGCATCATCGCGATGATCGTCATATCCAACTACCAGTACGCCTTCACGCTTTTTTCGCCCGGCATGAAACTGACATTCTCCGGAGTGCCTTACGCGAAAATCGCAGCGGTATTCTCCGCTTTTATTCTGTTTGAGACCTGGCCGATGCCGGTCTCAGGGTATTTTGTCGACAAGTTCGGCATCCGCAAGCTGATGACGTTCGGCGCGATGTGTATTGCGCTCGGATGGGTGCTGGGTGGAACCGTCGCCAAGTCCCCTCTTGACCTCTACATCGATTACGGCGTTATTTCCGGAACCGGCGCAGGAATCATTTACATTTCCTGCGTTGCCAATGCCTTGAAGTGGTTCCCGGACCGGCGAGGATTGGCCGCAGGATTGACGGCCGCAGGATTCGGTGGCGGCGCCGCTCTCACCATCATGCCCATTGCCCATTCGATCCACAGCATGGGATGGGCGCATGCCATGGCCGTCTGGGGACTTGGCCAGGGAATCGTTGCATTCGCCGCCGCCATGATCCTCCGCCATCCGCCTGCCGCCTGGGCTCCGGCGGGATGGGACCAGAAGGCGAAACAGGTACACAAAGCGGTCGCGCAATCGAAGGTGAACTTTACCTGGATTCAAACTCTGGGAAGGCCCGAGTTCTACTTGCTCTACACGATGTTTTTCTTTGCGACCGCCGGCGGGCTGATCGCTACCGCAAACCTCTCACAGATTGCCAAGTCCCTGCATGTGAGCGACGCGAAGATATGGGGGCTAGCGATTGTTCCGCTGGCCGTAACCCTGACGTCCCTCTGCAACGCTTTGTCGAGAATTATTTGGGGCTCAGTCTCCGACCGGTTGGGGCGAGAACGCACCATGTTTCTGACCTTCGGCGTCGAAGCAGTGCTGGTGTTCCTGGTGACTAAAATAGCGGGAGCTCCGATCGCGTTCTTGCTTTTGTTCTCGTTCATTTTCCTTTTCTGGGGCGAGATCTATTCCTTGTTTTCAGCAACCACGGGAGATATTTTCGGTCCCAAGAACGCCTCTGCCAACTATGGCATGGTGTATACCGCCAAGGGCGCGGCTTCCGTGTTCGCCGGTTTTGGGGCGGCAGCGCTGGCGGCATACTTCGGCGGCTCATTTTTCGTGCCGTTCTACATTTCGTCCGTGCTGTGTGCTATCGCGGCGATCTTCTCCCTATTCATCCTGAGGCCACTGATCAGGGGCAGAATTGCGAAGGAGACTCCGCCGGCTAAAGCGATCAACGAACTAGTCAAGGCCGCACCTCCGACTGCAGAGTCACAAGAAAGGGTCTTGGCCGGCGCCGGTCGGGGACGTTGAGAAATTGGTTGATCGCAGCTGAGGAGAGGTTCTCAAGAAAATGTCGGTTGAAAACGCGCCATCCGCTAGTGCGCTGAATCGGTTGGCGTCATCGCTTTCTCGCGTGCAACGGAAGGCTCGGTGATGCAATACTTCACCAGGCACCAGAATGCGCGCACTCCATCCTTCCACTGGATTTTCTTACCCTCTTCATACGTACGGCCCCAGTAGCTGATGCCAACTTCGTAGATACGTAAATTTCGCTTGGCAATTTTTACCGTGATTTCAGGTTCGAAACCAAAGCGTTCTTCTTCCAGCGGAATCGACTGAATAACCTCGCGCCGGAAAACCTTGTAGCAGGTCTCCATATCGCTGAGGTTGATATTGGTAAGTGCGTTCGAAAGCAGAGTGAGAATCCAATTGCCCACGGAGTGCCAGAAGTAAAGCACGCGATGAGGGCGGGCGGAAAGAAAACGCGATCCGTAGACGACATCGGCCCGCCCTTCGATCAAAGGCTCCAGTAATACCGTGTATTCCGCGGGATCATACTCGAGATCCGCATCCTGGATGATGATGAAATCGCCCGTAGCTTCCCGAATGCCGCGATGCAGGGCCGCGCCCTTGCCCAGGTTCTTCGGCTGAAAAAAAACCCGAATCTGCGGATGCTCCCCCTGCAGCTGCGCAAGAAGATCCCTGGAGCCATCCCGGGAACCATCGTCGATGCAAATCAATTCAATGTCCAGCGGAACGGAAAGCACTCTCTCCACCACCCGCCGCAAAGTGGCTCGTTCGTTGTACACCGGCATGATGACAGAGAGCTTCATTCTTTGGAACCGCAAGTGTAGTCGAAACGCATCGTCGAACCAAGCGATGGCCCTTTCGTTTAAGCAAGATCCACCTACTTTAACTTACATCCATTGACGCTGATACACCTGCGATGCCGGTCAAATAACGTCGAAGGAATCGCGAGCAGCAGCCGAGCTCTGACGCGAGCGCACGAACGACCAGGGCGAGACTCGACCGTGAAGTTCCGGACGACAATTAAGAAAGGCTGGGTTTCAATGGTGGTCAACGGCGACACTGTCGCCGCCGGATCCCGTGGCATGTGGAAAAGCTTCGGTGACCAAGTGTTTCTCGAGGGGGATGGTTCGCGTGGAAACTCCGGGTTGCCCAACCGCTGCTGGCGCTGCTGCTCGTGGCAGCGCCGGTCGAAGCACCATCGCTTGAGGAGCTACTCAGAAGGTTCACGGCGATTTGCTCGTTGCTGTTAGGATTCAGATTGAACTTCGTCCAGATCATAGTTAGGCCGCCGCAGGTTCACGCAAAGTTCGCTAATGGTTACTTCGGTTACAAACGGTAGCCTTTTCCGGTAGTCTCGTTAGGCCGCCGCTTCGTATCATTGACCGGAATATCCTTCCCATTCTGATGGCTCTCATCGATTCACCAGTTCAGGCCACGGTGTGAGTTCCACAAACACGCGCGCAATGGTCGAGATGCTCACGCCGATCTGGCGTTCGGTGTTGCGGCGTTCATCGATCGAGAGCGAGAACAATTTCTTCGAGGCGGGAGGCGATCTTAGGGCCGCGGACTTGTTGTTTGCCGAGATCGCTGGGAAGTTGGGCCGAGAGTTACCGAGCGCCACGATTTATCGAGCTCCAACCATCGCAACCTTGGCCGCGCTCTTGGAGCAGCCCTCGCTTCCGCGCTTCTCCCCCTTTGTCCAACTTAAGTCTGGCGTCGGGGCAACGCCCCTTCTCATAGCGCATGGTTTGGCGGGGACGGCGAGTTTCTCCGGTCTCGCGCGGCGAATTCGAACCGGGCGCGCAGTTTATGGAATGCAGGCTAGAGGGGTCGATGGGATGGAAGAGCCCTTGGACCGCGTTGAACAGATGGCGGAATTTTACCTGGATGCGCTGCACGAACTGCAACCCAGAGGTCCCTATATTCTGATCGGGTACTCTTTCGGCGGCCTCGTGGCCTTGGAGATGGCGCAACGACTGTCCGGGAATGGAGAAAATATCGCGCAGCTGGTGATGATCGATGCCTATCCTCATCCCCGTTTCTTGTCAACGAGCCAGCGCCTCGCGCTGATGGCACGGCGCACCAATCGCCATATTTCCGAGATGAAGCGGAGGCCGGCTCACGACGCGATTTCATATTTTTTTCAGGGACTGAAACGTAGATTGCGCATCAGCGGAGTTTCCGGCCGGCGCGGTGATCTTCAGGAAATCTCTCGCCTCTCGCTCGCGTGCACGACCATGCAGGTAAAGAAGAAGGCTTACGCGGCCTACGGGTACTACTGCCCTCGATTTTATCGGGGCAAGATGAGGTTCTTGAGAGCCCAGGTCAACTCTTATTTTCCGAATGATCCCGCCTTGGTTTGGGGCAAACTGGCAGAGGAATTCGAAGTGGAGACGGTGCCGGGAAGCCACCTGGATATGGTTACGACAGAGTTCGAAGGCCTCGCCGCTGCGCTTACTCGTTATACGAGCGAGGCGTCATAGTCGGTCAGGGTCTTGTGGACAAGCAACTCAAGGAGCCGGACGCTTCCCGATTGGGCATGTCCTGCCCGGTCATAACTCAGCTGACATCCATCGACCAGCGTGTCACCAAGGGATGCATTCCGAGAAGCCAGAGGAGGCAGCCATCATGCCCCCGAAGAATCATCGCGGAATGTAATGATCGAGCAGCGGGACTAGAGCCGAGGTGAACGGCAGTATGCGTTGCTGCGCGACATTGGGAGTTTCTCCGGGAAGAATTGGAGTAACCAGGCGCACCAGGGAACCGTCGCTGCGATTCATACGAATCGCATCCTTGACCAGATAGAATTTTGCCCAGTATTCGCTGGCTACGCCGCGGTCGTGGGCCCAAAACCAGTACAACACCAACCGGCGTTCATCCCCTTTCGAGATAACGTAGCGATTCGCGGGGAAGGGCTCGTGTCCGGGAAGCGAGAGCGTGACACGGCTGTTCTCCTCCGGGTGCCATCCCGCACCAGGAAGGCAATGCTGGGGAGAATGCGGGGTTTCACCCGTACGCTGGCTTGGAAAGTAGGCCAAGAATAAGTCGATATACGGCAATTTGCCGTTCGGATCCTGATACACGCGCTCCATGAAATCGCCCGGTCCCAGCACCGCTAGAGTTTCCTTGTCCTGCACAATTTCGGTACCGGTCAAATCCGCCAATTGTGCCGGAAAAGACGAGAGCGGCAGGTGCTGCGGAATGACCTCAGTGCGAGACCTGGCCTGCAGAAGGATGGCTGTAAGCGCAATTGGAGCCGCAGCCAGGAAGAAGCGCAGCGCGCCGAGTTGCTTCATGATTGCGTTTCCTCCGAAGGCCAAATCATTCGAAAAACGCGATGCAGAAAGTACAGCATGGTCAGCGATGCGACAAACATCAGCCAACCCTGAAATTCATGGAAGAAGCCCTGCGCTTTGTCCGGATCCCAGTATTGCACCAAAAGTCCCGTGCCCACGACCCGCAAGCCATTGGCGGCCACGGCAACGGGAAGTGAAGCCAGCGCCAACAGAACGCGCACCGCCTTGCTGCGTTCCATAAAATAACCGTAAATCACTGCGAGGGTGGTGAGCGACATGAGCGAACGAATTCCGCTGCAAGCTTCCGCCACCTCCAAAGGCATGGCCGGAAGAACAATCACATTGCCCTCACGCAGTACCGGTACTCCTAACCACGGCAAAATGGTGCTGGCCAACTTCGATGCCAGCAATTGCAGTGGGAAAGTGATCTGGTTGAAGACCAGGGCCGGAATGGGAATCATTAGCACCAGGAAGGCCCAAGGAAACAGAAGGGCACGGAAGAAATTCCAACCCAGGAAAAAGACGATCAAGCCAGCGACCACAATCAGCAAAGAGAAGCGGGAAAGGAAAAGCTCTGCCCCCATCTGACCCAGAACCAGCACGACCAGCCCAAACCCTAACAGCGGCAATCCCCACCACGATGGCTTCGGTATCAGATGTCGGAGCGTAGACCGCTGCTGCCAGACAACAAAAGCGCTGAACGGAAGAACAAAAAAACCGTGAGAGAAATTGGGATCCTGCCACCATTGTTCGACCAGGCGGGTTAGTGTGGGAAGATAGAGCCAGAGCAAAAGTGCAGTGAGCACAACCATTTGCCAGACAGGAAGTCTCGCCGGCTCGGTGGTGAGCATAGGGCGCGCAACTGGGTCCCTGGCTTGCAATAATGAACTCACTCGGGCAGTTCGTGGCGTAGATTTTGGGGAGGGAACGGTCTTCAGCATAAGCGATGTGATGTGCCTCCGCAATCAAAACCAAAGGCCGGGGCTATCCCGGGGAGCCGATGCGCGAAGCGGGACTCGTTCCCGCAGCCTTAGAAATGATCGTAAAGAACGTAAAGAAGAAGCGACTTGGGACGTATTGCCTTCACCTGGACCGGACTGTCACTAGCTAGGTTACTATCAAATGGGTAAATACTTTCCCTTTTGTGCGGAACGATGTAGGTTAGGTTCCTGGGCTGGTTTCCCTTCCCAGTCGATTCTGCCGGATAAGTCTTTGAAAACGTTGTCGAAATTCGGGTTCGGTTTTACCCGAGCGGGCCCCACCGAATGGCATGTCCCGTGCTCCTGTCAAACTTTGCCTCCCATCGGGGCCTGTTGAGAACCGCATCTCTTAAGACAGATTTATCCCAGAGACTCTGAGTACATGCAGACCGCTACGGAAACGAGATTGACCCCCGATCACGACTTCGTGGAGGGCGTAAGCCCGAGCATGCGGAGCGTGGAAGCAGTGATTCAAGAGGTTGCACAGAGTGAAGTTCCAGTGCTGCTACTGGCCGAAAGCGGCGCCGGCAAGAAGGCGACGGCTCGACGGATTCACGATCTTTCGCACCGGCGGGGGCAATCGTTTCGATTCTTCTCTTGCGCTACGATCGATTCCGGCAAGGTGCAGGATGCGACGGGTTACGATTGTTTGGCGGGCGAAGGTACGGTTTTCCTGGCAGAACTGGCGGAGTTGAGCGCGCAAGGTCAAGCCCAGTTACTGCGATGGTTGACTCAGGCGGATTCCAAGGGCGGCCGTGCGCAAGGTGCTGCCCGCCTCATCTGCGGCAGCGCCCGCGACCTGGAAGCAGAGGTGAAGGCCGGAAATCTTCGGGAAGACCTGTATTACAGAGTCAGCGGCGTGTGTTTGCGGCTTCCGCCACTGCGTCAACGCCGGGAAGATATTCCGATCTTGATGGAGCATTTCTTGGTCAAATTCGGACGCGATTCTCAGCGAACGGTTCCGGTGTTGAGCCAAGAAACGCTGCACCTGTTTGAGGAATATTCGTGGCCGGGGAATGTAGGAGAGTTGGAGAATGCGGCGAAAGCGATCGTCGCTTTGGGCAACGAAGCCGTGGCCATGGGTGGGTTGCGGGCCATGCTGCGGCGTCCGGATGCCGCCGGCAACGGTAGCAAGATCTCGCTGAAGCAAGCCTCCCGTGCGGCCTCCCGCGAAATGGAGAAGGAGTTGATTTTGGGTGCGCTTACGCGGACCCGGTGGAACCGCCGGCGGGCGGCGCAGGAGTTGCAAATCAGTTACAAAGCCTTGCTATACAAGCTCAAACAAATGGGATGCTCCGAATACCGAGCCTCTAACTCCATAGGAGAGTAGATGAAGAAAGTAATAAGGCTTGCCTGCCTGGCGCTGTTGGGGTTTGTGGC
The DNA here is from genome assembly GCA_049515395.1 of Candidatus Sulfotelmatobacter sp. Lineage (GTDB taxonomy): Bacteria > Acidobacteriota > Terriglobia > Terriglobales > Acidobacteriaceae > Sulfotelmatobacter. Next base: position 57,172 of record JBEKUD010000010.1, on the reverse strand, counting down.
CATTGGCATGTGCGCCCAAGAGGATACCAATCAGAATGCGGTGAAGCCTGTGCCCGGGGCTGCCGCGCGAGCGCCGGCGCCGGCCACAGGGGCCACCGCCGATTACGTAATCGGGGCAGATGACACCTTGCATGTCTCGGTTTGGAAGGAGCCGGATCTAACCGCCACACTGCCGGTACGGCCCGACGGCAAGATCTCCCTGCCCTTGCTGAACGATGTTCCGGCTGCGGGGCTCACTCCCATGCAGCTGGCCAGTTCGATTACCGAAAGATTAAAGAAATACATCGCTGATCCCCGCGTGACCGTGGTGGTGACAGCGATGAACAGTCGAAGAGTATTCGCGACCGGCGAAGTCTTGCATCCCGGAGCCATGGCTCTGTTGCCGAATATGACTGTGTTACAGGCGCTTTCGAGCGCTGGCTTTACGCAATTCGCCAACGTAAAAGGCATCTACATACTGCGCACGGAAAACGGCCGACAGGTGAAGTTGACGTTTAACTACAAAGAAGTGGTGAAGGGGAACCACCCCGAGCAAAACATTATGCTGAAACCGGGCGACACCGTAGTGGTGCCCTGAGGAGTTGCGATGAGCAAACACCACAGCCTTTGGGGCTTCGTAGTATTCCTGCTCGCGTTAAGCGCAGCCTGGGGACAGGACAGTTCCGCCCAGCAACCGGCGGGAAATATGCCCGACAGCAATCCCCAGCAGCCCGCGCCTGCCTATGGCCCGCAAACCCCGGTACCGTCGATCGATGAAAATCCTCCTATCTCGGGATTGGATACGCCCAACTTGGAGCCGCACGCGGCCCCTTTGAGTTATCTGCAGGCGGGCGCTCATTTGAGCGAGTCCGTGTCCACCAATCTGCAGAACACGCTGGGAGGATCGACTACGGGCAGCATCTCGGATGCGCTGGGCAGTGTGGACTTGCAGCGGCTGTGGGGTAATTACGCTCTGTCTCTCGATTATCTTGGAGGAGTGGGTTATTACAGCGGGACAGGCATTGGCCTCAAGCAAATCGAAGAACTGGGCATGTACCAGAAAATTACCTGGAAGCGCGGGAGCCTGGGAGTTCGCGACGCCTTCAGTTATCAGCCCGAGGGCACCTTCGGCAGCGCTTACGGTTCGGTAGCTACGCTAGGGGCGGGATTGAGCGGGCAGAGTAGCCTGGTCGCAGGCATCGGACTGGGAGCGCTGGGACAGGTTCCGCGCGTCATGAACATCGCTCTGGTGGAGCTGGTGGAGAGTCTGACACCGAAGTCTTCGGTGACCGTCACGGGAGGATATGGATTCGTTCATTTCCTGGAGAATGAGCCCGGTACGGGAGCCTCATTCATCGGAAACAGCCAAGTATCGGGCCAAGTGGCCTACGACCGGGTGCTTGGGCCGCACGATCAGGCCGCACTGGCTTATATCTACCAGGCATTCCGCTTCTCCACCGGCGTTTCGTTCCACAGCAACATTATTCAGTTGATGTGGGGACATCGCATTTCAGGGCGCATGGATTTCATGGTCGCCGCTGGGCCGCAACTCACGCAGATTAACAACGTACTGACTCCGGTCACGAATCCCACCTCCGCGGATACGATCCCGCCGTGTGCGTTGGGCAGTACCCTGGCCGGTGTAACGCTTGACTGCCCCACGAACGATCTTCGCATCTCGGTTGCGGGGCGGGCCTCGCTGCGGTACCGCTTTCCCAAGTCCAGTCTGGACGCGTCGTACGATCACTTCACAACCGCGGGATCCGGTTTCTTTGCCGGCGCGCAGACCGACCTGGCGCGCTTGGGGCTGACCCGGCCGTTGACCCGGGTTTGGGACGGGTTTGCCGACATCGGATATTCGCGCAACAGTCGTATCTTGCCCTCGACCTGCGGCCTCGGGCAGACCGGGGCGGGTTGCTCGGGAGTGAGCGCCAATACATACGATTACGGTTTCGTGGGCGTGGGGGTGCGGCGGAATTTTGGGCGTAGTTTCAAGGCTTTCGCCAGCTACCAGTTCAATGAACTGTCCTTTGACAACTCGATTTGCCAAACCTCCTCGCCCTGCAGCCGGATCTCGCAACGACATGTGGGAGCGATTGGACTGGATTGGACTCCGCGACCGATGAGGCTGGACTAAATTATTTCTTGGGCTGGCGGTTGAGTGCCAGCGGAATGGATAAAGAACCATGGAAAACCGCGAACTGACGATGGACGATTATCTGGCGATGTTTCGCCGGCGGGCGAAATTGATTCTGATTCCGGCATTACTGGCGCCGCTGGCCGGGTTTGGAGTCTCCTACTTTTTCCCCGCCAAATACACGTCGGAGTCGCTGGTGTCGGTGGAGGAGTCGAAGATTTCCGACGCAGTCGTGCCGCAGGTATACAACGAAGATCTGACGCAGCACTTGAACACGATGAAGCAACTGGTTCTAAGCGCGGACAAACTTCGGGCAATGGTGCAGAGACTCGGATTGGCCAAGGAAGGGCAGAACGCCGACGATCTCGTGGGGACGATTCAGGCCAGTATGCAGATTAATCCGGTCCCGGATCTGTCGCAGTTTGGTTCTGCAGCCACCCGGAAGAGGCCGGGACAGAGCACTTCGATTCCGGGCTTCTACGTAAACTACACCGCTCCATCTGCCGAGGAAGCGAAAAAAATCTGCGTTGAGCTCACCTCGATGCTGCTGGCGGAGGATTACAACTCGAGGAAGGCCGCTTCGCAGAGTACGACGGATTTTCTTACAACGCAGGTGGAGCAGGCAAAGCAAAAGCTGGATGACCTCGATAAGCAGCTTGCAGCCTTCAAAAAGCAGTACATGGGACAGCTTCCGGGCGACGAGGACAACAACCTGAAAATCCTGATGGGGTTGAACTCGCAGCTCGACGCCAACACGCAAACGCTCGGTCGTGCGCAGCAGGATAAATCCTACACGGAATCTTTGCTGGCCCAGCAGGTCTCAGCCTGGAAGACCTCACAGTCGTCCAGCAACCCGCAAACCTTGCAGCAGCAGCTTTCGCAACTGCAAGCCCAGCTGATTGACCTCGAGGCTCGCTATACCGCGGATCATCCCGATGTCATCAAGACGCAGGCGGATATTGCGCAGGTCAAGAAAAAACTCGACGAGATCAATAATGCCTCGGGAAAAGAGAGCAGCGAATCGACTGCAAAAGAGTCAGGTTCGGAGCCGCCGGAGATTCGTCAGTTGCGTCTGCAGGTGCATCAATACGAAGACTTGATCGCGCAGGCCTCGCGCGACCAGAAAAAACTGCAGCAGGAAATTTCCATGTACCAGGGGCGGATCGCGCTCAGTCCGGCCGTCGAAGAGCAATATAAGCAGCTGGCCCGCGAATACGACAACACCCAGAAGGTTTACCAGGATGACCTCGCCAAACAAAGCGCGTCCCAGATGGCGTCGCAAGCGCAGAAGGCGGAAGGGGAACAGATGACGCTACTCAATGCGGCCAACCTGCCGGATTCTCCGAGCTTCCCAATCCGCCCCTATTTTGCTGGAGGAGGATTGGGCGCCGGACTGGCACTGGGGATTGGACTCGCGTTGTGGCTGGAGTTGCGTGACAAGTCCATTCGCACGCAGGCGGATGCCGAAGTGGCGGTTGAACTTCCCATGCTGGTCGCGATGCCTTGGGTGGTGGAGACCGAACCGGTGAACGGCAATGGCAAAGGGCATTTCTGGAGCCGGAAGAAGCAGCCGGAGGAGAAGGAAACCGCAAGGTTCTAGGCGGAGTGCTCAGAAGCAGAAAACTATGTACAAAGAGTTTTACGGCCTGCGGGCGAATCCGTTTAACGTGAACCCCGATCCGCGTTATCTGTTCCTCACGCGGCATACCGAGGAGGCGCTGGCGTGTCTGACCTACGGCATACAAAGCCGCAAGGGATTTGTGCTGCTCACCGGCGAAGTGGGTACGGGCAAGACCACGCTCATCAACAAGCTGTTGGAATGGTTGCGCCTGCAGCAGGTGGCGACCGCATTCATCTTCAACTCGCGCTTGAACACCGTACAGTTCCTCGATTACATGATGGCGGATTTTGGCATTCCGAGCGACTCCAAGGCCAAGAGTCAGGTCCTGCTGCGACTCTACAACTGGCTGCTGGATCGCTATCGCGCGGGTGAGACTGCCGTCCTCATTGTGGATGAAGCGCAGAACCTTACCGATGAAGTGCTGGAAGAAATCCGGATGCTGACGAACCTGGAGACATTCACCGAGAAACTGCTCCAGATCGTTTTGGTGGGTCAGCCTGAACTTGAGCAAAAGTTGAAGCAGCCGCACCTGCGGCAACTCCGGCAGCGCCTGACCTTGCGTGCCAAAACGCACCCTCTCACTCTGGAGGAGACGAAAGCTTATGTTCAGCAGCGTTTGCGGATCGCCGGTTCGAGCGGCCAGCAGATCTTTGATCCAGATTCTCTGCTGGCAATCCACCGCTATTCGAACGGCATTCCGCGGGTTATCAACCTTTTGTGCGAACACTGTCTGGTGAGCGCGTTCGTAGATCAGCAGAGAGTGGTCGGTCCCGCGGTGGTGGAGGTCGTGGCGCGGGATTTTGACCTGAGCGATGGCACGGCAGCGGGGGCGATGACGACGCCACCGCGGCCTGGGCCAGACAAACTTGATTTCGTAGAAACCCTGCGGTCGTTAGCCAACCTCGCGGATCGGTTGCGCGAAGATGATAGGGACCTCCCCAAGGAAAGGAAACTATGAGCAGAATTCACGAAGCGCTAAAGAAGGCCGAGCAGGAACGTGCGGCATCGCAGGGAGGTCTCCCGCGCCCGGATGCAGAGGCGGGTGACGCGACGGTGGCGGCCGACCTCCCGCTCGGTCCGCCGGCCGACGGAGCGCCGTTCGGGGCGGCTGCAAGAGTGTCTTCGAGTGGCGGCGTTCCCCTGACTTCGGCGATGCCTTCTTTCGCCAGTCCGTTTAGCCTTGACGTGCTGCTGGCTCGCTGCATTCCAGTTCCTTGGGCCCCTGACGAGAAGACGATGTTGTTCTTTAATGGGGACGATACGGCACACGGAACCGAGGAGTTTCGTACTCTCCGTTCTCGTCTATATCATGCGCGCGAGAAGATGCCGCTGAAGAAAGTCCTGATCACCAGCGCCCTGCCCAAAGAAGGCAAATCCTTCATGGCTTCGAACCTTGCTCAGGTGTTGGCGCGACAGCAAGGGCGGCGGGTTCTGCTGATCGATGCCGATCTTCGCGGTCCGCGGTTGCATATGATGCTGGGCACAACTTCGTCTCCCGGTCTCGCCGATTATCTGCAGGGAGCAAGCGACGAATTTTCCATCATGCAGCGCGGGCCGATGGAAAACCTGTTTTTCATCCCCAGCGGTCAGGAAATTTCCGATCCTGCCGAACTGGTGGCCAACGGCCGGTTGAAGCTTCTACTGCAACGGATCGAGGCGTTATTCGACTGGATCATCATCGACTCCCCGCCGGCCGTGCCGGTTTCCGATGCCAGCGTGCTGGCGAAGGCCTGCGATGGCGTGCTCATGGTCGTCCGCTCCAATGCGACGCCGGTTGATATGGCGCGCCGGGCGCGGCGGGAGTTTCCCGACGAATCTCTGATCGGAGTGGTGCTGAACGGCACAAATATGGATGCGATGCCCTACACCCGTTATTACTACGACGCTTATCAGAAGAACCCGAACGAGTCCAGGGGTTAAGGAACAAGGAAACCGTGATCCGGCTGTTCAAAGTCTATTATCCGTTGCGCACGCTGATTCTCCTCGCGGGTGAGGCCCTGATCGTTTGGACTTCCTTCGTCCTGGCAACCATGTGGCGGAGCCAGGATAGCTGGCTGCTGCTTAATGTCGAAGGCGGATATATCAAGATCCTCGCGGTCACCGTGGGGGTGTTGCTGCTTTCGCACTGGTTAGACCTTTACGACTCCTCCAGCTTGGACAAGAACTGGGAGCAGAGTCTACGAATCCTGATGGTGATGGGATTCGTGGCACTCGCCCTTTCCGCGGTGGGCTTCCTGTTTCCCGGTTTCTTGCCGGGAAACGACTCGGCGCTGCTTGGACTCATCATCCTGACCATTACGTTGTTCTGCTGGCGCGGGGCTTATTGCTGGATGGTCAAACAGTCGTTTCTCCGCGAGCAAGTCTACGTGCTGGGCACCGGTGAACGCGCGGAGAGATTAGTGAGCGGTCTCCGGGAGCGGTTCACTCTGGGGATCGACGTGGTGGGGTGGACGGGAAATATTCGGGGTGAACTGACCCGTGAATCCGTGGCCGCGGACTTGCTGGATCTGGCCCGAGGCAAAGGGGTGCATCGGGTGATCGTGGCGATGCCGGACCGTCGTGGCACGCTTCCCGTGGAAGAACTGTTGGACTTGCGTCTGGAAGGAGTGAAGGTCGAAGAGGCGACGTCCTGGCTGGAAAAAATCTACGGACGAATCGAAGTGGAAAACTTGAACCCGAGCTGGCTGATTTTCGCCGAAGGGTTCCGCTTTAGCATTTTCTTTCGTATGCTGCGCCGCTTGCTGAATTTTTTCGCTGCGTTGATTGCCATGGTGCTGGCGCTGCCCCTGCTCCCATTCATCGCACTTGCGGTGAAGCTGGGTTCGGCGGGTCCGGTGCTTTACCGGCAACAGCGCGTGGGCCGCGGCGGAAGCGACTTCTACTGTTACAAATTCCGCACGATGCGCCAGGACGCGGAAGCCGATACCGGCGCCACTTGGGCTGCCGACGATGATCCCAGAATTACGCGCATCGGTAAATTCCTGCGAGCCGCGCGGCTCGACGAGATTCCGCAGCTATGGTGCGTGCTGAAAGGGGACATGCATTTCGTAGGTCCGCGCCCGGAGCGGCCGGAATTTGTCAAGTGGCTCAGCAAAGAGATTCCTTATTACGGCGTCCGGCACGTAGTGCGCCCCGGGATTACGGGATGGGCGCAGGTTCAGTACAAGTATGGCAACACCCTCGATGATGCGCGGGAAAAGCTACAGTACGACCTGTTTTACATCAAGAATGCCTCGATCGGTCTGGACCTGTTGATCATGTTCCAGACGATCAAGATCGTCCTGCTGGGACGGGGTGCGCAATGAGGTTTGTGTTTTGGGCTGCTGCCGCCGTGATTGTGTACACCTATGCGGGTTATGCCGCCTGGTTGTGGCTGCGAGCCCGGTTACGGCCCTGGCCAGTGCTGCGGGCGGAGCATTTGCCTCCGGTTTCTATTGTGATGGTGGTTCGCAACGAAGAGCGATGGCTCGAGGGGAAATTACGAAATCTCCTGGCGCTCGATTATCCGCAGGAACGCTGTCAGATTGTGGTGGTCTCGGATGGATCTACGGATCGTACGGACACGATTCTTCGCGCTCACGCGAACCATCCGAGGGTACAAGTGATCATGAACCAGTTGTCGCGGGGGAAGGCTTGCGGATTGAACGATGCGATTTCCGTCGCCGCCGGAGAGGTGATTGTCTTCACCGACGCCCGCCAGCAGCTGGAGACAGGCGCGGTGCGTCTGCTCATGGAGAGCTTTGCTGATCCGGAGGTGGGTTGCGTGAGCGGAGCGCTGATGCTCGGCGATCCGGAGTCGGGCGAGGCATCTCAGGGAATGGGCCTCTACTGGAGAATCGAAAAAACAGTTCGGGTGCTGGAGTCAGCGTCCGGTTCGGTCGTAGGAGCTACCGGCGCCATCTACGCGGTGCGGCGCCAACTGCTGGGCGACGTGCCACAAGGAACCATCCTCGACGACGTTTATATTCCCCTGCAAGTGGTGCGGCAGGGCAGGCGCGTTGTCTTCGAACCACGGGCGCGGGCTTGGGATAGTCCGGACTTGGGCGGGGATCGCGAGTTTGCCCGGAAAGTTCGGACCTTGGGCGGCAACTATCAATTGGTGCAGTTAGCGCCGTGGCTGTTAAGCGGAGCAAACCCGCTTCGTTTCGAATTCATCAGCCACAAGTTACTGCGGTTAGCTGTACCGTTCGCGTTGGCGGCCGTATTGCTTGCGTCGGTGTTTTTGTCAGCCCCGTTTTACCGGAGTGCGCTTGCATTGCAGGTCGTGTTCTATGGGTTGAGTCTGCTCGCCGGATTGCGTCTGAGCCGCGGGCCCCTGGAACGCATGTCGGATGCGGCCCTAACCTTCGTTGTGTTGAACAGTGCCGCGGCGGTTGCGTTTGTAAACTTTCTGACGGGTCGTAAAGCCGTCTGGATTCGTTAGAGGACGAGATCACAAACCGGAGAAAATCTGGAAATAACTTCCTATTTTCCATGAGCAGAAAGCGCAGAGTGGCAGGTCCTCCCAGGTTTGCTTCTCGGGGCGTGTTGGCAATGCCGAAAGCCGCCGGAGTTTGCGGCGCAGAGCAATTATGACGGTCGTTGTTGAGAAGGAAATTCCGAGCCTCACGCCGCCGCAGATGGTGGCGCCGAAGCGCGAACCGCTCGCCGGCGCCTTCTTCTGGCTGAGCGCGTTTTACGTCGTATATTGTGCCCGTCCAGAAGACTGGCTGCCTTTGCTTGCCTACATCCCTTTGGCGAAGATTTCGGCGGTCTTCGCGTTGCTATCGCTTTTGATGAGTGCAGGGAGATCCAAGCGAAGGTTCCGCGACCTGCCCAGGGAGGCGAATTATTTTTTCGGAATGATTGGCCTGTTGTTCGTCTCCGCGGTGTTCTCGCCGGTGTGGAGGGGAGGTGCATTCTTCAAGACCCTGGATTTTGCCAAGGCTCCGATTGCGTGGGTGCTGACTTTTCTGTTGATTACGACGTTTGCGAGACTGCGGCGGATTATTTTCATACAATCGGCGTCGGTTGCGTTAATCGCCCTGGTCTCGATCGCGAAAGGGCACTCCCATCCCAGGCTGGAAGGTGTGATTGGAGGAATTTATTCCAATCCCAATGATCTGGCGTTCGCCATCGTGCTTTCCCTTCCATTCTGCTTCGCCTTTTTGTTGAGCACTCGCAGCCTTCCTCGCAAAGCCGCATGGGCGGCTGCGATGCTGGCCATGTGTACAGCCTTGTTTATGACCGCCTCGCGCGCTGGATTTATCGACCTGGTGGTCACGGGTGCGGTCTGCTTGTGGCTGTTCGGCATCAAGGGCAAGCGCCTGTATCTAGTCGCGGCTGCCGGGGTGTTCGTCTGCATCGTTGGATTCGCAGCCGGTGGGCGGCTGAAAGATCGCTTCGTCGCCATATCCGGGAACGACCTCGATTCGGGCATTGAAGTGAGCGCCCACGGTTCTTACGAACAACGCCGGCGCTTGATTGTAGAGAGTATCAAGGCGGCTGCGCACTATCCTCTTGGCCTGGGCTTAGGCAACTTTGTAAGCTACAACGGAACCTGGAGAGAAGTTCACGTGTCGTATCTGCAGATCGCGGCAGAGGGTGGGATCGGCACTTTTGTGCTCTATGTTCTGTTCTTTGCGCGAGGTTTCGATAATCTCAAGCGCTTACGCAGGTTGCCCATCTCCGACCCTGAGATCGAGCTATTTTCGGGAGCGTTGTACGCCACGCTGATCGGATTTGTCGTGGGTGCTTTCTTTGCCCCGGAGGCCTACCAGTACTTCCCCTATTTTGCCGTGGCTTACACTTCGGTGTTGTTGGCAATTGCCAAGGACAAAGATGTGACCGGGGGTAAAGCTCCGCGCTCCGATTTGGCGAATCGATCGCAAGGACGGTGGCAGGCGCCATCGCGAATCGGCGGATACGCCTCCGGGCGCGCAGGGCGAGCTGGGTATTCGGCGACGCCCGCCGACGCGCTTCGAAATCGACGATGACAAACATAACGCAAGAATCGGCTACACAGCCCCGGGGGCGGGCTCGTGCGGGGCGCAGCGGCGTCAGTCTCAAACAAAAGCTCTCTTACTTGAGCCGCTGGGCGCCTGCTTATGTCTGGAAAAGGATCGCGGGTCGGCGCTCTCCCAACAGAACCCATCTCATCTTTGCCGCGGCTGACCACTTCGAGCCGGCGATCGTCCCCGAAAACGGTGCGGCCCGCGCCTCTTATCTCGAGCAAGAGCGTCGACTGGAGCGCTGGTGCCACGAATACCCCCGAAGGTTCACAAGCTACCGCGATGCGGAAGGATGCCCGTTCGTTCACACTTATTTCTATCCGGCGGAGCAATACGACCAGCCTCTGGTTGCGCAACTCGCCGAGCATTGCCGCGCAGGATGGGGCGAGATCGAAATTCATCTGCACCACGGGGTTGGGGTTCCAGACTCAGCCGAAAATACCCGACGCCAGCTGATCGAATTCCGGGACCGACTGGCAGGAGAGCACGGCTGTCTTTCTTATGGGGATGATTCGCCCCAGCCTCGTTATGCCTTCGTCCACGGCAACTTTGCCCTGGCGAATTCTTATCAGGGGCGTGCCTGCGGAGTCGACAGCGAGATGCAGCTTCTGGCGGATACGGGCTGCTATGCCGACTTGACGCTGCCGACCGGAGCTTTTCACCCTGCACAAACCAGCAAGATCAATTCTATTTACGAGTGTGGGTTGCCGCTGGCGGAGCGGGCTCCCCACCGTAAGGGGCGAGATCTGGTGCGGGGAAGGGCTCCGCATGTCTTTCCGGTGATTGTGCAAGGTCCTCTGATGCTGGACTTCGATTCCGACAATGGTCCTCGGCGGTGGCGTATCGATAACGCGGCGCTGAATGGCACGAATCTGCCAAGCCTCCATCGACTGGATTTATGGAAGCGAGCCGCAATCTCCGTGAAGGGCAGACCGGATTGGTTATTTATCAAGCTGCACTGTCATGGGATGGACCCGAGGCACGAAGAGGCCATGCTCGGCGCATCCATGCAGAGATTTCTCGATCAACTCATCGGTGGCGCGGAAAAACGAAACGAGGTTCTGCACTTCGTTTCCGCGCGAGAAATGGTGAACATCATTTTCGCCGCCTGTGACGGCAAGGAAGGAAATCCCGGAGAGTATCGGGATTACCGGCTCAGGCGAGTGCGCCGGCATCCTCCGCTTACCGGCACACAGGCGCGCTCTTCCGCGATGGCGAAAGGATAGTGCAATGTGCGGCATCGCAGGCATGGTACAAGCTCATCCCGACGGCGCGGTGGATAGGGCCGCGATCCACCGGATGTGTGAGACCATCGTGCACCGCGGGCCCGACGACGAGGGGATCTTTGTAAAGACTGGCGTTGGTCTGGGCATGCGTCGGCTCAGCATCATCGATCTGGAGGGTGGGCACCAGCCGGTCTTCAATGAAGACAAGACGGTGTGGATTGTCTTCAACGGCGAGATTTATAACTTTCCCGAGCTGCGTTCCCAGTTGCAGGCTCGCGGTCATGTCTTCGCCAGTCACTCCGATACCGAAGTCATCGTTCATCTTTACGAAGAGTATGGCGCCGAGTGCGTTCACAAACTGCGGGGCATGTTTGCATTCGCGCTTTACGACGAGCGAGTGAATCGCCTTCTGTTGGTGCGTGACCGGGTCGGGAAAAAGCCACTGCACTACGCGCTACACAATGGAACTTTGCTGTTTGCATCGGAGATGAAGGCAATTCTGGCGGTTCGGCCTGAACTTGCCAAGATTAACCAATCGTCGCTTCTGCAATACATGTACTTCGGATATATCCCCGACCCTGCGACGGCGTTCCAGGCGATTCACAAGTTGCCTCCTGGACATCTGCTGGAGTTCGAAAAGGGAGAAGTGCACATTCGTCAGTACTGGGACTTCCCCCGCTACGGCACCTACGAGCCCGCATCCGAAGAAGAGCTGCTGGAAGAACTCGAATTTCGTCTGGCGGAAGCGGTCCGAATCCGGCTGATTGCCGACGTTCCCTTGGGCGCGATGTTGAGTGGTGGCGCCGATTCCTCAACTGTAGTTGCATTGATGGCGCGGGCAACATCGCAGCCGGTCAAGACTTTTTCCGTTGGATTTCGTCACGCCGATTTCGACGAAGCACCCTACGCCCGCCTGGTGGCGCAAAAATTTGGGACCGACCACCATGAGTTGATTCTGGAGCCCGATCTCATGGAGACGGTTGAAAGGTTGACCCACCACCTAGAAGAGCCGTTCGGCGACTCTTCGATGCTGCCGACGTACTTCATATCGTGTCTGGCGAGGAAGCACGTGAAAGTGGCGTTGTCGGGCGATGGCGGCGATGAAGCCTTTGGCGGTTACGATCGGTATCGAATTCATCTGGAAGACCGATCTTACAGATGGATTCCCAAGTGGGTGGGACTCTGGTATCGGGACTATCTTCATCCCTTGATTCCCTCCAGTGTGCCCGGCCGGAACCTGGCCTACAGCATTTCCTTGCCATGGGAAGAGCGGTATACCGAAGGCGTGTCCTTGCAGCCATTCCAGAGGGAATTCGGAGTTCTTTCTCACGACTTTGTGTCTTCGGACCGATCTCCACTGACGAGTTTCCGGGGATACCTGGATCAGGCTCCGGCCGACGATCCGCTGAGCAAGGTCCTGTATCTGGACAGCAAAACTTATTTGCCTGGCGACATTCTCACCAAACTAGACCGCATGAGCATGGCAACCTCGCTCGAGGCCAGGGTTCCAATGCTGGATCACCTGTTCTTGGAGTGGGTCACTTCATGGGGCGCGCATTGGAAAATGCGCAACGGTGCGCAGAAGTTTATTTTGAAGAAACTGGCGGAGCGGGTGGGAGTGCCGAGCGAGGTTCTCAATCGGCCCAAGCGAGGCTTTGCGCTGCCGCTGGGCCAATGGATGCGTGGAGAGTTGAAGGATCTGGTGCTCTCGATTTTGCTGGATACGCAGACTCTTCACCGGGGATACTTCAACGCGAACGGCGTACGGCGGATGCTGGACGAGCATTTCCAGGGCCGCAGGGATCACTCCGCCCGCCTCTGGCGGTTACTTATTTTCGAATTGTGGCACCGAAACTTTCTGGAAAAAGTCGGGAGGATTGAGCCGGCGCCGGTTGCTTCGATCGGCTTGGGTGGAGGGGCCGGATGAGCCATCCGGCAAGACCTGGCTCGGAATCGCAGGGCAACGACAACCAAGATCGACTGCAAGTGACCATCGTGGCGGCCTCGCTAAAATATGTTGGAGGCCAGTCGGTGCAGGCGGAGCTTCTCTGGCGCCATTGGAAGGATGATCCGGCGGTGGAGGCGCGATTTCTCCCCATCGACCCGGTCCTTCCTTCGCTGCTGCGTTGGGCGGAGCAGGTTCCGTTTCTGCGCACTGTGCTTCGCCAGCCTCTCTACCTGTGCATGCTCTGGCGAGCTCTCGGCGATGCGGATATCGCGCACATTTTTTCTGCCAGCTACTGGTCGTTCCTCCTCGCGCCTGCACCCGCTTTATGGATTGCCCACCGCAGAGGGAAGAAGGCGATCATCCACTATCACAGCGGTGAGGCGCGGGATCATTTGCAACGTTTTCGCAGTGCGCGTGCGATTTTACCGAAGGCGGACCGGCTCATTGTGCCCTCGGAGTATCTGGTTCGTGTTTTTCAGGAATTTGGCCTTCGAGCACACGCGATACCAAATATTGTGGACGCGAGCCGGTTCTCGTTCCGCGACCGCAAGCCGCTCGGTCCCCACCTGATCTGCACGCGAGGATTTCATCCTTATTATGGCCTTGACGTGGTCGTGCGAGCCTTTGCCGAGGTTCAAAAACAATTCCCGGAAGCGCGCCTCGATCTGGTGGGCAAAGGGCCATCGGAGGGCGAGATTCGAGCTCTGGTCCGTGATTTGAATCTCGCGGGAGTCCACTTCATGGGAGTCGCATCGAGAGAAGAGATCGGACGCTTCTACGACCAGGCGGATATTTTTATCAACGCATCGTGGCTGGACAATATGCCGGTTTCCATTCAGGAAGCGTTTGCCTGCGGCACACTCGTTGCCAGCACCGCACCAGAGAGTATTTCTTATTTCGTCGAGCATGAACGTACCGGGTTGCTCTCCGCAGTCGGAGATGCCCAAGCCCTCGCCGCGAACGTGATACGGCTTTTGCGAGATCCGGATCTCGCAGCGAGGCTAGCGACGAACGCGTACCGCCAATCGCAGGCTTACCGCTGGCCCGCAGTGCGAGAGCAGTGGCTCGCAGCTTATCGTTCGCTCCAACCGCGATAACGCTACTGCGCTTGTTTGATGGCAAAGGATCGAGAACGAGGCACCCCCATGGGGAAATGGGTTGCGCCTCGTGCGCATCACTTCAGCCCGACAATGAAAACATCGGTCCGGTATTTTCCGCCGTTCGGCATCTTTCCAAGCTGGTCTTCCCAATCGGAGGTGAACATGAAGAATCGTCCGTCTTGCGAGACATTTCCTCGCGGAGTCGACCAGAAGCCGTTTCTGGCGGTGCTGTAGGTGTGTGCAAACCGCCAAACCTTGGAAGCCTTTCCATCTGTTTCGGCACAGTCGATCTCATTCTCCCATGGTCCAGTCACGAGCGGCGCAGTACCCGGCGTATCCGGATTGTTCGGCCTGTAAGTCGAAAAACAGACGGGGGCGGAATCCTCCGGATCCACGTTGTTCCATGAAAAATGCGAGTCGAACCAGAAGCCTTTGGCAGGCTCCAATCCTGCGATCAGGGGGGTGGAGTCGTCCAGATGGTTGAGCGGTCTTAACCACAGATCCAGGGGATGGATCATGCCGGAGGGCCCGATGATGTGAGAGTAGCCGAGTACGTGATGGGCGTCGCAGCCTCGAGAGCAGACACCGATGTTCATCGTGTCAATCTCCCAAACCACCCAGCCATGGCCGATGCCACCCCCGCCGCGCGTCATATATACAAACTTTCCGGACTTCGCCATGCGGGCGTTATGAAGCGAGAAACGGTCGGGGACGGAAATCGTACCCTTTGGGCCCCACGCGCCACCGATTTCACCGGTCTGCGTGTTATACCATCGGCAGCCCTGGGCTCGGTCGTAGACATAAATCATGTAGTCTTTGTCCTGCTGGGGGCCTAACATGGCCATCAGCCGATCGTCATCCGCGCTCACCGACATAAAATTTACGCCATCGCGGGAGTCGAGTTTGACGCATTTGGCCGGGTCGTTTATCTGGCTGCCCCGCTTGCTCGACACGTCGTACTGCTCCAGCGCCCGGTCGCGACGATTCATTCCATAGAGGATGTTGGGCTGCTGGAAGCTAAATTCGGGTTCTGCGCCCAAGTCCAGATTCGGGCTACCCGCTGGCTCAGCTTTCATGTTCGCGGGGTCGAAATGATAGAGCAAAAATGATCCTCCGGCGGTAGTCACATAGAACAGGGTCGAGTCCTTGTTCCATGTATTCTGCTCTGCCGAAGAAGCGGTGAACAGCGGCCGGCCAGCCTGCTTCGGATCCGAGCGACCATCGGTTACGCGCAGAATGCGCGATCCGAAAGTCGGATCGCTGATGATTGATCCTGCGGGTCCGATCGGCGGCGGTGTGTCGGGATATGGTTCGACCCGCCGGTCCGTGGGCGCGCAATATCGCTGCTGTTCGCAGGGATCGGCTGGGCGTGAATCCGGACCGGCGTTGGCTCGCGTTTGAGCCCAGCCGGCAGCCATGCTCAGCCACAAAAACGCGAACCAGCGAGCGAGCAGTCTCATCGTCGGGTAAGGTAATGACCGCGTGCCCAAACGCCGGACCTCCATCGATTCATTCTAATCACTTATGAGATGACTTCAAACCCTGGCCCACGAAGGCTTACGGATCCCGGACTTCGATCGACATCGAAATCTACGGAGTGTTTATCAGTCGTCGTCGGCGGGTTCGCCTTGAAGTTCCAGGGCGGAAAGGCTGGCGATTCGGCCGATGGGAGTGCTCACTTTGAGCCAATGTTTGAGGCTAAGGAAGCGCGGATAGATTGACGCGAGACATTTCCGCCGAAACCCGGTTCGATGGTGTTCCGTTTCGACGGTCAAGGGATAGGCGAACTCTTGGAGGGTGGGCCCGATGATAGTTTCGAGCTCGACCACTTGCTGATGAGAGAGTTTTTCCTTCCAGCGGTTGACGGGATTTTTCGTATCCTCCTCGTTGCCGAGGAACGACGAATTGGATTCGCGGAGCCGGCCCAAGCCCATTTCACAAATGCGATCGTAATCCAGATCGTGATCAAGAAAATTTCCCAGGCGAGCCAAGGCATCACGGGGCTGGGTGACAAGGTCTTCGTAGTGGACTTCGATGTAATCGTCGGGAATGCGGCGCCCGTATTCCCGGCCTCTACGCACCGTCCACTGCCAGAAAAGCGCCGTCTCGAGCAAACCGCGTTGTCCTCGGTTCCAGGGAAAGGGCCGGAATCCCCCCATTTTCATGAGCGAAAGGGCGATGTCACGTCCATCCCGAATGATGTGGACGAACATCGGATTTCCCAGCTCTCTTCTGATTTTATCCATGTGGAGAACGCTGTCGGGGTCATAAACCGCCCATCGTCGGGCACCCTGCTTCTGTGCGATCTGGTCCATGACGATGCGAATGAAGTCGCCGCCGTTTTGGCACTCCGACTGCAGTTTGAAATGGAGTGGTTCAGCTTCCAAACCCGCCCGCGCGAAGCCCTTGCTCCGCATCCAGGTGTCCACAATTTTTTTCCGGTTGCCGGGCTTCGACATCGAGCCGAAACGAGGTATCAGCGTTTCGTGGATGGGAAGGTAGCCGCGATAGACGGCAAAACCGCCGGCCGACAGCAAGGTGTCGTAAAGAAGATTCGTCCCAGACCGGTGACAACCCATTACGAAAACCGGGCGCCGCTTCCTCGCGGTCTCCGCAAGGTTACGGCTGTCTTGAATGGGAGTGCTGCTTTCAGCTGTTCCTGTCATGCCCTTAACGCGTCACGATTATACGATTCGGTCAATGCTTGCACCTGTCTACAACCCGATTCGTTATAACTCGGAAGGTCCCATCTGTCCTCCGAAATAGCGGAACATTCGGTTTTTGAATTGAATCCCCAGCGGTTCCCGCGTCAGCACAAACCAAACAAGGCCAACGCCATACACGGCGAGGCCGGTCGCCAGGTTCAGAACGAGTTGCGGGTAGCGGTGCGCATAGAACGATCGCTGCATCAGCAACAGCACAAAAATCATGGGAATACAGAGGACCAATGGGTACAAGTAGGCTTCCAAAAGAAATCTGCGGACTGGAATTCCCAGCTGACGGCACATGTGGCGGGGCAAGAAAAACAGCGACGTGCACAATAGCGGGATCGCAGTTCCCAGGGCGTCCCCCACGATCCCCAGGGGTCGAACCAGCACGATGCTGAGGATGACGTTCGCAATTCCTTCCATGAGCACTACATAGGCCAGGGATTTATGCAAACTCATTCCGAACAGGATCCGGTTCGAAGTCGACTGCATCTGGTAGACCGTCGACGGGATCAGAACAATCAAAAGCACGGTGTAGCTCGACACGTAACGTTGCCCGACCCAGGCTTCGATGACCGATTTGCCCATCACTACCAGAGCGACCGTCATCGGCAACATCACCAACGCACAAGCGCGATTTCCGGAAAGGAATATTCTGCGGAGCTGGTTGTAGTCGCCGGTGGCATGAAAGTGGCTGGACATGGGCGTGAAAATCTGCGCCAGACTGCTCACCACCTCGCCGGCGTAATCGACCAGGCGCGCTCCAATCGAAAAATGAGTGATGGCGGCCGCTGAAAGGAAGGTTCCAATGATCACTGCGTCCGTCTTAAACCGCAGCCTTCCCGCCACGATGATCATAAAAGTGACGGAACCGTAGTTGGCAACCTGCCGCAGCGAATCCCGGTCTACATATTTCCATCCATAGGAAATGTGCAACAGCCGTTGCGCGATCACCGTCCGAACCGCCGACGTGATGAGAGGCAACGACACCGTAATCAGAGCCACGCTGAGAAGTCCGAATCCGTGCCGCAGGACATAGACGATCAGAACCGCTCGTGTCAAAGTGGCGACGATGTTGGTCCAGTTCATCAAGTAGAACCTTTGCAGCCCCTCGAGGATGCCTCCCGACACTCCTAACGGGAAGCTGAGGGCCACGGAGTACCCCACCATCAGAAACAGAATCCTGGCGTCCTTGAGAAAGCTGGGCGAGACATGAAATAGCCGGTCAACATAGGAGCCGCCCAGCACCGTGGGAATGACCAGCATCAGGCCGAGACAGGTGTAGGTGAAAAGGCTGGTATTCACGAGCCGCGTGAGTTGGTCCTTATCGCTGGTAGCTTGGAACTTGGAAACATAGCGCACCAGGGAGGACCGAATCCCGAAATCGAAGATGCCATAGTATCCGGTCAGGGAGAAGATCAGAATCCACAGGCCAAAAGCTTCGTCCCCCAGATGATGCAGGATAAATGGAGAAAGAAAAAAGCCGACGGCCACGTTGACCGCCAGACCTCCCCAACTCGAGGCGACGTTCTTGAGGGCTCGGGTTTTTAGACTCATTGCACTTCGATCCAATCTCTGGCAGGACGGCGCAAACGCTTTCTGAAGGGCGATCAGCGGCCTTTGCTTTTAGGTTGGCACAAAGTGTAGCCGCTGTCCAGATGACCGGCGGGGCGCGCGGGGCGCGTGCTAGAATCACCATTCCGCGCGTACTAGCTGCGCTCATCATTCGCATTACATTGGTATTTGCGGAGTCCCTCGGATGCCATCGCAGGCTACGTCCTTGTTCCGCATACTTCGCTGGCTGCTGGCTGCGGCGGTGGTCCTCCTTCTCGGTTTGCTGCGATTTGGCGGTGATATCTTGATCGCGGACGATCCGGCGCCCCCACGGGTGAATGCGGCCATCGTGCTGCAAGGGTCGATTGCCGCGGAAAAAATTCGCATCGCGGGAGCCATGAACTTATTGCAGCGGGGTGTCGCCGATAAGGCTGTGCTCAGTGTTCCGAGGGAGTCGTACTGGGGCCAGTCGATTCCGCCGGTTGCGCGTTCCTATCTGGAGCGCAATTACGGCGTCGATCTGGCCTCCCGCTTCGAATTTTGTGAGATGCCGGGGGGGGTGGATTCCACGTTGCAGGAGGCTGAGGCTCTCAGTTCTTGCATTCGGGGCTATCACTGGCAGTCGATCGTGATCGTGACCTCGAACTACCACACCCGGCGAGCTGGAATGCTATGGCGAAGGATTACGAAGGCTGACCCGAACCTTCACGTCTGGGTAGAAGGCGTCGCAGACCCGGAGTTTCAACCGCCGTGGTGGCGCCATCGTCAGTCTGCGAAGGTCTGGCTCCTTGAATCCTCGAAGCTGGTTTGGGCGATCTTCGGAGGATGATAGGATTTTTGATCGGCTCTGGCAGAAGCCTCGCGAACCTTGCTGGAACCCTGGGATAGACGATAGAGATGGCTGCGGACCAGAAGCTCACAATCAGCCTTCACGAAAATCTGGAAAGTCTCGCTCCCTTGCGCCCCGAGTGGGACACTCTACTGGCTGAATATCCGTACTCCACAACATTTTCCACCTATGAATGGCTGGTGCCCTGGTGGCGGGCCTTTGGCTCCGAGGACCACTTACTCGTGCTCGCCTTTCGCGATGCCAATTCCATACTTGTGGGTCTGGCAGCGATGGCGGTTACCGTTCAGCGCGCGTTACCTCTTCCGTTACGTTTGTTGCGCCTCATGGGCGATGGTAGCCATGATTCGGATAATCTGGACCTGCCGGTGCGCGCCGGCTGGGAGCGGGCCATCACTCAAAGTCTGTTGGGCTGGATGCAACAGAATGCGGTGCTGTGGGACATTTGCGAATTGAACACTTTGCCGTCGTGTTCCACGATGGGCACCACAATCTCGCAGGATTTGCATCAGCGCAAATGGCCATGCGTCACTTCGAACCGGCCGCAGACAGTAGTGGAATTCGGAGAGACTTGGGAATCTCACTTAAAGAGGATCTCGAGCAAAGAGCGCGGCAAGATTGGGTTGCGAACCCGGCGGTTGGAGAAAAAATACCAGATTCAAATCCGCAAGTGTAAAGAAGAAGGTGAGATCGACTCCCTGCTCGAAGCGCTTTACCAGTTGCACGGGAAGCACTGGAAACTGCGGGGGTTGCCGGGAACTCTGGATGTTCCCGCCCGCCGCCAGTTTTATGCAGAACTTGCACGACTTCTGCTGGCGCGCCAGCGGCTGGAGTTTTGGGTGCTCGAATTAGAAGGGAGAGTCGTGGCTGCGCAGTTTGGATTGCGGCACGGAGAGAGCGTCTTCTCGCTGCAGGAGGGGTTCGATCCTGACTACCGAGCGGACAGCGTCGGCTATGTGCTTCGCAGCCAGGTTTTGAAACAGCTGATTGTCGATGGCGTTCGCCGCTACGACTTTCTCGGCGGTACCGATGAATCCAAGATGCGATGGGGCGCTGAGGTAAGAAGTTATTACAACTTGCATTTCGCGCGTCCCCTGACCCGCGGAAGTTTTCACCTCACTTTCAAAAATACGAGCGCCCAAGGTAAAGATTGGCTGCGAAATCATTTACCAGCGGGAGTCTGGAATCGTATCAAGAGCATGATCGGGAAGCGGCAGTAGCGGTTTCACGGAGAAATGATTGCGATCTGACGCGGGAGAGAGTCTGTTCCAACAAGGCAGCTTAGGTCCCCGCACGTCCGTTGCTCAAAGGCTTTCGGCCTCTGACGCCGACCGGATCGTCGCCAATGCTTAGCCCTTCGAGTCCGCAACTCTCAAACCAACGAAACACCTGCTCATAGGTGTGTTTCGACTGATACTTCGGGGAATACCAGTCCAGCGTGTCCAACACCCGGATCTCCGCAATGCCATGGCGGTTGATCGGGAAGACGTGATGAATCGCGCCGGCCACGGGCGGCCCGATCACTGGAATTACGCGGAGTCCCCGGTCCAGCCAATAAAAAAAAGGTACCGCCACTCGGAAAAAACCATGCAAGACGCGAGGGGACAAGCGGTGAGTGACCTTCCGGTATTGATCGCTGAAGCGATACCATTTGTTGTAACCACTGTATAACCAAACCGCCAGCGTGCCCCCTGGCTTCAAATACTGCGGCAGCAACTTCACGGCCTTCTCGCAGTCGGGGGTGTGATGCAGCACTCCCATGCTGTAAATGCAATCGAAGGATTCAGGCCCGAAAGGCAGAGAAAATACGTCGGCCTGGAATGCGACGAATTCCCGGTCGGACAGGTTTTTTGCGGCAACCTCGGCGGCCTCGCTGAAATCGATGCCAACCACGCGAGCTCCCCATCGCGTTGCCACTTCGGCGAACCGACCCATCCCACATCCAACGTCCAGTACAAGCTTTCCTTCAAAGTCCTGAGGCTTCACACCAGTTTTCCTGACAAAATCCGCCTCGGACAAATTCCTTTCGGCGTCGTCCAACTGGGTCCGCTGAAATCGCTTCCACTGGTATCCGAAGCTATCGGCGTAGTTTCCTTCATCGACAAAGCGGAGTATCCCTCGAACCTCAGGGAAGACCTTGCCACAAGAGGAGCACTGCAGGCCGGTATCGGAGCCAGCCAGCGAGGCATGGCAAACGGGGCAACGCAGCAGCGTTAAGATATCGGGAGGAACCGGAGATTTAGTCAACGCGGGTCTCTCGGACAACGACTTACTCCTTGGTGAACTGAGACTCGTAAACTTGGCGGCGTTTTTCTAGATTACCGCATAAGCGCACGCCGCGCGATGTGCGCAGAGACACAAAAGTAATCTCAATCCTGGGGCCTGACGACGCGCTAGGGACGTGTTCGGGAAGCAGGCGCTTCGCGCAGCCAGTGTTATCATCGTGTCGAATGCGCCAATCGGGGCTGAGAATTCCTTTCGAACCGTCTCGTTCCGGATCCCTCATCCATTCCAAACCGCGTGGGGTGAGTTCGAGAGACCGCCTCCGGGGTGGTGAATGAGTAAGCTCGTGCTCCGTGCCCTGCGAAGCAGTGGCGTTTTTTCCGTGACCCGAGCGCTCTCATCGGGGATGCCCCGAATCCTGATGTATCACAACTTCTCCGGACCGCACGGGACCGATCCCTACGCTCTGAATGTCGAAGGAATACGCCGTCAGTTCACCTACCTGCGCCAGCACTTTCAGGTTGTGACGTTATTGGAATTGGGGGAGCGCTTGGCCGCCCGCCGCAAATTGGACCGGAACATGGTGGCACTGACGATCGATGACGGGCGGCGCAGCTGTTATGAGTTCCTGTTTCCGCTCTTGAAGGAATTTGCAATGCCGGCTACATTTTTCGTCGTCAGTTCATTCATCCGGGGCGAGGACTGGATCTGGACGGACAAGGTGGTCTGGCTGAGTGAGCAGCCGAACGCCCCCCCCGAGCTCGGGGCGGACAAGATCGAAGGCGTTTTTGGATCGCTCAATCGAATGCGCCCGGAGAGGCGGAACGCTTGGATGGAAGCGATGGCAGCAAGCATGGGCCTCGCTTGTCCCAAGGTTCCTCCCGCGAAATTCGCCCCTTGTTCCTGGAGCGAGCTCCAGGAAATGGCGGCTTCGGGCTGGATGGAGATCGGTTCGCATACCGTGACCCATCCCATTCTCTCGACGGTCACGGATGAAGAATCGTGGGATGAGTTAAGCCGCTCTCGCTCTCAAATCGAAGAAGGGATGGGGCGCACGGTGAAGTGTTTCTGCTACCCGAACGGCATGCCCGGCGACTATCGTCCCATTCAAGTCCTGCAGGTGGAGCAGGCGGGATACGCTTGTTCCGTGACTGCAGAGTTCGGCATGGTCACCCAAGCCAGCGACCGCTACCGGCTGCCACGCATCGGCGTGGCCCGCAAGCCCGACATCCCGCAGTTCGCTAAATACCTGGATGGATTTGCCTACTACCAGGAAAAGCTTGAAGCAACGCTGCGCGGACGTTGATTGCGAGCGGTATACCTTTACTGTAGAATTTACGCCAAGGAATATTCGAGTTGTGGCGGGTGCGCTTTCTCACCGCGCTGGCCTCGACTTTGACACCGGGGAATACGCTCTTGCTGGCTGAGATTCAATATCGTTTCCTGCGTCTGGTCGCCCCCCGGCTCCCTTCCACCATGGGTGGCGAAGCTTACGAGGCGAAAAGCAAGCTACAGGTTTTGCTGCCCGGCATCCAGGCTGATATCAAGGACAAGGTCGTTCTGGATTTTGGGTGCGGTCCGGGGGACGAAGTGAAGGAGATGGCGGTGCTTGGGGCCAAACGCGTAATCGGCCTCGACATCTCTGAGAAGTGGCTACACGTTGCACAGAGCAAGGCGCAGAAGGCCGGAGTCGGCGCCAAGTGTGACTTCGTTACTTCGGTCGCGAATCCGGTAGACGTCATCATTTCTCTAGACTCTTTCGAGCATTTTGCGGACCCGGACGCCGTCCTGCGTACGATGTACTCGGTGCTCGAACCCGGCGGCAGCGTCTTTATCAGTTTTGGTCCGACGTGGTATCACCCGCTCGGGGGCCATTTGTTCTCTGTTTTCCCCTGGGCCCATGTTCTGCTGAAGGAGGAGGCGCTCATTCGTTGGCGGGCTCAATTCAAGAGCGATGGAGCCAGAACGTTTGGCGAGGTCGAGGGAGGGCTGAACCAGATGACGATTCGCGGGTTCGAATCCATTCTTAAGAGAAATCAGTTTATGGTCGAACGATTGGAACTCGTCCCGATCTCTAGGCTGAAGCCGCTGCATCACCGGATTACCCGCGAGTTCTTGACCGCGATTGTCCGCTGCCGGCTGAGCAAGCCGTTGGCTCTGGCGCGAGCAGCCTGATCCCTTGAAGTGTGCTTAAAAGCTCCGGCGGGCTGCAAGATGGCAGCGTTCGAAAATCGACAGATCGCTTTCAGACGACGAAAGATCGCAATCTACTTCAGTTCAGCGACGAAAACGTCTCCGCGACAGTTTGCGCCGACGGTGCAGGTCGAGGCTCCCGATTCAGAACCGAGCGTACCCATCCAGTCGGATGAGAAGATGAAGAACCTTCCGTCCTGAGAAACACTGCCAATCGCGTACTTCGTGCAAAAGCGTTGTGAGCGGGCTGTAATAAAAGTGTGCGCGAAGCGCCAGGTCTTGCTGCTGCCGTCCGCCGCAACTGCAATGATTTCGTTGTACCACGGGGCGGGGAAGGGGCTGGTGGTGCTCCAGGTGGAAGACAGAAACGGTACCGAATCCGCGAGATCAGCGTCATTCCATGACTGGTGCTGGTCGAACGGAACGGTGATGCCCGGAGGAAAGCTGCTGGTAAGGTTTTTAACCGGACCGGCCAGCAAGAACGGTCTGATCACCTGGTTGGACATCGGCGAATTGTCGTTGTTTACCCAATGGCTGTAGCCTTCGGTCCAGTGACCGCTGCAGGATCCGCCGTCCCCGCACGAGTCCACGTATTGGGTTCCAACCTGCCAGAAGTATGGTCCCTTCGAGCAGTTGCCGGAGAGGCAGTCTGTGGGTGCGATTACCAGCCAATTCCCATCCTTTGACAGCTTCACATTGTGGATCGTCCATCGGTCAGGGATGCTGATCGTCCCGGTGGTTCCCCAATCGCCACTGACTTGGCCTGTCTGTGTGTTCAGCACGCTACATCCGCCGCCAACTTTGTATACGACGGCATAGATACCAGATCCCTGGTCCCCGGTGTTGGAGTAGGCCATGGCGAAGACGGTGTCATCGCCGCTTACGCCACCCTTGGTGTTCCACGTCTGCTTAAACCCCGCCGGAAGACAATTGGGACTGCTGGTAAAGTCATAGACGGCTTGTGGAGATGGAGGATTCGTTCGATCGGTGAAGTCGTAGGCGCTAATCTTGGTCCCGGAGTTGGTGTAAAGAAGGTTCGGGTTGATCCGGCTCCAGGTTCCGCCCTCCGTCAACATGAGCCCGTTCGTCGCGGGAAAACTTGAAGCGTACATTCGGGCCGATTGCAATGTGCTCGGATCGAAGGTGAAGGGAAGAGAATTTCCGCCAGTGTCCTGAACAACGATCAGTGTGGAATCAACGTTCCAGAGATTATCGTCTGCACTTCCGCTCTCGGTTGTAATGTATGTGCGGTTCTTAAAGGTACTTTCGGGATTGGAATTCGCGTCGGTGATTCGCACGATCTGGTTGCCGAACTGTGGGTCGGAGACAATCGTGTTCGCCCCGGACAAATTGCCCACGTTGGGCGGAGTTGACGGCAACTGAGCGATCTCCTGATCGGTACGCGAACAATACGCTGGTGGCCCGCAAGCTGTGGATGACGTTGAAATCAGCGAGAAACTCTGCTGCGCGGTGTGCGACGCTGCATCCATTCCCTGGACGCGAAAAGCGAAAGTTCCGGTTTGGGTCGGTGATCCTGATAGCGCTCCAGTGCTTGCACCAAGCTGAAGGCCAGCGGGCAGGGATCCCCAAACAATGCTCCATGTATAGGGTGGCACTCCGCCACTCGCGGTCAGGGATGCTGAATAGGGAACGGATACGTCGGCGGAAGGCACACTCGCAGAAGTGATGGTGAAGGGGCCGCCGGTAATCGTCACGGAGGTGGTGGCCTGGACGCTGTTCGAGGCTGCGCTGCTGGCGGTGACGCTAATTTTCTGGACGCTGCCGCCAGTGGGTGCCGTGAACAAGCCTCCCGGCGTGATCGTTCCGGCGCTGGCTGACCACGTAACTGCTGGACTGCCGCCGTTGCTTCCTGTTGCCGAGAACTGTACTTTCCCGCCCGGCGCTACGGATGGCTCCGACGGAGAAATCCGCATGGCGTCACACTTGGGGCAAGGATCGACCGCGAGGGTAAAGGAGTGTGAGGCTGTAGCGTGAAGAAGGTTCGCCTTTACCGAGATCGTGAACGAAAAAGTTCCGGGCTGCGTCGGAACTCCCGAAATACGTCCTGTCTGTGGGTTCAGATTCAGGCCTGGAGGGAGCTCGCCTTGGCCAACCGCAAAATGATATGGCTCGTGTCCCCCAGTGACCGACAGGACTTCCTGATAATTACTGCCGACACTACCTTTCGTCAAGCTGCCGGAAAGAGAAAGTGATTGCGCCGATGGCGAGGAAGGAGCGGCAGTTTGGCCAACCGTCCCGCATCCCGCCCACAAAATCGTATAGGCACTAAGCGCCAGACAAAAGACTAGCTTGCGGTGTCGCTTCGGAGCTAGTTCCTTGAAAAGAAAAAATAATTTCATCAACGACATTCACTTCCCTCGGGACAAATTGTTTGGGGGACCAAGAGGGCAGCCCTTGGAGCGACTTTAAAGAGAAGTGGGGGGTGTCAAAAGATGCCCGAAGACCGTGCCCCTTCAGTGACCCGAAGGTACAAGTGACTGTTGGTGAAGGAGCGGAGTTTATGCCGAACAGCCAGGGAGGGACCGAAGTTCGTGTCTTCCCCGGAATGTGGCGGCTGTGCGCGAGATTGAATAAAATCGCGGCAACGAAATTCCAGTCTCACGATGATGCGGGAAGGAACACGACGGAAGTGCGATAGAACTGAATCGCTCAACCGAGCGGAGCCGTGGGCGTTCGCGATATAACGCCTCGCAGAGCGCAGGCAAAGTCCTCGGCCACCCTCGTCCAGCTGTAGTTTTCCTGGACCATGGTTCTCGCGGCAGTTCCCAATTGCTGCCGCCGCTTCGGATTCGTGAGCAGCGCAATCACCGATTCGGCAAAATCGTTGGGCGTGTCCGCCAGAAGGATGTTCTCACCGGACTGGACCGCCAGGCCCTCGGCTCCCACCGAAGTGGAAACCACCGCTTTCCCCATGGCCATGGCTTCGAAAATCTTGAGGCGAGTGCCGCCGCCGATGCGCAGAGGAACAATACAAACCGCGGCTCGTACCAAAAATGGCCGGATGTCCTTGACCCAGCCGGTGAGTTCGATACTCTTTTCCGATCCGGCTAACGCTTGTAGTTTGCGAGATGGGTTACGGCCGACCACCTTGAGAGACACGTCGGGGAAGCGGTGCTTGATCAACGGGAGGATGGCATCCGCAAAATAGAAAATCGCATCTTCATTCGGAAGCCAATCCATCGAACCTGTGAACACCAAAGAATTCTCAGGCTCTTCCCCCGGCGTGGGCTGGAAGTAATCCACGTCGACGCCGGTGGGGATCACGGTTAGTTTTTCAGGATCAAGCAAAGACGCAAATGCATCGCGATCGGTCCCGGATACTGTTAGAACGAGGTCGGCAAGGCGCAAGTACCGTCGCTCGGCGCCTTCCATTTTTCGCCATTCCAGCCACGATATTGTCTTCCAGAGGATATTGGTAGCGACTTCATAGTGACGCCGCCAAATGGTGGCTTCCACGTTGTGAGTGAAGATTACCTTGGGGGTAGAACAATTCCACGGGATGACTCCCGCCGCTGCGATGAAATCGCACAGAATCACGTCATAACTTTGCTGGTCAAGCAACGCGAGCAATCCACGGCGCACTTCGGGACGGCAATATTTTGTAATGCCATAGGGCTCCGAAGAGAAAAGACGAATGCCGTAGTCGCGCATCTCCGCGACACTCTTGGGTGCTGAGATGCGGAGGGGCATCATGACCACCCGGTCAAACATGTGCTTCAACTCGGCATGCATGTCGGGATGGTGCTCGGCATAGAAAGAAAAGAAAGTGACCGAATTCTGACGCGCCAGCTGCCGCAGGATGTTGTAGCTGCGAATTTTTCCGCCAGCATCAGGAGGGACCAGGCCGCCAGCTTTTACCCACAAGATCTTCATGGCACGAGTGCGTTACCAGCAAATCCCTTCGTAGTTGCCCGAGGTTGCGGGTCGCGACTTCCGTTCTAGGTTCACCAGGTCGATGACTAACTGGTCGGGCCGAAGGTGCCGGCAAAGTTCGTCCTTATCCAATCCACGGGTTGCGATGACGACGACCTCGGCGTCCTTAACCACCTCGGAAAGGCTGGTCGAAAGCAGAGAACCAACGTGGGGAATCACTTCTTCAATGTACTGGCGGTTCGAACCGATCAAGTGCCCCAGCGAAACGTTATCATCCCAGATGCGAACCTGACGGCCCTCGCCGAGAAGACGTTTCACGAGTTGCACCTGGGGACTCTCGCGCAGATCGTCGGTGGCGGCCTTAAAACTTAATCCGAGCATGGCTATTTTCTTTTTGCCGGTCCCTATGACCATCTCAACTGCACGATTGAGGTGTTCGTCATTGCTCGCCAGGATGGAATGAAATAAAGGCAGATTCAGGTCCAGTTCTTTCGCCCGGTAACTCAATGCGCGCACGTCCTTGGGCAGACACGAACCCCCAAAAGCGAAACCAGGTTTCAGATAGGTCGGAGATATATTGAGCTTGGTGTCGGCGGTGAACATGTCGACCACGGCTTCGGCATCGACGCCCAACTCCTTCGCCAACGTGCCGATTTCATTCGCAAAAGAAACTTTAACGGCATGCCACGCGTTACAAACGTACTTGAGCATTTCGGCGGAGCGGAAGGAGGTCTCGAAAATCCGTCCGGGCACCCACTGATAGACCTCGCGTAAAATGCGGCTGTGTTTCGAGTCGGCGGCGCCGATCACAGTCAGGGCAGGTTCCAGGAAATCGGCGACTGCCGTGCCCTCCCGCATGAACTCAGGATTGACGCAAACCCCAAAATCCTGGCCGAGCTTTTTTCCACTGGACTTTTCCAGAGCCGGAACAACGATGGTCTCCGCAGTTCCGGGTAAAACAGTGCTGCGCAGCACCACCAAATGAAACTTATCTTTCTTTTTCAGAACCTGACCGATATCCCGGCAGGCTGGTTCGATGTGACCAAGATCGAGTTTTCCATTTCGGAGACTCGGGGTTCCCACGCAGAGAAACGAAATCTCGCTGTTCAGGACGGCATGTGCGGAATCCGAAGTGGCATGCAGGTGTCCCGCGGCATGGCTCTCCGAGATAAGATCGCTCACCTTCGGTTCGACGATCGGACTTCGGCCGGCTTGCATGGCTTCGACCTTGGCCGGGCTCAAATCAACGCCGATAACAGGATGTCCTTTGTGGGCGAGGCAGGCCGCCGTCACTGTGCCCACATAACCAAGGCCGAATACGCTGATGGATGAACTCATGCGGACCCGCTATTTCTTTTTTTTGCCATGATTGAAATAAGGCTTGATCGTGATTCTCCTCAAACTGTAAACCTGCGGAAGCGGGCCTCTTCGGTTGAAGGTTGAGCGCCCGCACCACCCATTTTCATACCCAGCAAACCAAACCACAGATAGTATTTAAGCACGTCAGTGAGATTCGCAGACGCCGGAAGGAAACACGGAGGTAACGGATGGCCACAGTCTTCGTTTCGATAGGATAATGCTGGGATGAGCGTGACCGCAAATAATAGAACCTCGGCCGAAGTGTTGGCAGAACCTGGCACGCCGGGGGCTCGTCATTCGCCACATCCACGGCGCAAGGTCTTTTATCTGGTGGATTCGCTCAACGTTGGCGGGACCGAAACCCAGGCGGTGGAATTAGCGCTGCGAATTCCGAGGGCTGGGTACGATGTGACGCTCGGCTGCTTGCGCGCTCAGGGACCGTTATTGCAGCGTCTGCACGACTCGTCAGTCGTCGTACGGGAATTTCATCCCGCCGGAGGTCTCGACACTGCGGCAGGTCTTTACCAGTTGCTACGGCTGAGCTGGTTCCTTAGGAGAGGGAAGTTCGACATCGTGCACACTCATGATTTGTGGTCGAACCTGCTGGGGGTTCCCGCGGCACGGTTGGCGGGAGTACGAGCGATAGTCTCCAGCCGCCGCGACCTCTCCCACTTCGACTGGTACCAGGGCAGGCGCCGACTCTGGCTTCGGCGCATTCAGAATCTGGGAGGCGCGATACTGACCAACGCTACGCCGATCCGTGATGCGCTGATAGCAGAAGACGGATTTGCGCCGGGGAAGTTGCACGTAATTCATAATGGAGTTGACACCGAGAAGTTCCAGTTGGGCGGGGATGGCCGCGGTCGTCTTTTCCCCGGCGCTGGCCAGGGCAAGCTCGTCGTAGTGGTCGGAAACATGCACACGGATGTGAAAGGGCATCCGTGGCTCATTGCAGCAGCGACCGCGGTCGTTGGCGAATTCCCATCAACCCGCTTTGTGTTGGTAGGAGATGGCGAACAGCGGTCCACCTTCGAGGATCAAGTGGAACGGTTGGGTCTGAAGCGATCCTTTTTATTTCTCGGCCGTCGCGACGATATTGCAGAGATTCTGGCCTGCTGTGATATTGCGGTGCTGCCTTCCCGGGTTGAAGGGCTACCCAATGCCGTGTTGGAATATATGGCTGCGGGATTGCCGACCATCGCGACCAAAGTCGGTGGAAACGCTGAACTCATCGAGGATCAGGTTACGGGCTTGCTCGTGCCGCCTGAGGATTCGCCGCCTCTTTCGGCCGCCTTGCTGAAGCTCTTACGTGATCCAGGTTGGTCCCGGCAGGTCGGACAGAGCGGGCGCGAATTCGTTATCCGAAATTTCAGCTTCCCCAGGCTGGTGCGCCAGGTGGACGAACTCTACAGCGAACTCTTGCTACGAAGCGGAGGACGTCAGTAAGGGATGGCAAATACTTCCAAACGAAAAGGCCGGCTCGCTCGCCTCACCACCATGGATCCCCACGAGCTTTTTGACCGGTTAAGACAGTACCTGAGCGCCCGCACAGATGGGCTGCGCTATCGACGTGGTCCGGATTTTCCGACCGAATCGCACGTTGTAGGGTTCGGACCCATCGGGAACTTTTTCTTCACAGCGGCAGAGGTTCCGGCAGTATGCGAAGAACTGAAGCAGGTTTTTCCGGCGCAGGCCGATGACATCGTATTACGGGCGGAAAAGATCTGCTGCCACCGGTTCGACCTCCTCGGCTATGAGAATCTTGATTACGGTGCAGAAATAGATTGGCACCTTGATGTGGTTCACGGCAAGCGGGCACCACGCAAACCCTGGTTCAAGGTAAAGTATCTCGACTTTGAAGAGGTTGGAGATTCAAAGATTACTTGGGAGCTGAACCGTCATCAGCATTTTGTAACTCTCGCGAAGGCTTACCGGCTGACAGGTGACGACCGGTTTGCGGCAGAAATTTTCGCTCAGTGGACGCACTGGCACCAGGAAAATCCCTATGCCACGGGAATCAATTGGGCGAGCAGCCTGGAGGTAGCCTTCCGCACCTTGTCTTGGACCTGGACCTTCTTTCTGCTGCAGGAGTGTCCGCTTTTCACGCCTGAACTGCGCAGGCAATGGCAGGCTGCCCTGAGCCTAAACGGGCGGCACATCGTGACTTATCTTTCCACGTATTTTTCTCCGAATACGCACCTTCTGGGCGAAGCTCTGGCTCTATTTTTTCTGGGAACCCTGTTTCCAGGCCACCGCGGAGCCGCGCGGTGGCAGCGAAAAGGCTGGGAAATTCTGCAACACGAGGACGCCAAGCAAACCAGGGAAGACGGATTCTACTTTGAGCAATCCACTTATTACCATGTCTATGCAGTGGACATTTTGTTGCATGCTCGAATTCTCGCCGCGCGCAATGGAGTCCCCAATTCCCGCGAGTTTGAACAAATTCTGCAACGCATGTTGAATGCTCTGTTGTTATTGAGTCGAGCCGGAGTTCCACCGAGCATCGGCGATGACGACGGCGGCAGGCTATTTGATCCCGCACGTAACCGAGCTGAGCACATGCTCGATCCTCTTGCAACCGGCGCCATTCTCTACCGGCGCGGAGATTTCAAGTTTCTCGCGGGCGACTCTCGAGAGGAGACCTTGTGGCTGTTGGGCGCGAAGCGGCTGGCGGAGTTTGCTTCTTTGCCGAGCCAAGCACCGTTGGCCACTTCCACTGCTCTGGTAGAGAGTGGCTTGTATCTGATGGCCGACGCGCCATCTCAACAGCAGTGGCTGATCGATGCCGGTCCGTTGGGAGCGGGAAGTGGAGGGCATGGTCATGCGGATGCTTTAAGCGTTTCCCTGGTCCGCAACGGCCGGAATCTTTTGATCGATTCGGGAACATTCGAGTACGTGGGCATCAGCGGTGAGCGCTCTCGCTTGCGTGGAACCGGTGCTCATAACACCATGCAGGTGGATGGAAGAGACCAGTCAGAAGGCGCCGGTCCGTTTTCTTGGGAGAATGGTCCTCATCCGAAGGTCGAGCAATGGATCACGGGCCAGCAGTTTGATCTGTTTCAGGGCAGTCATGACGGATATTGCCGCCTGCCCTCTCCCGTAATTCACCGGCGGTGGGTCGTTCATAGAAAAGGACAATTTTGCCTGGTTCGCGATCTCGCTGAGGGCAGCGGACCACATCGGCTGGATGTCGCTTGGCACATCGGCCCAACGCTATCGTCCGCTCCTCCCATGGAATATTTATTCAGCGATGACCGGGCAAGTCTGGCGTTATTGGTCGCTGAAAGCAATGGGTGGTCGCAGGGTGTGCGCCGGGATCACTGGTCGCCCGCCTACGGACGCAAGGAGCAGTTAAGCGTGGTCCACTTTAGTGCGCAAGCGGAGCTTCCGGCGGAGTTTGCCACTCTGCTGATCGTGGATGAAAAGCCTCAAGCGGATTATGGACGGCTGGTGAGGAAAGGGGAATCGACCTGCGTCTCCGGCTATTGCTATTCCAGCCCGCGCCAGGACCATAGTTTCTTCTTTGCCCGCGAAGCCGGGACGTGGGCCCTGGAAGAGTGGGCCAGCGACGCCAGTTTTCTGTGGTGGTCCTTTGATCGGGAGAGGGAATTATACTCTCTGGTTTTGTGCAATGGCTCCTACGCGGAAGCCGGAGGCCGTCGCGTGCTTAGCTGTCACAAACGAGTAGGCTATGCTGAAGTATTGAGCTCTGCCGCGAAAGTTGACCTCTTCTCATCGGAGCCGGAACACGTCATGCTACCGCAGTCTCTGAATCGAGTGTGGACGGAGGCCAATTTGGTGGTACCGGACAGAGATCCCAAAGGGGTGGCGGAGTAACCATGTGCGGAATCTGTGGGATCTTCCATTTCGACCCGGCTCAGCGTGTCAACCGCGATCTGCTGAAAGCCATGAACCGGCAGATCGTTCACCGCGGTCCGGACGACGACGGCTTCTTTGTCGAGAACAACGTTGGACTGGCGATGCGGCGTCTCAGCATCATCGACATCCAAACCGGCCACCAGCCCTTGAGCAACGAAGACGGGAGCGTCTGGATCGTCTTCAATGGTGAAATCTATAATCACCAGAATTTGCGCAAGGAACTCCAGGCCCGTGGTCACCGCTATCGCACCAAGAGTGATACAGAAACCATCGTTCATTTGTACGAGGAATATGGACAGCAATGCGTCGAGCACCTGCGCGGAATGTTTGCGTTCGCCATCTGGGATCGATCCAAAAGAGGCTTATTCATTGCGCGGGATCGGCTGGGAATCAAACCTCTCTACTACCGCTACGACGGCAATACATTGCTATTTGGGTCGGAAATAAAGGCCATCCTCGCCTATCCGGGAGTGAAGCCTGAGTTCAATCCGGGCAGCTTGGCTGAATATCTTGCATTTGGTTATCTTGCCGGTGCGGAGAGCATGTATGCCGGTGTTCGCAAATTGCTGCCTGGACATATTCTGACTGTGGATGAGCGCGGCCAGTTGGAGACTTCTTCTTATTGGGATCTGAATATCACGGTCGATGACGGAAGCCTGCCCCGTGAATACTATGTCCGCCGTTACCGCGAACAATTGGAAGAGTGCGTTTCCAGCCACCTGATGAGCGATGTTCCGCTGGGTGTTTTTCTGAGCGGCGGGCTGGATTCGAGTGCGATTGCGGCGCTCACGACAAACCTTCGCAGTCGACCGATCGAGACTTTTTCCGTAGGGTATGGCGAGGAGGCGTTCAGCGAACTCCCCTACGCCCGGGCAGTAGCGGAGCACTTGCAATCGAGGCACCACGAAGTCAGTCTGAGCCGCGATGAATTCTTCGAAGCCTTGCCTCGACTGATCTGGCACGAGGACGAACCGATCGTTTGGCCGTCCAGTGTGTCGCTCTACTTTGTGGCGCGGCTCGCCCGAGAACGCGTAACCGTTGTTCTGACCGGTGAGGGCAGCGATGAGACGCTGGGCGGCTATACACGTTATCCGTGGACTCTAGGGAACGCGCGCAT
Source organism: Candidatus Sulfotelmatobacter sp. (assembly GCA_049515395.1). GTDB lineage: Bacteria > Acidobacteriota > Terriglobia > Terriglobales > Acidobacteriaceae > Sulfotelmatobacter. The sequence continues at coordinate 23,397 of JBEKUD010000010.1, read as the reverse complement.
GGATCGCATCTTCCGCTCCCTGACGCCGGCCGCTCTGGGCCAAATGTTACGGAAGGGAATCGGCAGCTTCCCGCTGTCAGCAGCTTCCAAGAGAAAGCTCGAACATACGTTTCTGATGCGTGACAGCGGGTCTTGGCCTTCGTTCTATTTCGATAATTTCTATTCTGCATTTTCCGCGGCCGAGCAAGACGATTTGCTGACTCCCGAGGCGAAGCGAATGGCGGGCGATGCTTATGCAGGTTCGATGAAATACTGGAATCACTCTTCGGGAGACCTGCTTCACCGCCTACTCTATACAGATATCAAGACCTATCTGGTGGAGCTGTTGATGAAGCAGGACCAGATGAGCATGGCCGCCTCCATCGAAAGCCGCGTACCCTTTCTCGATCATTCGCTGGTAGAGTTCACCGCAACCATCCCTGCGAAATATGCGACTCGCGGAATGACGGGAAAGCGCATTCTGAAGTCGGCGGTCGAAGATTTGTTGCCACACTCCGTCGTGCATCGGCGAAAGATGGGATTTCCCACGCCTTGGGCATACTGGCTGGGAGGCTCGTCCCTGAATGATTTGCGGGAACTGCTGACGCAACCGCGAACCGTGGATCGGGGATTGTTCCGAAGTGAGGTCATCAAGCGGCTGTTCGAAGAACACTCTGCTGGCCGTCGTGATCACGGCAATCGCATTTGGCGATTGCTGAATCTGGAACTGTGGTTCAGAGTGTGTTTTGAGGGTGAGCCAATGTCGGAGTTGATGCAACGGGGCCATGCGGTGGTAGATCGATGAATTGCTTTCCCGGAGTCGAAGTCGGTGAGGACCGCGGGTCCGGTCGAAGCCATCTTGACTCTGTAGCCGTGTCCTCGTCAACCTGGGCTGAGGTTCGCCACGGATGAGGACCGCCGAGGACCACGCCGATGCGCCCTCAGGATTAATTTCCATGGTCGTGGCCGCTCATCGCGGCGGTGTCGAATTGGTGGACCGTTGGGCGGACGAATGGCGTGCTTTATGCAATCGGGCTGTCGACGATCAGCCCTTTTACCGGCCCGAATGGATCGGCGCACACATCCGGGCCTTTACTCCGAACGTCAAGGTTGTTCTGTTAACCGTCAGTTCTGAAGGGAAGCTGCTATTCGTGCTTCCCCTCGTGGAGGAATGGTCCGTATTTAGCGGAGTTCCATTGCGCAAGCTTCGAGGACCGGTAAACAGTCATTCCTGCCGCTTTGATGCGGTGCGTCAGTCGGGTTCGCAAGGCGATGCTGCCGTGGTTGCAGCTTGGAGCTATCTGCAGAACCTTGGTGGCTGGGACCTGCTGGAGTTCCAGGACGTACCCGAAGGGGGTACAATTTCCGCCCTGGCGCTTGCGGCCGGCAGGAATGGCTTTCGCGCTGTTCAGGTGCCGAACCTGAGCAATCCCTATGTTCCGATTTCTGCGGATGCCGCTGATCTCAAAAAGCTTCCCGTCAATGCGCGCTTGAGAGGCAAATTGCGCCAGATTCGCCGCGAACTGGATGGTCAGGGCGGCTTGAAGTTCCTGCGGGTGGAAACGGCAGACCGCGCCGTGCTCAACCGGTTCTATGAACTTGAATCCGCCGGCTGGAAGGGAACGGAAGGAAGCGCCATTGCCTGCAAACCGGAGACTCGACAGTTCTACGACGAAATTTCCAAGGCTGCCGAACGCTTTGGATATTTGTGCATGTATTCTCTGGAATGCAACGGAGAATTGTTGGCATCGCATCTCGGCTTATCGCACCGGGGACGTTACTTCTCACCGAAGGTTGCTTACAACGAGAAGTTTCCGCAATACGCGCCGGGGCACCTCCTCGTGAGCGAAATTCTGCAGGACTGCGTGGCCAGAGGTATTTCCGAATACGACATTACGGGGGTCAACGACGAGTGGAAGATGAAATGGACTTCCGAGACCCGGGCTAAATCCATTCACTTTATTTTCCATACGGGGCTCTGGGGCAGGCTGGCGCACGCGATCCGCTTCCGTATAAGACCGGCAGTGAAGAAGTTGGTGCGACGGTGAACCTATTCGCAACCGCATGCGCGCTGGAGCGGACATGATGAAAGCTATGGCGCGGAAGATTGTCCCCGGACGTTTGATAGAAGAGTTGCGGCGCTACCGCCAGTTCAAGAAATCGGAGCGGCCGATTTATCTCAAGCTTAGAATCGCAGATCAGCTTGGCATGCAGTCGCGTAAGGTTCCGCCATCCGCTCGATCTCTCGTTTTCGTCTGCTTCGGCAACATTATGCGCAGTCCCATCAGTGAGGCTTTTTTCAAGGAGGCGATCGCATTCAATGGCGACACTGGCGTAAAGGTCGCTTCAGCCGGGCTCCACGCGACTCCGGGTACGCCGGCTCATCCCTGGGCCGTCGCGGCAGCGCAAGATTTCGGAATTTCTCTGGATCTCCATCAGGCCACGTTGTTGACCCGTGCGATGGTCGATGAGACGGATGCGATCGTGGCCATGGATTTTCAGAATCAGGTTGAGTTTTTGTCGCGTTTCCCCGATGCTGCCGATCGTTTCTTTCTGCTCGGGGCGTACTCGGGAACCACTGGTTCGGTCGAAATTCGGGACCCCTTTTTTGGGGATTTGGACGAAACACGCCGCTGTTACCGGCGGCTGCAGACTTGTGTACGAAATCTCGCCGACAGCCTCGATGGAGGCCGGATAGAAAGCAGCGCGGCTAGATCGCGCCGAGCCCGGTGAAGCGGCCAGTTCTGTTGTTAGGCGCGGTGCCGCGCATCACGGTTCCGATCGCGCGGTCGCTGCACCGACACGGTGTGCGGGTTGAGGTCGCGTCTTTTTCAAGCATTGAACCTGCTCCCCGGTCCACCGCCATTTCAGGGTTTCTTCGTTTGCCCAGTCCGGAAAATCAGACCGGGGGTCAGCCGTCCACCCTGACGCAATTGGCTCGACTGATTTCGGAACGCCACTACGACATGCTGATTCCTGTGAACGACCCGGCTCTGGCTTTTATCTCAGAACACGACGCGCCTCTGCGCCAGTTGCTCTACGTTGCCTGTCCGCCACCTGAAATCGTTCAAAAGGTTCTTAATAAATCGTTAACCGTGGAGTGCGCTCGCTTGGCGGGAATCCACACGCCATCAACCTATCGTGTCTCGAATGTTTCTGAGTTACAGGGACTCGCCGATCAGCTTCGCTTCCCGCTGGTGGCTAAGCCCTACGATAAGAGCGGCGAAATGCAGTTTAAGGTCCGTTATTTTCAGACCTATCAATCGCTCCACCAGGCGCTTGCGGATGATGAGGAGTTCGGAAGCAGACTGCTTCTGCAGGAGTTTGTCGAAGGAGATGGCGTTGGGATCGAGGTGTTGATGCACCATGGCGAAGCGGTGGCGATCTTCCAGCATCGCCGCCTGAAAGAGGTTCCTGCGAGCGGTGGGGTGGCGGCCGTTGCCATTGCCGAATCGCCGGAACCGATGCTCGTCGACCAGGCCCTTAAATTGTTGCGCGTTCTAGAATGGGAAGGTGTTGCAATGGTCGAGTTTCGTTATGACCCTACTCGGCGACGCAGTGCCTTATTGGAGGTGAACGGCCGCTACTGGGGCACATCGGCGCTTCCCATCCAGGTCGGAATGGATTTTCCCTGGTACGAATGGCAGATCGCGCATGGCGAAAAGCCTTCCGTGCCGGCCACTTATTCGATGGGAGCACGCTGGCGCTGGAGCGCAGGTTACATCGAGCGTTGGAATGGGCTGGTCAAAAGCTCGGCCAGGAAGGCGCTTCAACATCCGGCTCTGCTGAAAGAGCTGGTGCCATCTCTCTCGGATCTATGCAGCCGCGATGCTTTGTGGGATTCCGCCGACCCGATGCCTGCAATCTTTGAGCTGCTGCGAACCGCAAAGAATCTGGCCGTGTCCGACGTTAAGTCGATCCTGCGAGCGCTACATTCCCCGCGTCGAGGGAAGAAACCGGCGTAGCGGGACACCTGGCGACTCAAGCACTTTTCAGACACGCGGAGAGCGCTTTAGCCTGGAACCGGTATGAGGCTGAACACCACTCCGATCCCGTGCGGTTCCAGTTCAATTTCCTGTTCGCATCTCTTGCGTTCAAGATCGTAGAGCGCGACGTGGGAGGGTCTGTGGCGATGGCTGTAGCCATTTCTGATCCAGGCTACATTCTCGATGAACTTGGTGGGACGGACTCGCGTGAAGCCTACCCACAACCAGCGTTCATCCAGCGGAAGCACGCCACGGCACCAGCCCAGAACCTGCCCCGACGCTCCGCTCATCTGATTCAGATCAATCGTCTCTTCAACCTGCAGGGTCTTGCGGTTGGCGATGACGATGCGGCCGTCGACTGTTGTGAAATAGATTCTGTCTCCGAAAATACAGCCATCATGAGGCCTCTGCACCGCGATGTCGATACGGGGACCTGGTGTGGTCAGGCAGATCGCGTCGCGCTGTTGCAAGCGCGTGACCCAGACCTCCTCGCCGAGCACAAACACGTGATTCGGGTGCGACTGGTGGGGCTTAGTCGTGGGAACCTTGCGATAATCGGTTTCTCGCGAGAATCGTGCCCAAGGGTCTTCGCCGATCACGCTCCATTCCCGGACCACGCTTCCCGATTCCGTAATCTCGACCACCATATCCAGTCCGGTCACTACGACCAGAATCGTTCCTTGCTGCGTGGGATAAACATGATGGAGGTCGTTGAAACAAGGAAGGGAAATGTAATGCTTCAATTTGAAACTTGGCACCTCGTAGACCAGCACTTCGGTGGAGGTGCAGGTATAAAGTTTATTTCCCTGCAGCGTGGTTGATTTGAACAGAACGGCCGGTATCTCTTGTGGACAGACCTCAGGCGGGGAAACGTATTCCACGAGCACGCGCGATTGATTTTTTTCCGGGTCGAGTTCGATCAGAAGCGCTTGTTCGCACGACTGCCATTCTTCCAGCTTACGGAAAATCGTGCTTCGCAGCCGGCCTCCGGACACGTAGAAGCTATTCATCGAGACGCTCCGGTTGACACTGCGTTTGCTCGTTCGTTTCGATGGCCGATCGGCAGTCGATATCGGAATCGGCGGCAATGCACGGAAATGCGGCGTGGGGCCTTCTCAGCCACGCTGGCGGGATCTAGAATATGCGGAGTTTCCAGGTTTTTGTTCAGAATCGTTCTATTTCCTTCTTCACGAAATATCATATTAGAAATTCTGGCCATGAGTAGAGTGTGGACAGCCATTTAGTTAGGTTGTGCTTCTCGGAGCCGTCTCGGTCGATCTGTACCGTTTCCCGGTTTACCCGATGGACATCCTGGGGTACATGGGAAACGCACTATTGATGAAGCATCTGGACCCGGCAAAGATTCATGAATTGGTGTACGCCGAAGTTCATAAAATGTCGGAGCGCACTTAGGAGGATCTGCTCGGAATCCAAACCACCTCAGACCCAACCCAGGACGCCTCGCGCCAGATGCGCGCGAAAAATGTTGACAGCTCCACCGAATTCTTGCCGTGCTTCACCATTCGCCCTCTTTACCATCAATTGCTCTACGTCCTATCGCTATTCGTTGGACTTCGGCGGGCCGCCGTTCTCATCTCTGTCGGCTCGTACTTTCTGCTCGGGATTCTGGTATTCGCTTGGTGCCAACGATATGTGCCCAGCTATGGCGCGGCAGCGTTCTGTGGGGTGCTAGTGTTGACGACGCCAGTTACTTTATTAGGTCGCAGTACTTTGCCGGATGCTCTTTTCACTCTGCTGGCGATGAGTGCATTGTTTCTGATCTTCGAAGTCGAAAAACTGTTGCCGGGACTGCTCTTGTTGCTGGTTTCAACGTTCGTGCGTACGGATAATGTGGTGCTGGTACTGCCGGTGCTCACGGTTTTGTGGTTCACGACGCGATTGGAATTCTGGAAGGCAGCTTTGCTCGGGCTGATGTCCGTTCTTTCGGTGGTCCTCATCAATCGCTTCGCGGGGGATTACGGACCTGCAATGCTTTATTACCGGAATTTTTCAGGCAAGCCGAGTTTTCCTGCTGATATGAACTTGCGCATGTCGGTGCGAGTCTATGTCTCCGGCTTCCGGTTCGGAATACGGCGAATGCTGGTGAGCCCATTGCTGGCGTTTGTCCTGCTCGGCTTGGTCGGTCTCTGTCGAAAGTCTCGTCTGCTATTGATTTCGGCCATCTCCACAACCTATGCTGTCCTCCATTTTGTGACATTGCCCAATTGGGAAGACAGATGGTTCGTGATTACCTATCGATCGCTTGCACTTTCATCCATCTGCGTTGAGTCCACGGCCCCGGTCTCAACGTCCCCACCATCCTTACATCCGGCCGACATTTCTTAGATGGACACCTGCAAGGCGCCCTGCAGGTGTTGCCCCAGTCGCTCGATTCAACGTGGTTGCCCGACAGGTGACGCGGTAACGCTGGGCAGCAGCTTGGGACGCTGTCCCAGGGCTGTGCAGCAGTCGAAGCAGCCGAGGGGTTAATTGCGATTTCCGTCCCAGTAAAGCATACTGTTTGACTGTCTCCTGGCCAGGAAAACGATGCAAAGGATTTGAAATGCCGGATCTAAATGGGACCCTTCATCTCGATATGTGGCGGCAGTACAAAGAACGGAACTCGTTCTTCGGTCGCCTGCGTAGAGCCGCGCGAGATCTTTTCTCCAACCCGTTGTACGGCATGGAATGGGGCGATCCCGAGACAATTCGCCCGCTTACCTTCATTCGGGACCAATATGTTCTTCGCTATGTCAACCCAGACCAAGCGGCGCTGGAAATCGGACCTGGTGGAGGACGGTGGACCCGCTACCTTCGCGGCTTTCACCGGCTCTATGTAGTAGATTACCATCTTGAGTTGCTGCAAGAATTGAAGAGGAATTTCAATCTCCCCAATATGACATTCATCCAGAACAACGGAGCTGACTTCCCTGGAATCCCGGATAGCTCGATTGATTTCCTATTCAGCTTTGACTGTTTTGTGCATCTCGATGCACACCTAATTGAAGCATATTTGAAGAACATGGGTAGGATTCTTAAACCCAGCGCCAATGTTGTCATTCACTACTCAGATAAGACAAAGATACTAGCTCAAATGAATCCCTCTTTCTCCGACAATAGCCCAGGACGCATGAGGCAAATGGTCGTGCAATCAGGATTTCGGGTTGTGGAGGAGGACCTGACAACGATGTGGCACAGCTCTATTATTCGTTTTACCAAATAATTTAGCTAATTGGGTTTGTCAAAAGCAACGTCGGGGCGTGGTAATACGGAAAAATAGACGTGTCTAACTAGCCCGTTGCGTTCGTCACTTGATTCAACGCTTTTTGCAGAACAACCTCTTGATGCTCGACGCAGATTTTAATCCCAGGTCGCGGACCGCCAGCAAAGCGTTGACGAATGCCAGTAACCGAAAGCGGAACACCTTTCGCAGATCCGCGCGCAGTTGATCCCGTTCCTGATAGAGAAGGGATAAAATCAGGTTCCTCTCGATGATTTCATCATTGAATACTTCTTCCGGAACCGTACATTTACTTGCTTTCTCGGGAGAATCGGATTGCCTTGCGGGCCACGCGTCTCGGTCGTAGCCCAACTTCTCAAAGTCCTCCTGATACAGCGAGTAAACCTTGTCAGCCAGGCTTGGGTTATAGCCCTCGCCGTCGGAAGCGCGCGAGACGTTTCTTGCATCGGCTACAAGAGCGCGGGTAAGGCCCAGATGCTGCTCGAATCGCTGTAAACCCTCGGCCATACACTCTATCTTTCCCACAAAGGAAAAATTTAGTGCCGAAAAAAAGATGTGGTCAGATTGACGCCGCCAATGCAGATTACAGGTGCGCAAGTCACATTGGGTCGCGATATACTCAACGAATTCATCGAAGGTGATCAAAGACTTTTTGCGCAATGCCGGAAGATCGCCCTTAATTTCAAGGTACACGTTTTCATACCCTGGCTCGCATAGCATCACCTTATTCTTCCAAGCCGAAATAAGGCGCGTGTAGGGGTTCCGGACAAAGGTCATGCGCAGGAAGTCGGGGGATTCTAGGACTTCTCTTTGCGTCTTCTCGTCGAGGTCCACCAGCGAGGGCAGTGGCACGTTCTTGCGGTCATGGATGAACATTTCGCGACGAGTCTCATAGAGGTTGCCGACCAATAACTTGATGGGCGGTCCGTTTTCCAACCTCCACAATAGCTCCTTCATCTTGGTGCAAGCGGCCTTTGGGACCTCAAAATACATGTATCGTTTGGGAACGCTAACGAAGGTGGAATAGCGAAGCCGCTGGGTTACCTCCTCAGGTCTTAAATAATCATAGCGGTCCAAAATCAGCCACACCGCGTAGGGATAACTCATGATTTCGCCTTAAGTGGGATTGCGTGATTCCCGGTCCAAGGACGTCGGTTCAACAATGCCGCTTCGATACGATTCTACGAGCCTGCCGACATCTCTGTCATCGATCATCTGAAAACGTGGTTTTCTGAACATCTGCGGGAGTAAACACCTCAGCATCATCGGCGCCGCAGGCGCGCATCATCCGTCGTCGGGTGTAGCGCGATTGGAACGAAGGATGTCCATGTCCGAGGGTATAGAGTTTGTTTCCTTGCGACGTGGTTGATTCGAACAGAATGGCCGGTATCTCCTGCGGACAGACCTCAGGCGGAGAAACACATTCCACGAGCACACGCGATTTATTTTTTTTCGGGTCGAGTTCGATCAGGAGTGCTTGTTCGCACGACTGCCATTCTTCCCGCTTACGGAAAATTGTGCCTCGCAGCTGGCCTCGGAGACGTAGAAGCTATCCATGCGGGCGCTCCGGTCGACAGATGTTTTCTCCTTCGTTTCGTTGGCCGATCCGCAGATTGACACTGGAGTCGCGGGCCACGCACAGCAATGGACGGTACCGAAAGCCACCGACAGCGGTGTTCCTTCCGATAAGATACGCGACCGCGCAAACCAAGATCGTTTTTGTTTCAGCGTTTGAACCAACGCCGCACAAACCGAAGCTCGCACGTTGCCTGTAGAAGCAGGCAGGAAACTGCAAAAAATAGGACTCCATTCACAATTCAATTGTCGCCGGAAGAATACTGAAGACCGTATTCATTCCATGCGGCTCGAGTTCTACTTGTTTTAAGCGTCTCTTCTCCACAATATCGTAGAGCGCGATGTGTGTGGGTTTCTCCCGAGCCCCTTGGTGCAGCGTGGTCTTAATCCAGCGAATGTTCTCGTGAAATTGGGTTTCCCGAATACGAGTGAAGCCCACCCATATTTTCCTTTCGTCAATCGGCAGCAAGCCGCGACACCACGCCGGGAGCACTTGTTGGTCCTCACGGCCGATCTCTTGTAGATCGATCATTTGCTCAACAGTCAGACTATGCCGGTTCACGATCACGATCTTTCCATCTACCACGGTAAAGTAGAGGCGATCGCCGCAAACCACTCCATCGTGTGGTTTCTCCACCGAGATTTCGATTCGCTTTCGGGAGCCGTTTAATGCGACAGCATCGCGTTGATTGAAGCGCGTGACCCACAGTTCTCCGTCCAGCTCAAAAACGAAATTGGGATGTGCCTTATGCGGCTTGGTACTTTCCACTTTTCGATAATCAATGCCCCGCGAGAAGCGCGTCCATGTGTCTTCTGCAACGGCACTCCATTCTGCCAAAATCTTTCCGTCCCGACTGACTTTTACAATGAGGTCAAGACCGGTACTGACGACCAGCAGATTTCCGTCCGGGGTGGGCACTACGTGATGAACGTCGTTGAAGCAGGGAAGAGAAATGTAACCAATTTGCTTGAACTCAGGCAATTTGAAGATCAGAACTTCTGTTGTGGTGCAGGTGTAAAGAGTATCTCCGACCAGCGTGCTACTGTGAAAATTGACGGATGCTTTCACTCCTGCGCGTGCTTCGAGCGGTGTTTTGTATTGCACACAAGTACGCACCGCGCCGGATTCAGTGTCGACCTCCAGTATGAGCGCAGCCTCATACCAGCTCCAATGCGGCCGCCTCTCTTTTAGCAACAGCCTCCGCTCTCTTCCACCCAGTATATAAAGCTTGCCCATATTGTGATGACCTCGAGAACTTCCACCTTAAATCACACAGCGATTGCGATATGATTCCACGAGCCTGCCGACATCTCTGTAGGTTCGGAGCTTGCAGTGAAAGCGCCGTTTTGCGTCAAAGTTGAAAGTCCATTTCAAAAAATTCTCAACCACGCTCCGAAAGATCCAGCGAGGTATGCCGAAGTAGCGAACAACGTTCTTGGGTGGAGGCCATGCCCGGATCATCGATCTGCCATCGTTGTAATACCACTTGCGGAAGTAAGCTTTGCTGGAGCGAACAGGATCGACTGGATGATAAATGATTGCGTGTGGAGCATACCTGATCTTTTCACCGGCGCGGAAAAGCCGGGATGCGAATTCAGAGTCTTCGCAGGTAATGCCGCGGTTTTCCCCGCTGACGCCTAAATCAAGGCGAAACACGCCATATTTTTCAAACTTATCTTTTCGGTAGGCCGAATTCGCTCCCAAAGGAGTCCTGTCTTTGATTTCTCTCGCTACCTCTCCTAGTTCGAAATTTACGATGGCCTGTTGTTCCTCCATCTCGAGCCAGTCAGGTTTCGGATGATGCCACACAGGAACAACTCGTCCCCCGACACCGGCACAATCAAATTCATCAAAGGCGCGTTTCAGGTTCAACAGCCATTCAGGATGCAGAATAACATCGTCATCAGTAAAGGCGACGATCGCGCCCTTTGCGGCGGCAATTCCGGCATTCAGAGCCGGAGACCTGCCTTGGCGACGCTCAAAGATATACCGCACGGAGAAGCGTGCAGTCTTTGCGAAGTCCCGAATCACCTCCTGGGTATTATCCTTGGAGTTGTTGTCGACCACGATGAGTTCCCAATCGAGATCAGGAGGAAGCGTAAGGCCGGAGAAGCTTTCGAGAGTGGATTTGAGAGATGAGGCGCGATTGTAGGTACACAAGATTACGCTAATATCCTCCACCTCAACGTCCCCTCTCATTCAGATTTGGAAAGCACTCACGCAGATGATAGAAGCTGGCTCTCTTGCTACTCTGCACTATGCCTGTTGGGCGACCCGGACGTGCGGCTTCACCAAAGCGAGCAGTTCGTCTTTCAGGAAAGGTCCACTCGCCAGCAGGCCGGACAGCAAAGGATCGCGGCGATTGGCGGATAGACTGTTTCCTTCCAGAGTGCCGATAAACCCTCCCGCGCTCAAGACCAAAGCCGCTCCCGCGACAACATCCCACTCATTCTTGGGTGTCAAAGTAAAGGTTACATCTGCCAGTCCAGCCGAGACCATGGCCAGCTTGTAGGCCACCGAGCCCATTGGGCGGATCGTAAAAGCTGCACCCTCGAACGGTCTCCATTCGCCGCGCTTGACTTCGCTGCGGCTGGCAAGAACCAGAGCCCCACCCAAAGTCTTGCGCTGGCTCGGTTGCGCTGGCTTGCCATTATACGTAACACCTGATTCGATCGATCCCAGGAAACTCTCGTCAGTGGCTGGATTGTAGATTCCGCCGGCCACCGGACGGCCGTTCTCGACGAAGCCAATGGAAACACAGAACTCTGGAATTCCCGTGACGAACTCTCGGGTCCCGTCCAGCGGATCGACCACCCAGACTCGTGAGCGCTGCAACCGGATGGGATCGTCCACACTCTCTTCGGAAAGCCAGCCTTCGCCGTCCCGCAGAAGTTCCTGGCGTAGAGCGGCATCGAGCGCTCGATCCGCTTCCGTTACGGGGTCACGTCCGATTTTGTACTCGGTCTCGATGTCTCCCGGAGTGAAGCGGGCAAAAACCGCGCGAGAAGCCTCTAGGGCGTGGTGGATGCGTTTCAATATGGGTGCGTGGGATTTTGATTCCATAGTCTCTCTTGATGGCTTCAGTTTCTTTCAAAACTTACCGAGAACTGACGACTGACAACGGAGAACGGTTTTCAAGCCATCAGCATGCGCGCCCCCGTGGCTAGTAAAACTGCGCACAGAATGCGCCTGAGCCATGGGACCGGAACCCGCGTGCTCAGATAGGAACCGACCAATCCTCCTGGTACCGATCCCAGCAAGAGTGCGCCCACAAGATGAACGTCAACATTGTGCAAACGAAAATGGAGGAAACTAGTGACGCCAGTAAGCAGCAAGGCGTGGACGATGTCGGTGCCCACCATTACTTTCGGTTGAAAACTGTAAAACAACAGCAGCATCATCATGACGATGCTGCCCGAGCCGACAGAAGTGATGCCCACCAGGAACCCAGCCACCAAGCCGATGACAGACATCCATGCGAACGACTTCATCGTCGGCGGCCGCACCGCTACGCGGTCTTCGATCTTCTTCTGGAAGAACAGGAAAGTGGGAATGCAAATCAGCAAAACTCCCACTGCAAAGGTGATGAAATGATTGACGCCATTGCCATAAACGTTTCGCAAGTGAATCAGAAAACTAACGCCCAGGTAGGATCCGGGGGCGCTGCCGGCGGCCAGGGCGAGCACGACTTTTCGGCGAACCGTGCCCTTGCGCAAATGAACGATGCTGGCGCCGATCTTGGTGAGGAAGTTGAAGAGCGCGTCCGAGCCCACGGCCCGAAGAGGAGGTACACCCAAGCCGAAGATCAGGATCGGAAGCAGCAGAACGCCGCCTCCGACACCCGTCATTCCGATCAGTGTTCCCACTCCAAAACCGATCAAACTCTTGATCAGCAGATCCATGACAGTACCCGGCTTGAGCCTTTCAGTCGCATGCTGGCGTCGACCGCATAGCGTTTAGACCGACTCCGCCGCTGTACCGATAAAGCCTTCCCGTTCGAGGTGCAGAATAATTTCCTGCGCCGCCTCTTCCGGAGACAACTCGCCGGTGTTGATGGTGACTTCGGCGTCAGCCGGAACTTCATACGGATCGGAAATGCCGGTGAACTCCTTGAGAATTCCCGCTCGCGCCTTGGCATACAGCCCCTTGCGATCGCGTTGTTCGCAGACTTCCACGGACGTGGCAACGTGAACCAGAATGAAACCTCCGTAGGGCTCAATCATCTGGCGGACATGCTTGCGCGTGGCGTCGTAGGGGGCGATGGGCGCGCAAATCGCGATACCACCATTCTTCGTGATCTCCGATGCCACGTATCCGATGCGACGGATGTTGATGTCGCGGTGTTCCTTCGAGAAACCCAACTCGGACGACAAGTGCTTGCGCACGAGGTCACCATCGAGCAGCGTGACCGGACGGCCTCCCATTTCCAAGAACTTCGTCAGCAATACGTTCGCGATCGTCGACTTACCGGAACCCGAAAGACCAGTGAAAAATATGGTGACGCCTTGCTTATGACGGGGCGGGAAACTCCGGCGCAATTCCGCCACCACTTCCGGGTAAGTGAACCACGCGGGTATCTCGCGACCTTCGTTCAGGCGCTGGCGAAGTTCGGTGCCGGAGATGTTTAGCACGCGATCGCCATTCTTCACTTCGTCGTCCGGTACATATTTGTCCTGATCCTCGAGATAGACCATCATGTTGAAAGGAACCATGGTGACGCCGATGTCGGTTTGGTATTTCCTAAAGACTTCCTGTGCCTCATACGGACCGTAGAAGGGCTTGCCGTCGGAGTCTTTGCCAGGACCGGCGTGGTCGCGCCCCACGATGAAATGCGAACAGCCGTGATTTTTTCGGATCAGGGCGTGCCAGATGGCCTCGCGTGGGCCGCCCATGCGCATGGCGAGCGGCAGCAAAGAAAGTTTTGCCGTCGACTGCGGGAATTTTGAGAGCAGTAACTGGTAGCAGCGCACCCGCGTGAAGTAGTCGACATCGCCGGGTTTGGTCATCCCCACCACAGGATGAATCAGCAAATTGGCTTCGACCTGCTTGGCCGCGCGGAAGGCGAGTTCAACATGAGCGCGGTGCATGGGATTGCGAGTCTGGAATGCCACCACGCGGCGCCAGCCTTCCCGGGCAAACTCGGCGCGAACCTCAGCAGGTGTCAGGCGCAGATTGCGGAAATCATAATGGGAAGGAATTTGCATCCCTTCGATTTTTCCACCGACGTACCAGGAATTCGCTTTGTTGATGGCGTAATCGGCGCCGGGATGGGCTGAACTGGTGCTGGCGAAAACGGCTTGCGCTTCTGCTTTACGATCTGGTTGCCACACATCCTCGACATGCAGAACTCCGAGCATGACGCCTTCTGGATCGCGCAATGCAACCCGGCTGGTGCCGGCAGTCAGTTTTCCGGCAAATTCCTCGGTGACGTCCAAAGTGACGGGCATAGGCCAGAGGATTCCACTAGCCAGACGCATGTTGTGACAGACGCCGTCATAATCGGTTTGCGTCATGAAGCCGCGCAACGGCGAAAAGCCGCCGGTGAGCAACAACTCGAGATCGCACAACTGGCGAGCCGTCAGGTCCCAGGAGGGCCACTGTTTGGAATGCGCCTTCAGTTCGGCAACGTTGTCAGGTTGTGCGTTGAGTTGGACGAGTTCGCCGCCGTGCGGCGGAACCAGATGGCTGATCGAAGCGGTCAAGTGCCAAGCCTCCCAATTCTACGTCTACAAATCTTGTCTTAATTTTGCCAGGATTGCTTTAGGGCATTCTCTGGCCGGTCGAAGCGTATTGCAGATTCTCTAGAAAGGAATCCCCAGCCGCATTCTTTTAGACTAACACCTCGACGTTAACCCCCAAGAAGTTGACGGTCTTGTCTCCGGGCAACTGAAGTGCAAGCAATTGGGAGGCCTTCGGTCGTCAGTGATCAGTCACGTAAACTGGATGAAAAACAGGTGTTTTGGCAGTTCTCAGTCCACCTCTTTGGCCCGCCGCAGTTGAATGTGAAGAGAATTGCGACAATAGGCAGCCCAATTCCACCGCTCGGAGGCCGGTGGATTCATGACCCCGTCCAGCAGCGAGTCTCTGGAATCCTGCCTTATGCGATTTTTCGCGCAGAGATTTCACCGCGAACGTGCTCTAATTGAAGCACGCGGGATTGTACATGCAGGACGGATCCCCGGGGCGGAGATTTCTCATGATGAATCACAGGATCGTTTGTTGGTTCGTAGTTGCATCGGCCTTGATCCCTGTGGCAGCAGGGCAGAACTCTCAGGTGCGCTCATTTCCAGCCAAGTCGGCCTCCGATGCTATGAACCCTGCGATCAAGCCGCTGACTCCGAAATCCGCAATGCCGGCTCACCGCAAGTCGTCGATCGCAGTGCCGAAGGCAACGAAAAGCGGTTCGAGTACGAGCGCGGAACTCAGTCGCCTCGAGCGGACGAGCATCAAGCCCGTCGGTTCGAATCGCGGTAGTAGCGGAGCTATGAAAAGCGCGCCGGTAAAGCAGGCTCCAGCAAAAGCGGCTGTCGCGCCTTCCGCGCGAGGCTCGGGAATCAACGCGACCTATCAAAAGCCGAAATAAGCCTCAAAGACTTTACTGGGCAGCCGATGGACGCAAACGTCGAATGCAGGGTGGGTCTTGCTCACAGAGCAAGGCTGGCGAATTTCCTTTTCTTTTCGAAGGCGGCAAGTGAACCCAAGTGAGATGCCTTGGCTCTTTTCTGCTCAGCAAGTGCAAAACCTTTCGTCTTGACAGAGTTCAGCCCCTCCTTCATGATCAACCGCCTTGGTGTTTCACGCCTCCTCCGTTCTTCCATTCAGGGCGAGGAGACTTCGAAACCGAACAGGAGCCGCTTATGGCTAGAAAAACTCTGCTTGCTTTTTGCGCTCTGTTGGCCACCTTAATTCTGGTAAAGACGAGTTTAGGCCAGGGCCGTCAACCTTACCCTCATGCGGTTACAGACCGTTTGGTTCACCAAGAAACTCCCATGAAGCCGCCTCCCAGGAATGTCGTATTTGCGGATCCCGATTTCGGATCGTCCATGGTGCGGGCTACGGATGGCACCACGAACTTCAAACTCCCCGGCACCTTCCTGCGAACGGAGGGAAGCGGTCAGGAGAACGAGTGGAGCGCGGATAGCAAAAAGTTCTACGTGATCGGCAAGGGAGGCCAGAACTTAGTGTTTGCTTTTGATCCGGCGAATATGGCTATCAGTTCGCTGCCGAGAGCGCGTCCAGGGCAGGGCCTTCTATTGCCTCTAAGACCTGGTCCCTCGTTTAGTTTGGTGGATCCCGACTTGATTTACGGGACTTCTGATCCAGAGACGTTGACGATCACCAGTTATCGATTTTCCACGGGAGCCACGACGCCTGTCGTCGACACCAGGACTTGTGGTATGCAACCGCCGCTAGGTTCGGGACCCTCGGTCGTGAGCGATGACGATGTAAGTCCGTCTCTCGACGATAATCGTGTATCGATTTCGGAGGGAGGGGCGCAATTTGGGGAACACATGTTCGTTGTCGTGTATGACAAAAGACTCGGGTGCCGCTGGTACAACACTCAGACAGGCCAAATCGGCGGACAATGGGGAGCCACCGGCGTGGCGACGGTTACCACACCTTACCTCATTCGCCATGCCTATCTTTCACGCAGCGGCAACTACGTTGTGATAGCGACCAACGGGCCCGGCTTGAACGTTTGGGATTTGGCGACCTTGGACGTCAGCACCTGTCATCTCGACGAGTGCGCCGGGTATGAGGCCGTGGGGTACGACAGCTTGGTCAACGGTCCGACGATTGAGGGTGATATGCAAACGGCAAAACGCCCCCTGAATAACCTCTCCGAGATTTCGCAGTTGGTCACGCCAGTCTTGTTTGTTTGGGGTCAAGCGCAGCACTTTACGTGGAGCAACGCGAATGTGCAGGAGAGTGCTCCTGTTTGCGGCTCCACCCACAGTTACGACGGCGACGGTGTCGAAGACCCTTATGATGAAGAAATATTCTGTATTGAAACCGACGGGCGGGCTTCCACCGTCTGGCGATTTGCGCATAATCGAGCCACCTATGTCTCGCCATTTTTTCAAACGCAACCTCTCGGGAGCGTTTCCAGGGATGGCCGCTTCTTCTTGTTCACTTCAGATTGGGACGCGCAACTAGGCAAGGAAGCCGATGGCGAGCCTCTTTCGGATGTGTTTATCTTAAAACTTGACTGAGAGAGAGTCCGCGCTTTTATTTGGAAGCAGCGAAACTGGACAACTCGTCACTGCGGAGTTGTTGTCTTGGTTTGATCGATGTTTTCTGCGCCTCTACTGCGCGGTTTCGGTGAATGTCGCTGATCCCGTTCCTGCCGACGCTACTATGTAGAAGGTACCCGCAGCCGGCGGCGTGTACAAACTTCCTGCTTCTCCGTTGTTGTCTGTGGAGGCAACCGGTGCCGAGAACGTCCCGCCCGATCCACCGTCAGAGAAGCTTATTGAGACGTTCGGAACAGGGTTCCCATATTGATCTGTCACCTGGACCATTAGTTCTTGCGGCAGCGCAGCTCCGACCGGGCCTGTCTGATTGTTTCCCGCGATCACGTTGACGATTGCGGCTGGGCCCGCTGTAGCGGTCTCGGAGAGTTTCCGAGGCACACACCCGGCTAAGGTTGCAATCAGGTTGAATGAGCCCGCCTTGGTAGAGGTGGTGTAAATCGTACTCGCGTTGCCGCTATTGTTGGTGGTCACGGGGTTCGCGGAGAAACTGCCTCCCAAAGAACCATCCGAAAAGGTGACACTTTGCCCCGGCACATCATTGCCGTACAGGTCCGCAACCCTTACCATGACCGGCGCTGGCAGGCTGGTCGTAACTTGCGCGGTCTGCCCGACTCCGGAACCGGGCAACACCCATTCGGGTTTGGCGGGAGTTGCGGTCTCCGCGAACGTGGCGCCGGACATCCCCGTACTGGACGCGGTGATGGTCAGGGAACGTGCGACCTTGCCGAACGTGTAGGTCGTTGTCGCGGTGCCGGTTGCGTCTGTCACGACGCTAGTGTTGCCAAATGTGCCGCCCTTGCCTCCATCGCTGAACGTCACCGACACTCCAGGAAAAGTCTGCCCGGTGTACGGGTCCGCTATCTCTACCTGCAATGGAAGGGGAAGTTCTGCGGTTACCGTTGCCGTCTGGTTGTTCCCTAACAGGACTGCCACTCGAGGCAGAAGGCCGTATGCCATCAGCTTGGTTTGCGTCCCCACAAACACCTCTCCATTGGCAACGGTCTGGGTGGCAAAGTGGGCCAGGGCTGGAAGCACATCTCGCGTCCCTGCCTGGTTTGTGGCATACAACGTTTTCAGGCTCAAGGCATCCATCGCAAACAGCGCACTTCCGTTGATAACCCAGACGAGTCCATCGGAATTTCCGTTGGCCGAGATTGTGGGAGAGTGACCCCCTCCGGACGTAACGGACTTTGCCACGGGCGGGGTTAGCAGCAGGCCATTGTTGAGCGCATAGGCCTCGACGGGATGGGCATTCCCCGCGAAGTATACAGTGTTGTTCCAGTACGCCGGCGTGCTGAACATCGCACCGACTGCAAAAGGCAGCTCTTGAACGATCTGTGTGTCGCTCACCGGGTTAAAATGTCCCATGTTGTCGCGATCGAGGAGGTAGATCGTGCCTTGCTTTCCACTCGCGACCAGCAAGTGGGGATTCGGTCCCGGCTGGTCGGGCAAGACCACGGGCCCGCTGGCGCTCAGATCCAGGTCCTCTTCCGAGATGTAGGCGGTGTTATAGGGAGTGAAATAGTCGTCTACGACTAGCGTTCCCGGTTCCTGGACCAACTTCAGGATGCTCGATCCAAAATCCTGTCCGCTGAGGTTCGCCGAGAAGTCTGCTTCCGCTGTCGAAATGTAGATGTTGCCGGCGGAATCTGCGGCTGGACCTGACCCGCTATGCCAGATTGAGGCGAGCCCCTTCGCGGGGGCTGCGTTGAATATTCCTGCGGGGGTGAGCGCCGTCGCGTCATATGCCAGCACCCAGCCGTATGCCTGGTCATTGCATCCGTTGGACCCAAATGCTATGTACACAATCCCATTCTCCAAAAGGAGGGCTGGACGATTCATTGCGTGCAAGCTTTGCAATGTGCGCACAGTTCCATCGTTTGCCGTAAACGATCCTTCCATCGCAACCGGAGGACTGAACTTCTCCTCCCCGGTTGTCACGTCCAGAGCGTACAGGCGATGAACCACCGTGCCGTTCTCATTGGTTTTGGCCACCACATACATCGTTCCTGTGGACGGATCCATTACTGGCGTAGAAACGATTCCCGACTGGTTGTAAAGGGTCACGGCCTGACACGGAAGGAATTCGCCGGAAGCGGTGGTAATTCCCGCCGAGGGGTTTGTGAAGTTGACGTGCCACAGCGGCGCCGCATTGCTACCCGTATTGCTGTCTGCGTCGAAGGCATAGACGCTGTCATTCAGCGTCGCTACATATACCACGTTGTGTACGCCGGCATTCGGAATCGTGACATTGGACAGGTACAGCGGCTGCCCGACGATATACCCATCCACCGGCTGGGTGAAACGCAAGCCGAAGCTGGTCCTGTTCACATTCGCCGGAGTCAGCAGTGTCTCGTTCGCATTCGAACCCGTGCGCGCTACATCGTTATGGTAGGTAACCACATTCACTTGCCCATGGGCACGGAACAGTAGACCCGCGGCGATCGTGACAAAGATTGTCACAAAACGGATGGCTCTGATCGTGATACGAAACGGGGACAAAAAGCAGGATTTGTGTGGCGACATATTCCCTTTGGAGTTCGTTGAAAATGCGTTTCGTATTCTTAAATCGAAGTCTTTCTCGAAATGGGGAGGGCGCCAGTATAGCGGTTCTCGCTTGCCCCTGCACCTTTTCATTTTCATTCTGAGGCGAAAATCAGAAGCAGCGGGTGATTGCGGGCAGTGATGCCAGAAGTAAAGCACGATGAGGGTGGGCGAGGAGTAGACGCGACTCCATATACGACGTCGCCGCCGCCTTCGATCAAGGGCTCCATGAGCACCGTGTATGCTGCGGGATCATACTCGAGATCCGCATCCTGCGTGGTGACGAAATCGCCCTAATATGTGTTCTCCAGAATCAGCTTTTCAGTCGCTCCAAGATATTCAGTCATCGTCATAATCTCCTTTCTTATCTTTCGTTGTTTATGGACTGGCTCCCTCCCAATCCGCGCTGGGAAAGGGGCTCAGACATTTATGAGTCGGCTTGTAGCGTTTTTCTCGGCTGCTTGGAGGTGGAACGCCGCGCGGGCAGGTTGCATGCGATCAGAGCGCACTCGTACAAAGGTCTGCATGTAGGACTGTGCTACCCGGTTCCAGACCATGTGGCGTGCATAAGCGTAAGCTCGTTTGCGCATTGCCTCGCGGGCCGCATCGTTGTCCAAAAGTTCAATCGCTGTATCTGCAATAGCCGAAGGGTCCTCGAAAGGAACCAGCGCCCCGCGCCCATCGGCCAGGAGTTCGGCGGCGTGCCAGTACGGAGTCGAGATAATCGCCTTCCCGGCGCCCAAAGCGTACGCCAGTGTCCCAGATACGGCCTGTGCCTCGTAGCGGTATGGGGTGACGTAGATGTCAGCCGAACTAACCAGCGAAGCCATTTCTTGAGGGCTGACGAATCGGTTGTGGAAGACCACGTTCTCCTCAACTCCCAACTCTTTGGCTAAGGCTTGCAACTGGAGCCGATATCGATCACCCTCGCGGCGTTTGACGTGCGGGTGAGTAGCGCCTGCGATTACATAGATAACGTTGTTGTGCCGAGACAAAATGCGCGGCAGGGCTCGAATCACGCTTTCGAATCCCTTGTTTGGCGACAACAAGCCGAACGTGAGCAGTACAGTTTTTCCTATTGAAAATGCGTCTTTGTAAGAAGCCGGTTCCGCAAAGGGCAGGTCGGGGATGCCGTGAGGAATTAGTTCAATTTTCTCGCTTGGAACCCTAAATGCATCTTGCAGAAAGTGAGAGGAGTGCTGGCTCATGACAATAAGACGATCGCAGCGCGCGGCGATTTCCTGCATGACCATTCGTTGGTCTATATCGGGCTCACGAAGAACCGTATGCAGAGTCGACACGACTGGCATTTTTAGGCGCTGCAGCAGCCGCAAAACATGGCTGCCGGACTTCCCTCCAAAAATCCCATACTCGTGCTGCAAACATACAAGATCAATATCGCTGGAATTCAGAAAGTCGGCGGCTGCTTGATAGGATGACAGATCGCTCTCAGTTATCTCGAATCGCACGCGCGAAGGGTAGCTGTAGCGCGATTGCGAGTCATTGACGGCTACTACGAATACTCCCGTGCCTCCGTACGCAGCAGCAGCAATCGCATCACACAAATCTGTCGTGAAGGTCGCAATTCCACACTGTCGAGGGAGGTGGTTCCCGATAACCGCTACCCGCACTGGAAGCGATCGGGCAGGTATCACTTGCAAGCAGGACGCCGACTTCTTTTCGAACCCGAGAGCGCTCACTTCGCGGCGCATCGGCGTGTTTGGGGTCGAACCCATCGAAAGCTCAGTAGCGGACGTCGCCGGCTCCTTGAGGTATGGTCCGGCTGAAAAAAAACCGGACCAAGGTTAAAAGAGGCGCCAGGGGCTAGACGGCGCCTTCGGTCCTGGACTCGTACTGGCGGATTCAAATTGCGGTTCGTCGTCCGCTCAGTAAGTTCATGACCAGAACCACCAAACCCACAACCAGAAGCAGGTGGATCAGGGCTCCGCCGATATGCAGACTGAAACCCAGGAGCCACAAAATAATAAGAACAACGAAAATCGTCCAAAGCATGTCAACCTCCTGTGCTCATTTGAACTACGTCCTTGGAATTAGTCGACACCCGACGGTGTGGCGACCTGGTTGGACACTTTGAGGTTGAAGTCTGGGCGAAGAATCGGATAGCCGCCGTCCCGCTCCGGATTCCATTCAAACGATTCCCCAACCGGAACCATGTCAGCTCCCGCATGGCGTTCAACCTCGGAGTCGTCGTTTGACATAGGTGCTCCTTTCCCAATCAAAGCGTTACAGTCTACGGGCAGACCCTGCGGCGAACCTGGCCTGCCGTTGTAGCTCTGACGCTATTTGCCCGCTTTCGGTCCGCCGTCAGAACCGTTCAACGTTTGCCGTTGCGAAAACCCTGACGCAACTACCATGCCAGTACCAACACCCGGAGTGCCAGGTAAAGGGCTAAAGCCCTAGTCGATTAGCCAGCAACGGTAGAAAGTCGAGTCTGAAAGCCCTACTGTTTGTTGACTCTGGCCTCGGCTTTTGCTCCGCGAACTTCCGCAAGGAACGGCTCGGCTGCGGCTGGAACCGGTACTTTGCCTAACAGCAAAGCCCGAGTTGTGACATTGGGTCCGTACATCGCACGCCGTGAATCATTGTCTTGACGGAGCGACGCACCTTCCAATGTGAGTCCAGCAAACGCACCCTTGGCACGGGAGTAGGTCAGGATCTCCGTATCCATCTTCCAATCCGTACCGGCTTCGGCATGCCGTCCCACTGGACCTGCTGCCGCGGAAGCGTCCCCTCCAACTTGGAAATTGCTCGAGAGCAGCCTTTGCATCCCTTTGCTATTCTGAAAGATCATCACCACGTCCACGGCTTCTACACCGATCTGCAGCCCCCAGCTCCCACCCGAAATCGTGATGAACGCGGGCGCACTCCAGCCATTCGCCGTGCGGCAGGTGGCGATGCCTTTGCCTCCCTTAGCTCCGAAGACAAAGCCACCTTTGACCATGTGCGGTATAACGGCCACGCACTTTGCGTGCTGCAACACTTCCTCCGGGATTCCCTTATCTGGCATCCCCATAATTTCGTGCATTACGCTGGTGGCGTTGTCCAGTCGGTCGGCGGCATCTTCCCGCGCCGACCCTGCCCAGCACAACGTGCCGAGACTCAACATCGCGAAGAAGAACATTACTTTTTTCATCGGACAGCCTCATTTCTCTATAACAGTGCGCGGGCGGGCATGCCGGGCGCACCCTGACAATTTCGACCTTAGCAAATAGGGATTCGCCAGGTCTGAGCAATAATGCACATGCAGTCACAAAGGATTGCGGCAAACTTGTCAGACGTATCTGCCTTGTCGGTGTGAACTCGGGTGAGAGCTCCCATCAATACCGGCATGTGCCTGGGCCCGTGTCGGATTGAAGCCGAGGCTTACTTCCGAGATGTTCAATTCTGCTCAGACCTCAGAAAGCTCCAGGACTAAAAAAGAGAAAGCCCTCAAGCGGGCTCAGACGAGCCGCAATCTGCGCTATACGAGGGCCAAGGTGAAATATGAAAACCAGTACGAAAGACAAAATCGAGGGCAGCTTCCGCGAAGTGAAGGGAACACTCAAGGAGGAGGTCGGGAAGATTGCGAATGACCGCAATTTGAAAGCCGAAGGGAAAGCCGAGAAGAAGGAGGGCAAAGTCCAACGGCGGATAGGCCACGCTAAAGAAACCGTAGCAAACCTGAAAGGACAGCTGGCAGAGCTAAAGAAAACTGGATAGACCATTCAGGAATGAACCGGCGGAGTTGAAAAGACCACTCTGGAAAGGAACTCACGCTATTGTGAGTGGTTGTGGTTCTCAGCCTGAAGTGTTTTC
>JBEKUD010000009.1:0-133998 GCA_049515395.1 Candidatus Sulfotelmatobacter sp. | reverse complement strand
CCCTCTAAGAATGAGGTGAGGAATGAGGTGGGGCTGGATGTAAGTCACCACGCCCGCATCTCTCAGAGGGGCGGGGAGAAGCTTTTTTACTTGACATCCTTTTTCATAGGACCATGTGTTTGCTCTGACACTTACCCTCGAAAAACAACCTGAAGGCAGTGGGGCCAGCGAGCAGCTATTTTACGCCCACGACAAAAGGGGAGGGAGGGAAGGGCTTGACGCGTAATTGTAGTGCAGTTTAGCGATCAGAGTAAACACCCTTCACTACCTCCAGAGGAGATTGCCTCAACGAAGCTTTATCGCAAGAATAAGTAGTTTGCCAAGCAGTTAGTACCTCGCGGAGCTCACGGAGGGCCTCGATTCGAATCAGCGGACCGCCTAGGGTGAACCGCGTGCAGTCTGCGCTGAACATCCAGGTCGGCAGAGCGCAGATCGTGTCATTCGCCAGTTCGCAGAATACTTGCTCTCCATTGCGATTCTTCACACGCCGGCGTACGCGCAAGGATGAGCCAAATAGCGGATGCCAACGGTAGTGGACGGTTACTGTCTCCGAACGAGGTGCATTATGTGTCTGGTTCGCCCGGCAGCGGCAAGAGCCATCTGGCACAAGCCATCGGCCAGGCCGCCATCCAGCAAGGCTATCGCGTGCTCTACCGCGAGACCCATACTCTGCTTGAGGAACTCGCCGAAGCCTCGATCGACGGTACCCGCAAACAGCACATCGAGTCTCTGGTCACGGCACCCTTGCTGATCATCGATGACTTGGGTATGCGGAAGTTATCCCTCACCGCCGCCGAGGAACTCCTGGAGATCATCATGCGACGCCATGAGCGTACTAGCACAATCATTACTTCGAACCGACCTGTCGATGACTGGGGAAAACTGCCGGGCGACAGCGCAACGGTCACCGCCATGCTCGATCGCTTGCTGCATCATGGCCACGTGCTGAAATGCGGCCCACGCAGTTGCCGCACAAAAACAGGCTTGCCCCCACAGCAGGCGGCAGGATAGAACAACCTATGTCTTGGACGGCTTCCAAAGTATGGCCGGTTTTGAACTGATCATGTATGGCCGCTTTTCGGGTGATCACTGAGGTCCTGAAGCTTCTTCTTCCCCACGAACAAAAGATTCTTTCCGTCGAACGAAACCGTGGGATCGGCAGAGGCTGCAAAACCTGGAATTAAAGGATGAATGCCACCCGCCGCTTGAAGAAAGATTTTCGCTTCGGCGCTAAATCGACCTCCACCATGCATCCATGCGAGAGGCTCATAATTCTTGGCAAGCGTGAAAGGAAAGGCAGGAGATCCCTGGCTGGAAGAGGAGACAGAGCGCGCTGGCGCAACTCCGACTATGGTAACGACGATTAGCGAGAGCAACCCGACGGAGATGGGCCGCGTCCGCATGAGTCTGCTCCCCCGACGGCGACAAGGTGCGGACCCATCTGCTGCCGGGCAGCCTGTCGGGTCATCAAGTCCAGAAAAGGTTGCAAATCACTCATCATGTCTCGGAATTGGTGAAAGGTAAGTGACTGAGGCCCATCGCTCATCGCCTGGTCCGGTGAAGGATGCACTTCGACGAGCAAGCCATCCGCGCCCACGACGGCGGCGGCCCGCGATAGAACGGGAACCAGGCTGCGCACTCCAGCGGCATGACTGGGATCGACGATCACAGGCAGGTGAGCAACCGCCTTCAGAACTGGAACCGCAGAGATATCTAACGTATTGCGCGTCGCCGTCTCAAAAGTTCGTATTCCGCGCTCGCACAGAACGATGTGGCTGTTGCCATTCATCGCGATCACTTGTGCGGAGCGCAGCAGCTCCTCCAACGTGGCAGTCATCCCTCGCTTCAGCAACACCGGACGCCCACACCCACCTAATCTTTCCAGCAGCGCGTAGTTCTCCATGCTGCGCGTGCCCACTTGCATGAGGTCGGCATACTCGGCAACCAGATCGACGTCTTCCTCGCTCATCACTTCGGTAACGATTGCGAGCCCGGTTTCTTCCTGCGCTTTGCGCAAGATTTTGAGGCCTTCAAGACCGAGGCCCTGAAACGCGTAAGGAGATGAGCGCGGCTTGTAGGCGCCTCCGCGCAGAATGCGAGCGCCAGCCTTTGCTACGGATTCCGCCGTCCGCAGCAACTGCTGCTCCGATTCGACGGCACACGGCCCTGCCATCACGACGAAATCGCCGCCCCCAATCTCCACCCCGCCTGCCCAAACGACACTGCGGGCGCACACGCTCGTCCTGGCTACGAGATCGAAGCACGAGAATTGACCGTTCCAGTTAGGATTCATGAAGCGCGAAGCGCGATTCTACTTAGCTGGAAGCTGTAATTCACTACTAAGAAACTACTAACTTTTCTGTGATTTCAATCACGCGATCTGCGCGAACGTGGCCGCTCGCAGGGAGCAAAATTGAGCAAAATAACTCATACAACGAAGGCAGCGTAGCTTCACTTTGGTTCTGCTCTCGCCTTGCGGCGCTGCACCTCAAGCCTGCGGCGAGTGTTCGGTCAGTACGGAGCTGTGACCGCGTCTTCCGGATAACCGACCATTCCAAACTCGGGGACGTCAAGACCTTCTTCTTCCACCTCGGGCGACACTCGCATGCTCTTTACTCGGTTGACGCACCAGAAAACTGCATAAGTGGCGCCGAACGCCCAGACTGCATACAAGGTCGCTCCCATGAGTTGGCACAAGAACTGACGCGTGTCGCCGTGAAGAATGCCAGTCACACCCTGGCCGGCTCGTCCCAGGTAGGAAGTCGCTCCGACACCATTCCATCCGGCGCCGTAAGCGCCGTCCGCAAAAATACCGACGCTAACAGCGCCAAGCCACCCACAGTAGCCGTGGACCGAGATCGCGCCACAAGGATCATCGATTTTCAAAACTCGATCGTTGAAGAGAACTCCGAAGCAAACTACGCACCCAGCCAGTATGCCGATGATTACTGACGAAGCTGAAGATACAAACGCACAGGGCGCGGTGATTGCGACTAATCCGGCCAGCATTCCGTTACAGGCCATGGTGATGTCGGGCTTGCCAAACATGAAATACCACAAAAGCATCGCGACGGCGGAGCCGGCGACTGCAGCCAGATTGGTATTGACTGCGACGACAGAGATGCGAAGATCAGTGGCTCCGAGAGTAGAACCGGGATTGAATCCCATCCATCCAAAAAGCAGAATGAATGTGCCCGTCACCACATACACGATGTTATGGGCGGGAAACACACGGATCTTTCCTCCAGGACCATACTTCCCGAGGCGCGGACCCAAAATAATAGCGAGAGCCATGGCGCAGAAACCACCAACCGCGTGGACAACAGTCGATCCCGCAAAGTCGACATAGCCGTGGCCCAGATTCAAGGTGGAACCCATTTGCGACAGCCATCCTCCACCCCACGTCCAACAACCGGAGATCGGATAGAGGATCGCTCCGATGAAAAGTTCACAAATCAAAAAGGCCCAGAAGGTAATCCTTTCACACACCGCACCGACAATGATGTATCCGGCAGTTTCCATGAACACAACTTCAAACAGCGTCAAGCAATTGCTCCCAGCGTCATACGCGGGACCGATGAGAAAAAACCCTTTCCCACCCACGAATCCCCACTGGCCGCTCCCAATGAGAAAGTGGTTGAGGGTAGGAACGCCGCCCAGGTTCGTGGGCGCTGCATTGATTGCAACGGCTCCGAACTGAAACGCATACCCGACTGCGTAATAGGCCAGAAAGGCAAATACGTAGGCCGCAAAATTCAGCATCATCAAATGGGCGGCATTTTTCTTTCGCACCAGTCCGCAAGTAAGCAGGGCGAAACCCGCCTGCATGAACAGGACCAGGTAGCCCGTGTTTAGAGTCCAGGCAAAATTCGTGGCAACGCGAACATGGCCGACGCTGTCAGCGAGCTTAACGGCGAGCGGCTCTTTTGCCGACTGAGCCTGGTAGTCATCGAATGCTTTCTTGTTGGCGGCGTAGTCCGGAGCGGTTTTGTCCGTTGGCTCCGTGACCACAAAGGGATTGCCGGCGGCATCTACAGCGGCACTCTTGTCGCCCGTGGCCGTTCCCGACGGATCAGGTTTCGGCCCGTCGTCGGCAAAGCAGGACCCTGATAGTCCCGCCAACAATCCGGCGATTAGAATCATGGCTGCAAGGGCCGACATCAACGACAGGCGCAGGGAGTGCCCGTCGACTCGCTTCGTCATGTTTGCTTGCTCCTGTTCCGAAGGCGTGGGTAATTCTTGGTGGTCGTAAGCCTGCTGGAAAAGCTTCCGCAAATGCCAATGCGACCGCACTCCTGAATCTTGGAGGGAAGGGCTGACCTAGGAAAGAGCCGGCTCCGATGAACGCCATTGCGTTCAATCGCAGTCCTCTCCCTAATCCGCAGACGATAAAGGGAGGTATGCACTGAGTCCAATTCAAATTTCTTCTAGCGCCGATCAAACTGTCAAATAAGGTGGGGAGCGAACGCAAGCCTCGGCATTCGGCCTACAGAATTCTCTCGTGGGCGTAACCGGAGGCCGACAAGGCCGTTACCAATTCGGCAATATGAGTAGGCCCTCTGGTTTCCATGGTGATGTCAATGGCGGTGTCTCCCAGATTGACGCCGTGATAGGCGCGGTCATAGGCGGTTTCAACAATATTGGTACGAAGATCTGCAAGAATTCCGGTAAGCCGGTGCAGCGCGCCGGGGTAGTCTGGTAAGTGAATGCGCAAACGCACCAACCTGCCATCCTTCACCAAACCACGCTCGATGATTCGCGAGAGCAGAGTAACGTCAATATTGCCTCCGCAAACCAGCACCGCTACCTTTTTCCCCTCCAGCGGCAGTTTATGATTCAACAACGCAGCGATGGACGCTGCGCCCGCACCTTCCGCCAGCGTCTTCTCGCGCTCCAAAAGCAGCAGGATGGCATTGGCGATCTCTTCTTCCTCGACCGTAACAATGTCGTCCACATATTTTTGGACCAGCGGAAACGTCCGTTCACCGGCTCGCCGCACAGCGATGCCGTCGGCAATCGTGGTGGCAGACTTGAGAGTTACCGGCCCGCCTTGCGCCACCGCGGCTTGCATGGAAGGCAACTTCGCGGGCTGAACTCCAAAAACTCGGACCGCTGGATTGGTTTCCTTCACCGCACAAGCGATTCCGCCAATCAACCCACCTCCACCGATAGGTGCAACGATCGCCTCGATGTCAGGCTGCTGCGTCAGGATTTCCAACCCCAGTGTGCCCTGCCCGGCAATGACGGCATCATCGTCGAAAGCGTGGATCAAAGTGAAGTGGTGTTCCCGGCTATGCTTGACGGCTTCCTCGTACGCTTCATCGTAGTTCGTGCCCTGCAAAACCACTTCCGCCCCATACGCGCGCGTGGCGGACACTTTGGTGAGCGGCGTGGGCAAGGGCATGTAGATGAGAGCCTTGATACCGTGGCGGCCAGCATGATAGGCAACGCCTTGCGCATGATTGCCAGCCGATGCAGCAATCACTCCCTGAGACCGTTCCTCAGCGGTGAGCGTGAGCAACTTGTTTAGAGCGCCGCGCTCCTTGAAAGCTCCGGTACGCTGCTGGTTGTCGAGTTTAAGGAAAATCTCGTTCTTGGTGAGAATCGAAAAAGATTCCGAGCCCGTGCAGGGAGAAACGCGGATGGCTTCGCGTATCCGGCCCATGGCTGTCTGGATATCCTGGATTCCGATCATAGGTTGGCGCAGTTATCTTGCGCAGCGGGCGTTGTGGCCGATAGTCAAATCATGAGACGACTGGTTGGGCTGCTGAAGCCAGGGCGGTGGAACGCGTCGCCGCGGATCTGAGATAGGTATCCACACCCGCCGCCGCTCTGCGTCCCTCCGAGATGGCCCATACCACCAGCGATTGGCCGCGCCGCATATCCCCGGCCGCAAAAATGCCCGGCACGGATGACATGTAGTTCGGATCCGTGGCCACGTTTCCGCGCGGATCGAGCACCACGCCCAGTTGTTCAATCATTCCATTTCGAACTGGACCCAGAAAGCCCATTGCGATGAGCACCAAGTCTGCGTCGATCGTGAAGTCACTGCCTGGCATCGGCTCGAACTTCGGCGGCGGACCAACGCGCTGGGCATGTAAGCGTTTAACACTTGCAGCTTCGCCGGTAAATTTCGTAGTAGCAATGCTCCAATCGCGAATGCCGCCTTCTTCATGTGCCGCTTCGGTTCGCAGTTGCATCGGCCATAACGGCCAGGGAGTGAGCGGCGATCGTTCGTCTGGCGGCTTCGGCATGATCTCGAACTGATGCACGGACAGCGGCTTTTGCCGGTGGCATGTTCCCAGACAGTCCGCGCCTGTGTCGCCTCCTCCTATGATGATCACTCGCTTTCCTGCAGCCAGGATTTCAATTTCTGGTGCGACTTCGTCCCCAAGGCAGCGCCGGTTCTGCTGCGGCAAGTAATCCATCGCGAAATGAATCCCTTTGAGGTCACGCCCCGGAACCTTAAGATCGCGCGGTTGTTCGGCTCCGCCAGCGAGCACGATCGCATGGAAGTTACGCCGCAGCTCCTCGACAGAAACATTCTTTCCAACTTCCGCGCCGGTAACGAACTGCACGCCTTCGCCGGACATCTGCTCCAGGCGGCGATCGATGATGTGCTTCTCCAGCTTGAACTGGGGAATGCCGTAGCGCAGCAATCCGCCGATACGGTCCGCTTTCTCGTAGACGACGACGGCGTGTCCTGCTCGGCATAGCTGTTGCGCCGCCGCCAGTCCGGCTGGGCCGGAACCCACAACTGCGACCTTTTTCCCGCTGCGAAGCTTCGGCGGCTCGGGACGAATCCAACCTTCCCGAAACCCACGCTCAACAATGTTTTTCTCGTTTTGCTTGATGGTCACCGCCGGTTGGTTGATGCCCAGCACGCAGGACGCTTCACATGGCGCCGGGCAAATGCGTCCGGTAAACTCCGGAAAATTGTTGGTCGCGTGCAGTTGCCGCACTGCTTCCTTCCATCGCCCGCGGTACACCAGATCGTTCCAGTCGGGAATCAAATTATTGACCGGACATCCCGTCTGACAGAAAGGCACGCCGCAATCCATGCAGCGCGCGCCTTGCTTCTTGAGAGTGTCCTCTGGCAGGTCGAGGTAGATTTCGAACCAGTCATTCACACGCTGAGTCACTGGGCGGCGCGGAGCAAGCTCGCGAGAATATTCCAGAAAGCCCGTGGTCTTACCCATTCTGCACCTGCGCGAGGGGCGCGTGCTGAGCGTGGGCGACCGGAGCCATCGGGCGGCTCGGGATTTCGCCCTTGCGGCTGCGGCTTACTCCCAGCACTCGCTTGAATTCGTGTGGGAAAACTTTGATGAAGCGGGGCAGCAGTTCAGCCCAGTTTTCGAGAATCCATTTCGCGCGGCGGCTACCAGTCAGCGCCAGGTGTCGTGTGACAAGACTTCTTAGCACCTCCACATCTTGCGACTCTGCTACGGATTCAAGATCCACGGAGCCGAGGTTGCATCGCTCCTCCGCAAAATTACTGCGCTCATCAAACACGTAAGCGACTCCGCCACTCATGCCCGCTGCGAAATTCCTTCCGCATGACCCCAGGACAAGCACCACCCCATTCGTCATGTACTCGCAACCGTGATCGCCGACTCCCTCCACTACCGCGGTGGCTCCGGAGTTGCGAACCGCGAATCGTTCTCCGGCAACTCCATTGAAAAAAGCTTCCCCAGTGGTGGCCCCGTAGAGTACAACGTTTCCGATCAGGATGTTTTCTTCGGCAGCGAATCCAGAGGCGCGAGGTGGGTACACAACCAAGCGTCCGCCGGATAGACCTTTACCCACATAATCATTCGCCTCACCCTCGAGCGTAAGGGTGACGCCGTTTGCCAGAAACGCGCCCAGGCTTTGTCCCGCGGACCCCGTCAAGTGAATGCGAATCGTATCATTGGGCAATCCCGCGGAGCCGTGCTTGCGGGCGATCTCGCCGCTGAGCATCGTGCCCACAGAGCGGTGCACATTGCGTACTGGCAAACTGATCTCGACTGGAACAAGAGTGTCGATTGCGACGCGCGCCGCGGCAAGAAGCTTGTGATCGAGCGCCTCTTTCAGCCCGTGGTCCTGGGCCTGCACGCATCGCCGCGCCACACGCGAAGGCACCGGAGGGCGATAGAGAATTGCCGAAAGATCGAGCCCTCGTGCCTTCCAGTGATCGACGGCGGGCTCCCCGTCGAGCATGTCGACGCGCCCCACCATCTCGTCGAAGCTGCGGAATCCCAGGTCCGCCATGTAGTGGCGCACTTGCTCCGCCAGGAAGAAAAAGAAATTGATGACGTGCTCAGGCTGCCCCTGGAACTGCTTGCGCAGTACGGGATCCTGCGTGGCAATGCCCACCGAGCATGTATTGAGATGACACTTGCGCAGCATCACACAGCCCATCGCAATCAGCGGCGTCGTGGCAAAGCCAAATTCTTCTGCGCCCAGCAATGCGCCGATCACGACATCCCGGCCAGTCTGTAATTTGCCGTCCGTCTGCACGCGAATACGGCTGCGCAGATCGTTCAACAGCAGCACTTGCTGCGTCTCCGCCAAGCCTAACTCCCAAGGAATGCCCGCGTGCTTGATCGAACTCAGCGGCGAAGCTCCCGTGCCGCCGCTGTCCCCGCTGATCAGAACCACGTCAGCATGCGCCTTGGCCACGCCCGCCGCCACCGTCCCCACACCAGACTCGGCCACCAATTTCACGGCGATGCGGGCTTGTGGGTTGACATTCTTCAGGTCGTAAATTAGCTGTGCAAGATCTTCGATGGAGTAAATGTCATGATGGGGCGGCGGCGAAATAAGCCCGACTCCGGCGATGGAGTGTCGCAAACGAGCGATCACTTCGTCCACCTTGTGTCCCGGCAATTGGCCGCCTTCGCCCGGTTTTGCGCCCTGCGCCATTTTGATCTGCAATTCGTCCGCGTTCACCAAGTAATTCGCGGTCACGCCGAAACGAGCCGAAGCCACTTGCTTTACGGCGCTGCGCCGCAGGTCGCCGTTCGCGTCCGAATTAAATCGCTCTTCGTCTTCGCCGCCCTCGCCCGTGTTCGACTTGCCTCCAATGCGGTTCATGGCGATTGCGAGCGTTTCGTGCGCTTCCTTGCTGATAGAACCAAATGACATTGCGCCGGTGTTGAAGCGCTTCACAATTTCTTTCGCGGGCTCGACTTCTCCGATCGGAACGGGCTTATCACTCTTCTTCAACTTCATCAAGCCGCGCAGCGTGCACAGGTGAGTGCTCTGCTTGTCGATGAGTTCGGTGTATTCCTGAAACGTCTGAAAGCTTTCCTGCCGCACGGCCTGCTGCAGCTTGCTGATGGTCAACGGATTTAAGAGGTGATACTCGCCGTTGACGCGCTGGTGATAGTTGCCGCCCACTTCAAGCTCCGTCTCAAATTCCGTGACCGGACGCAGGGAATGTTCGTGCTTCAGCTGTGCCTCGCGGGCCAGAACATCGAGCCCCAGGCCCTCCAGGCGCGACGTTGTGCCTACGAAATAGCTTTCCACCAAATCTTGGTTAAGTCCGATGGCCTCAAAGACCTGGGCTCCCTGGTAACTTTGCAGCGTCGAGATGCCCATCTTGGCAAAAGTCTTGAGTAAGCCCTTCTTCACCGACTTCATGAAGTTCTTGACTGCTAGCTCGGAGGTAACGCCGTCCGCCAACTCGCCACGCCAGGCAAGATTCTCCACCGTCTCCAGGGCAAGATAAGGATTGATTGCGCTCGCTCCATATCCGCTGAGCAAGGCGAAGTGCATCACCTCGCGAGGCTCGCCTGATTCTGTAATGAGAGCCACTTGGGTTCGGGTCTCCTCGCGGACGAGCAGGTTGTGCACCGCCGCGAGCGCGAGCAAGCAAGGAATGGGCGCGTAGTTCTTGTCAACGCCGCGATCAGAAAGAATCAGCAGAGTGTATCCCGCCTTCACCGACAAAGACGCTCTTCGGCACAGCTCGTCGAGTGCGCGTCCCAGGCCGGCCTCTCCCTCACTTGCCAGGAACAGCGCCGGCAGGGTGGTGGCGAGCAAATCGCGAGTGGACACGCGCCGCAGCTTTTCCAATTCGCGATTGGTCAGAAGCGGATGCTCCAACTTCAGCATGTGGCAGTTTTCCGGCTCTTCCTCCAGAATGTTGCGCTCGCTGCCGATGTAGCTGATCAGCGACATCATCATTTCTTCGCGAATGGGATCAATTGGAGGATTCGTAACCTGCGCGAACAGCTGCTTAAAGTAATTGAACAGCGGCTGCGGTCGATCCGAGAGACATGCCAGCGGAGTGTCCGTTCCCATCGAGCCAACCGGCTCTTCCCCGGCCGATGCCATGGGCGCGAGGATCATCCTCAAATCCTCATCGGTGTAACCGAAGGCACGCTGCCGTCGAAGAAGCGTCTCGGGATTCGGAGGATGCGTCCGGGAAGGCTCGGGCAACTGATGGATCGTGATCTGGTTGTCTTTGACCCATTGCGCATAGGGCTGCCGCGAGGCGAGCGTCCGCTTGATCTCCTGATCCGAAATAATCCGGCCTTCGACCGTATCCACCAGAAACATTTTCCCCGGTTGCAGACGGCCCTTCGTCTTTACCTTCTCCGGAGCCACGTCGAGCACCCCGGCCTCGGACGCCATGATCACGACGTCATCATGCGTGACCACATATCTTCCGGGACGCAGACCGTTGCGATCGAGCGTCGCTCCGATCACGCGGCCATCGGTGAACGCCACCGCCGCCGGTCCATCCCACGGTTCCATCAGGCAAGCGTGATACTCATAAAAGGCCCGCTTCTCCGGCTTCATATGTGGATTGCCAGCCCACGCTTCCGGAATCAGCATGGCGATTGCGTGCGGCAGGCTGCGCCCGGACTGCAGTAGAAGTTCAAGGGCGTTGTCGAAATTTGCGGAGTCACTTCCTTCCGGTTCTATGATCGGAAAAAGCTTCTTCAGATCATCGCCAAAGCGTGGCGATGTCAGCAACGACTGCCGGGCGTGCATCCAGTTCACATTCCCGCGGAGGGTATTAATCTCGCCGTTGTGAGCGATGTAGCGATAGGGATGCGCACGCTGCCAACTGGGAAATGTGTTCGTAGAGAAACGCTGGTGGACCAGGCAAAGAGCGCTAACCACATCAGGCTCGGAGAGCTCGCGGTAGAAGCCGGTGAGCTGAGAAGCCAGCAGCAGACCTTTGTAGACGACGGTTCGGCACGAAAGAGAAGGAATATAAAATGTCGCCGCGTCTTCCACCTCCGACTGCCGCATTTCGCCTTCGGCGCGCTTGCGAACCACGTATAACTTGCGCTCGAAAGCGTCTTCCTCAAGACCCGGTTGGCAGCCGACAAAAATCTGTTGGATGTAAGGTTGTGATGCTCGCGCCACACGCCCGGTCGCCGAAGCGTAGACCGGCATATCTCTCCAGCCCAATAGAAACAAGCCCTCTTCGCGGACGATTCGCTCGAGAATCCCTTCGCACTGCAGCCGGGCAGGTTTTTCGACCGGCAGGAACGTCATTCCGACGCCGTAAGAACCAGGCGCGGGCAGCACGAATCCCAACTGCGCACACTCTCGCGCGTAGAATTCGTGTGGAATCTGAATCAGTACGCCCGCACCGTCGCCGGTCTCGGAATCACACCCACAAGCGCCGCGGTGCGCCAAATTCAAGAGCACCTGGATTCCCTTGATAATAATGTCGTGGCTCTTTTCGCCCGGAACACTGGCTACAAATCCGATGCCGCAGGCGTCATGCTCCCGCGCAGGATCGTACAGACCCTGCGCCGGCGGCAGGCCATTGATATGGCTTATGCGGGACATCGCGGCGTCTCCCCACAGGTGAAATTGCGATTACGAATCGGTTGTTCCTGGATGCGAGCCAAAGGTTACGGGCGCAAACCACACTCCAATCCAAGCCTATTCCGTCAAGTCTGTCATATGCCCTCGCCGCGGACATGTACAACGCAGAATTTCGATGCAGGGTATGTAAATTTCGCAGGCCTTAAGTCCAACGGCAAACGCACCAGGCGGGGGACAAACTTACTCTGCTTGCGCGAACCACTCCTCGAACCATTGCACAGAGCGCAGCGCATAATCCCGTGAATCGGCAGCCTTGATGAACACATGGCCCTCGTCGGGATAGACCACCAGCTTGGTCGCCACGTGCAGTGCGCTGAGCGCGTGCCACCATTCCACCGATTGTTCCATTGGCACCTCACCGTCGCGGTCGCCTACGAAAGTAAGCGTCGGAGTTTTCACAGCTTTGACGAAGTGCATGGGATCGCTCTTGGCGTACCCGGCGGGGTCGTCATCTATCGAAGCGCCGAAGAACGGAATCATCCACTCGTCGATGTCGTTCAAGCCGTAGTAACTCAGCCCGTCGGAGAGGCCAGCGCCCGCCACCGCCGCTGCGAAACGATGCGTCTGAGTCTCCGCCCACATCGACATATATCCGCCGTAGCTGTGTCCGCGAATGCCGACCCGTTTATGATCGATCGGATACTGCTTTGAGCGGGCATCGATCCCGGCCAGGATGTCACGGAAGTCGCCACCACCAAAATCCTTCACATTGCCCTGCGTGAATGTTTCTCCCTGTCCGTAGCTGCCGCGCGGATTGGGACAGAGAGCGAAGTAACCCATCGCCGACTGCAGTCCCATACCGTGCGTGTCCCATTGGGAAACGCATGCCGAAGACGGTCCGCCGTGTACATTCACCACGAGGGGATACGTTTTGTCGGGGGTGAAATCCTTGGGCAGCATCAACCATCCCTGCACCCGAGCTGTGCCATTCATCCAATGCACACTGTGCATCTCGCCCCACGCCGGCTTGGCTTCGGCCTTCAGATTTGTGAGCTGTTTCCATTGTCCAATCGGACCAGCCCACACTTCCGGCGGCGTGCTTGCCGATTGACGCACCATGGCGGTGAACCGGTTATCGTTCGCCAAAGAACTGGTCATCGTCCAGGCTTCATTTAATACGGTCAGGAGTTGTCCATGCCAGCGCTAACGGCGACGACTTGATATTGGGAGTGAGGTTTCGAGAGGCGCCGCCCACGATCGGGACTACGTAGATGTCACCGCCCGTAGAACCTTCGTCGCTCATCAACCCTTCAATAAATGCCACATACGTTCCCTCCGGAGAAACGCATGGGTTCGCAAGTCGCAGCTTTGGCTTGTAAATTTCGTGCATCTCGCCGGTTTGCGACTTCACTCGCTAGAGACGCGCGATCCACCAGTTCGCATCACCGGAAGCATGCGCCGCCGTCGCCGCCCAGGCTTCTCCGTCCGGAGTTCAGTCGTACTCGTAAACATACATGTCGGCGGGCGATACCTGGGTGAGACGGTCTGAACTCAGGTTGATGGTGGCAATGCGTTGCTCAAGAACCTTCTCGTCGCTGACCCCAGCGAGTGGTGTCATCGGTTGCAACGGCCCGGCGACGCGCGGCATGCCCTCGATGAATAGGATGGCAAGTTTCGATCCGTCCGGAGAGAAGCGTGGAGCCTGCGCATAACCTTTCAGCTCAGCATGTTTTACGGGACCACTGCCATCGGCCGCTGCCGTCCAAACTTGAGCGGAGGGGACTTCGCCAGGCAGGTCAGCGAGGAAGGCGATGCGTTTACTGTCCGTGGACCAAGCCACGTCGCGCAGCGCAAGGCCATTTTCTACAGCGATCGCATGCGAGTTCTCTCCAGCGGAAGAGATGACAGTGATTTTTCCCTCGACGACGCTCGACGACGTAAGCGACTTGACTTCCATCAGGCGAGAGAGCAACCTCGCTGATCCGCTCGGCATGCGGCATGGAATCAAGTACGGCGGCAGCACGAGAAGGCTGCTGCGCTGAGTCTTGCGCCGATAGGCACCCGGAGGCAAGTATGCATGCGGCCGCCGAAAACAGAGTGGCACCTCGGAAAAGTGGCTTCGTTCGTGCATCCATGAGGATGGAGTATAGCTGCTTCCGAGGCGACATGTATTTGAGCGCAAAGCCGAAGCAAGTCCAGCCCGTCCAGTCGTGGCTCGCGTCCTATAATCGAGAACCATGAAAAGTTCCGATTACTCGGCCATGCTCGAGGTGGCGATTGTGGAGGCCCGCAAAGGGCTCGCGGAGGGAGGCATTCCGATCGGCGCCGCGATTTTCAACGCCGACGGCAAACTCATTGGCGCAGGGCACAATCGGCGCGTACAGAACGGCGATCCTTCACTGCACGGCGAGACTGACGCCTTCCGCAATGCCGGACGCCAGCGTAGCTATCGCAAACTCATCATGGTCACGACGCTGGCGCCTTGCTGGTATTGCAGTGGACTCGTGCGGCAGTTTGGTTTCGGCACGCTACTAATCGGCGAGAGCCGCAACTTCCAGGGCGGCGTGGAATGGCTGCGCTCGCTCGGCATAAAAATCATCGACTTGGATTCCGCGGAGTGCGCTTCGATGTTGGACGAATATATTCGCCTCAACCCCGAGATTTGGAACGAAGACATCGGAAAGGAGTGATCACCCGGTGCATCCCGGTCCCTGCTTCATCATTCAGAACTCGAATCGCAGAGTCATCTGAATCTGGCGCGGGCTGCCGATGGTTTTATTCGTCACGCCTAAACCAGAGGGACAGTTGTAGAAGCCCGTATTGGTGTTGTCGCAGGCGGTGGGTCGCGGCGGTGTTCCTATTACCGGGAACTGGTTGTAGAACTGGTTCTGCGAAACATCGTCGATGGGAATGTCAAAACTAGCTGTATTCGTCAAGTTGAAGATGTCGAAGCTGTACTTCATCGAGACGCGTTCCGTGATGGCCGTTACCTTGACGAACGAAATATCGGCCCGCTTCTGCCAGGCTTGGCGGAAGATGTTGCGCTGGCCAGAAGTGAAATTGGTTTCGAACGTATCCCCCGCCGGAATTGCGCCGCCCAAGTCACCGGGATTCAGCAACGGCAATGTGAAGCAGGATGATTTGAGAGCGGGAGTCTCGAAAGCACCCGAGGCTCCGGTCACAGCATTCTTCGGAGTGCATCCGGGAGCAAGTGGAACAACCGGATTCGTGATGCCGTCGTAAACGCTGTAGTAGATGCTGCCTACCGCGCCGGTGTAGTCGATGATGCTATAGGGCTGGCCGCTTTGCACCACGGTGTCACCGTTAATGGACCAGCCATCCGCCAACCTGCCTTTCAACGTCGA
This sequence comes from Candidatus Sulfotelmatobacter sp., assembly GCA_049515395.1. GTDB lineage: Bacteria > Acidobacteriota > Terriglobia > Terriglobales > Acidobacteriaceae > Sulfotelmatobacter. Next base: position 118,858 of record JBEKUD010000009.1, on the reverse strand, counting down.
CGCGGAGAAAAACCTCGGCAATTGGTAGACGTAGCTGATATTGAAGACGTGCGTGCGATCGAAGTCAGACGAACCATAAGCCGAGCGTAGATCGAGCGGATTGTTTCCGTTGAAGAACAATCCCATGCCGCTTTGTTCATCCAGCGCGTGAGAATACGTGTACGAGAAGCCGACCTGCAGCCCATGACTCATCCGTTTTTCCACGTGCGTCTGCAGCGCGTTGTAGGCGGAGACGCCCGCCGCCTTGTAGGTCTCGGATTCCGCCGAATAGCCAACATAGGGAACGCGCAGGTCCACATTGCCACCCTCATAGTTGGCGAGGTAGGGCTGACCGTTGGGCAAGTTTTGAAAGTTGAAATTCGAATCGACTACGGTGTAGCCATAGGTGTAGTCCTGCTCGTAGGGAGTCCCGGGACGGATTGGATGAGACGGAGAAGCGATCCCCGCCTGATTGAAGGGAATGGGAATAACCCCGTGTCGGCCCAGGTTGCCGACGTAGCCGACCTCGAGGGCAAGATCGTTCCTGGGCTGCCATTGAAAATCGAGGGTGTTGTTTATGGTGTAGGGCAACTTGTTGGCGCGGTTATAGGTTGCAAAGGAAAACAGCTGCTGCCCATCCGCGATTCCTGCCGCCACTCCGGTTCCTGGAACTCCGGTGTTCGGCAGGTACTTCGTAATGTCAGCGGGATTGCCACTAGGAGCGGGAGCAAGCGTGGCGCCCCAAGGATTCGCCAGGGAATATACCTGACCCATGCTGGGATCCGAATTGCAGGTTGGAATGTAGTCCAAATAATAAGTCTGGGTGCTGGAATCGCATGCCTGTGCATTCACGTAAGGGGGCGTCTGGTTCACACCAAACGGACCGCCATTGATCACGCCTTCGGCAAAGCCTGGAGAAAGATAAGAATAAAGTTCGCCGCGGTCGTAATAGATCCCGGTGCCGGCGCGTACGACCAGCTTATCGTTGAATTTCTTGGGACTCCATGCAACTCCCAACCGAGGAGCCAGTCCCCACTGCCGCTCGGTGAGCGTAGTGTTGCTCACCCCTTTTGTCGGAAACAGATTGTTATTCCCCGCGATGATGAAACCGTTCGAGGCGATGGTGTCGGTGGAGGCGTCGTAAGAGTATCGCGAAGGATCGAAATTAAAGATGCGGCCGTACTTTTCGGTGAGGCCGCCGTCCCAATCGAAGCGGAGACCGGCGGTCAGGCTGAGGTTCGAGCGGAACTGAAACTTGTCCTGCACATACGCCCCGGCCTGTCCAGCCCGGTAATAGCGGTTCGCGTTGCCCTGAAGAAACTTGGTCGTCGTGAAGTCATCGTTGGTGGTGACCAACCCCTGAATGAATTGCGAAAAATCCGCCGTCGAAATTATCCCCTGGTTCGTCCTCTCGTCACGAGTGTTGAGTTGGGTATAGGCGTAGCTTCCGCCAAACGTGATTGTGTGTTTGCCATGAGTCCAAATGGCATTTGCCGATGGCATGATGCGGTTCTGAAAAACTCCGGTGAATGCTCCTTGCGAAGCCGCGCCCTGACCGATGGTGAGAAATTGGAGATTGCTGATGCCGCCTACATTCGCGGAGCTGTCCAGCCCCAGGGGATCTACGATGGTGATGCCTGGGAAGAACGATGATCCAAATGTGTTGATCGCAGGCGTACCGGTTTGAGCCGCGAACGCCTGCGGCGAGAACGGCTGCCCGATTGTGCTGTAGACCTTCTCTCGAAGAATCCCCAGAACTTCTGTAACACTCAGGCTAGGCCTGAGAGTCTGAGTATTGGTCAGCGACGCGACCTGACTGCCCGCATCGAGATGCTGGGCAAAGCCTGCAACGTTCGAGTAAGCGTAGGGAGCAACGCTGGGGTCGTGCTGGTAATAGTATTTTAGAGAGATCGTGTCTTTAGGACTTCTGTTCCAATCGAGGTCGGCGACAGCCTGATCGGCCGTGAAGTAAGCGGTGCCCGGGACGATGGCATTTTCCGGAAAGCTCGGAGTAGCGACCTGCCCGTCCCAGGAGGGAATCAAGTACTGACCGTTTGGCAGCTTGTACTGAAAAAGAGCGACCGCCACGGGATTGAGATCGCCATTCCCTGTGAGTGAGGTGCCCCAGTAGGTATTGGAGATGGCAGCCAAGGCCGCCGGAGAGCGATCATTGCTGAGTCCTTGCGGGACGAGCATGCGCGACAGTCCGATTTCCTGGTCAGAGTCATGAAGGTGTTGATAGCTAACAAAACCGAATAGCTTGTCTTTAATTAGCGCGCCGCCCAGAGTTCCGCCTGCGGTATAGCGATGCAACTGTGGAACTTTATCGTTGGCTGGAATGTTGGGATCTTGTTTGTAGAAGAACGGGGATGCATTCAACCAGTCCGTACCGCGGTGAACGTAACCGCTGCCGTGGATCGTATTGGTACCGGAGGAAGTGCTCATATCGATGTGAGCGCCGCTGGTCGAGCCTTGCTGCGCATCGTACATCGATGTGTTTACGCGAAGTTCGGTGACCGTCTCGGGCGCAGGCGTCGGCAATGCCTGGCCGATCGCCAAGTAGACGGACGCCGTGCTCTGGATCGGAGCGGCGCTGGTGCTGGCGGCATTGGCGACGCCGGTGTTGTTCACGATACGAGCCGAAGCCACCTGGCTCGTGCTCTTGCCATTAAACAGATTGCTGGCATCGACGCCGTTGAGCAGAAAGCTGTTGCTGGTATCGCGCTGCCCGTTCGCCCAGATCGGCTGGTTTCCCAGGCCACTGTTGGCTCCCGTGCCCCCGGGAAGTTCCGCGTTCACTCCGGGGGAAAGAATTGCGAGGCCGGTGAAGCTGCCCGTAGGCAGCGGCACAGCATCGATCTGGTTCTTATCCAGAATATAGCCGTTTGTGGTGTCCACGGAGTTCATCAACGGAACCGCCTCAACTTCGACTACGGTTCCCACTTGACCGATTGGCAGGAAGGCATTGACGGTCGCCGTGCGATCCGCCTGCACGGTGATCGATGGCACCTTCTGAGTTTCAAAGCCTTCGTGCGTGAAGGTCAGCGTGTAGGTACCGATGGGCAGGCTCACGAAGTCATAGCTGCCATTTGCATTGGTTTTTTGAGTGCGCGTAAGTTTCGTCTGCTCCCCCACGATCGTGACCACGGTTTCCGGCAGAACCCCGCCAGTCTTGTCGGTGACCGTTCCCGTGATGCCGCCGAGTGTCTGCTGCGCTTGGGCGATGGGGATGAAGGCAGCGCAGTCAAACAGGAATGAAACGATGAGGAAAGCGACCGGTCCGACTCTGTTGAGCATCAGTAACCTCGTGCAAGTGAATACCCTCGTGCGGGACCGCCTGCGCCGCCGAACCACTCCTAAGTTGTGCAAAAATGTTCGCAGCCGAGATGGTCTGTTTCGCACGCCCGTAAAATAACTGGATGACTTTACACGAGCGCCCCAAGGAACGAAAGAGTTCCTTTTAGTGAAAATTCGCTTGCCGCCGATTCGATATTTCTATACGGGTGAAACTCATCGTCCCCCGGACACTGCCCTAGCTTTCGACCAGTGCGCTGCTCTTGCCGCGTGCACGAACTGCAAACCAAACCAGTCCCGCCGTCAAGTAAGCCAGATAGATGTAAGGCAACTTGCCGTAAGGTCCCTCCGGCACGGGATAGAAATTCCCGACCAGCGCTAGCAGCATGGCAGCGCCGGCAAGCCAGGGCACTAGCTGCGCTCCCGGCCGAAAGACGCCGTGTTCGCGTAAGTATCGTGGCAATGCTACGCAAACCAATGCATACGCCACGATAAAACCATAGGTCGCAAGCGAACCCAGCCAACCGTATACATCCAAGCCACTGGCGCCCCGGGCCGCCAGAACTGCCACAGGCATGAGCGCGGCAACTCCTGTAATGACGACCGCCCGGCTTGGAGTTCGATTGCGGGCATGCGTATTGCCCAGAAAGGCATGAGCAAGCCCGTTGTGCGCCATTAGCATAAGCACCCTTGCCGCCGCCGTAATGCATGCCAGAGTTCCAGCAAATAGGCTCACGAGTGCACCGATATCAATCAGAAGCCCCAACACCGGCACGCCGCCGACTTTGGCCAGTACATACATCGGAGCCTGGCTCGCGCCTAAATCCTGGCCTACGGTGTGGAAGCCCAACACCTCGGCGTAAGCGCAGACCGTGAAGAATGCCCCCGCGAGAAGGGCGCTTTGGATGACCGCGCGGGGGATCGTCTGCAGCGGATTGCGAGCCTCGGAGCCGAGGGTGGTGGCACTCTCGAAGCCCACAAAGCTGAAGAGTGCAAGCACCAGTCCAAGGCGAAGCCCGCTGCCGGTCATTCCTCGGAGATGCAGTTGTTCCGCATCCACGTGCCTGCCGTGCCGCACCAGCAATAGCGTAACCACGACCACAATTACCGTAACGGACGCGGCCTCGATCCACAGCATAAGTCGCGCGGAGATTTTAACGTCGCGGTAAGCAATCCCTATCGAAACCCCGGTCACCAGCGCGGCCAGCAATACCGCGGAGTAAACGTGGCCGGTCGCATCGCGTAACAGCAAGTTCGCGTAATGATAGAAACCGCCGATGACGCTGGATCCGGTCGCCACATAAGCGAGTAACAGGCTCCATGCCACGGTCGCGGTAAGCCAGGGAGGGAGAGTCATCGAAGCGTACGCGTAGAGCGATCCGGGCGATGCGGAAAGGCGGGCATACCGGCTGATGCACAAGCCAACCAGCAGCACAGCAGCGGTCGCCAGGACATACGCGAGCCAAGTGCCATTGCCGGCGAGCGCGCAGACCAGCGGGATGGTGGCCGCGGGTGTGGTGGTGGGGGCCATCGTGGAAACCGACTGCGCCAAAGTTTCCATCGGAGAGAGAATTTCGCGACGCAACCCATAGCCTGCTGTTTGAGAATGCTTCTCTTCCCTTTGCATTATTGCCTTGGCGATCCTTCCGCTAAACCAGCCGCGAAATCAGACTGGCGTCGGATTGTACAACACGAACTTGGGAGAGAATCGAGAGAAAGCTGCGAAAGAGCCGGTGTATCATCTTTTAACGTTTCACCGCCTCGATGGACGTCGCCCCGGCTGGAGAGGATTGCATCCCATGAAACTCGATCAACAGGTATTGCAGAGTCTTCCCAAAGTTCTTCTGCATGAGCATTTGGACGGCGTGCTACGGCCGCAAACCGTAATCGAGTTGGCGCGAGATACCGGATACGCAGGCTTGCCAACGAATGATCCCGATGCACTCTCCCATTGGTTTTTCCGCGGAGCGAATCAGGGAAGCCTCGCAAAATATCTGGAGGGTTTTGCGCACACTATCGCGGTAATGCAGACAGAAGAGGCGCTGCAACGAATTGCATACGAGCAAGCCGGGGATCTCAGCCGGGACGGGATTGTTTATTTTGAAACTCGCTTTGCGCCAGTCTTCCACACCCAGAAAGGATTGACCCATCAGCAGATTGTCTCCGCCGTTCTGAAAGGATTGGAAAGAGGACGAAAAGATTTCGGGGTCTCCTCCGGTTTAATTATTTGCGCCATGCGCAACATGAACGCTTCTCTCGAAATGGCGGAACTTGCAGTCGACTTTCGAGCGCGCGGCGTCGTTGGCTTTGATCTGGCAGGCGAGGAGGGAGGTTATCCTCCGAAGAAACACGTCGATGCTTTCCATTACATCCAGCGCGAGAACTTTAACATCACGGTGCACGCCGGCGAAGGTTACGGAAAAGAATCGATTTGGCAGGCGATTCAATATTGCGGGGCCCACCGAATCGGGCACGGAACGCGGTTGATCGATGACATTGCCGTCGTGGACGGCAGGGCCGTGAAGCTGGGCGATCTGGCGCAATACGTTCTCGACAAACGCATCCCGCTCGAGATCTGCTTGCTGAGCAATGTTCACACTGGGGCCACGCCGAGTCTGGCGGAACATCCGTTCAAGATTCTTTATCAGGAAAAATTCCGGGTCACGCTGAACACCGACAACCGACTGATGAGCAACACAACGATGACCACGGAATTCGAAGCCGCGGCTGACGCCTTTGGCTTGTCGCTGGCAGACTTCGAGAAGATTACAATCAATGCGATGAAGAGCGCGTTCTTACCTTATAAAGAGCGCTGTGATCTCATCTATCAGAAAATAAAACCCGGGTACGCAAGAATCCGCGATTCGATGCCCGCCAGTAAACCCTGATTACGGTTCCTGCGCCGGCCGCACGCTGCAACGTCAACTGGATAATGCTGCGAGGGTTTCGGCGAGTACGAGTGTGCCTCGAACGATGTCTCCCGGCGACGCGTATTCGTCAGGCCGGTGACTGTAGCCGTTACGGCAGGGGATGAACAACATCACGATAGGAGCGATGCGCGCCAGGAACAGCGAATCATGATAGGCGCGGCTGACCATAGGAATGAATTTCAAGTCATGCTTTTGGCAAGATTGAGAAAGCACTTCGAGGATCGCCGGATCACAGTCCGCGGGCTCGTCGGCATTCAACAGTTCGGTGCTGACCGATACCTGCCGTCGCGTCGAGACGGAACGGCATGCGGATCCCAAGGTTTGCATTACGAGGTCACGCCGCTTCACGTCAGTATCCCGTATGTCCACGCTGAGCCGGACGCGACTGGGGATACTATTCACCGCACCGGGAAAGATTTCGCAGATTCCTACGGTAGCGACGGTGTCAATCGCGCCACTCGTACGCGCCGCGTTCTCGATCGCCAGGATCAAGTCCGCCGCCGCGCAGAGAGCATCCCGGCGGTCTGGCATCAGAACTCCTCCGGCATGTCCGCCCGAGCCCTCGATCAAAATGCGTAGGCTAGCCGGGGCAGCGATTTTTGTGACCAGTCCAAGAGGAATCTGCAGGCGCTCCAGCAGCGGCCCTTGTTCAATATGCAGTTCGATAAATGCTTTGTAGTAAGCGCCTGGCAGTTTTACCTGTTCCAGTTCGCCCGTGAATCCAGCCCCACATCGAACCTCGTCGAGTGTGGCGCCCGCTTTGTCCGTCAGCTTGCTTGCCGCAGCAACAGAAAGAGTGCCGGACAGCAGCCTGCTTCCGAGACATCCGATTCCGAAGCGTGTTGGTTCTTCGGAGGTAAAAATCAGCAGCTCAATGGCATGCCTGGGACGAAATCCACTTTCCCGCAAGGCGCGGATCGCTTCCAGCCCACCCAGAACTCCGACGACGCCATCGTATTTCCCCGCGTTTGGAATCGCGTCAATGTGTGAGCCTGTGCCAACGGTTGGCGCGCTCAGGTCCGAACCATTCCAGCGGGCAAACGTATTCCCAACGGCGTCCTCTCGAACAGCGAGTCCGGCCTCCTGGCAAAGCGCTTTCATCCACACCCGCGCCTTGAGATCGGGGGCTGTGAAGACGATTCTTGTCACCACAGGCGGTTCGACTTCAGAGAACGAAGCTAGCGCATCGATTTCGGAGAGCAGACGGCCTTGGTTGATGGTAAGACTCATCGTTGTGCGCCCGCCAAGGGATGCCGATTCCAGTTTTTGTAAATAAGATACTTCGCCGGCACCTTGCCGATTGCGCCAAACCATTGCGGGCACCACGGTCCCATCCAGATGAAGTCCCCCGCCGTGACGGGATACCAGGCATCGCCAAGCCGGTAAATTCCGCCCCCTTCAAGCATGAGGAGCCCATGCTCCATTACATGCATTTCGACCACGCTCAGTGCGGCTCCGGGCTGATAGACCATCGTGTTCACTGCAAAGTCGAAGCTCGTTTCATCCGGCAGCAGACACTTCACTTGCAAGCTGGGATCGTCGGCGAGCGGATGGGAGGAAACTGCATCCTCGCTCGAAATCATCAATTGAGGCGCAGCCGCCGAATCCGGACTCTGATACGGCTTTTCGAAGACGGCCACACGGCTAACTTTTGTCGCCGTCACGCGATGCTTCAGCCCTTCCGGGATATAGGCGTAACCCCGTGCTCCCAGCTGTTTCGCCTTGCCCTCAACTTCCAGTTTTACGCCGCCTTCGATCACAAAAATGAAACGCTGCGCGGAAGGTCCTCCCAGTTCTCCGCCGGCTTCAAACTCGGCAGTATATTGAGCGAATTGAGTTCCCAGCGCGGGTCCGACATGGACAATTGCGGAGCAGGCCTTCATGCCGGGCAGAGTTGTACGCACAAAAGTGTCGGGAGTCTGCAGCATGTAATTCGGTTGCTGGGAGCTTCGCGTGCGGCCAAGATTATGCACGGTTTATCCTTTTATGAAATTCGGGGGAAGACGCGAGCTGATCGAGAAGATGCAAGCCACACTCAATCGCCTTCTCGACATCCTCACCGGCCACCGATTCGGCCGGATCGTGACTGATGCCACCGGGCGTACGCAGAAAAATCATTGCGGCAGGAATTGTTTCAGCCAGGATCATGGCATCGTGGCCCGCGCCGCTTACCATCCGGTGCGGATCGCATCCGGTCTTAACGATCGCACGTTCTACTTCGCCAACGAGAAACGGATCCATCGAGACTGAAGCCTGACTTAACATGCCGTGGTGCCGGACCGATAAGCCGCGCTGCGCGGCAATTTCTTGGGCCTTGCGAATCAGATCTTCGACCGCACGAACACGAATCTCGTCGGAAGCGTGACGAACATCGAGGGTGAGTCGTGCCTCGCCCGCAATCACGTTCGCGGCTCCCGGCTTCGCTTCGATCTTGCCAACTGTTGCTACCAGGCCAGTCACTTTTTTAGCCAATCGCTCCGCCGCACCGATCCACTCCGCCGCTCCTGTCATCGCATCGTGGCGAAGATGCATGGGCGTCGTACCCGCATGGTTGGCGAGGCCGATAAACGTAAATTCAAGGCGGCTCTGTCCGGCAATCGCCTCGACCGCCGCGAGTGGCTGGTTCCGGCTCTCCAACACCGGTCCCTGTTCGATGTGGAACTCAACGTAACCCAGTGTGTCATTTTCCAGTTGGGCCTGACCAACCTCTTCAGGATTCAATCCGAAATTTGCCATCGCGCGCCGCACGGAGATCCCTTGAACATCGCGGACCTCTAAAAGTTCCGGATCCAGCTTGCCCACCAGCGCGCGACTGCCGATGAACGGAGTGCCGAAGCGTACTCCTTCTTCTTCGGAAAAGCCAATCACCTCGATGCCGAAGGGAAGCTTTCCTCCATGCAGTTCCTCGAGCAACGCAACCGCAAGCACGACGCCGAGGATGCCATCATAAGCACCGGCGTTTGGAACGGTATCAAGATGCGATCCGATCAGAAGATGCGGAGCGTGCGGTTGTGCGGCGGGATGCAGTCCTCGGAGATTTCCCGCGGCATCGACTCTCACGCGGACTCCGAGCGGCTCCATCCACCGAGCAATTTCCTGGTGGCAATCGCGCATCGGCGGGGAAAGAAACGTTCGGCGAATGCTGCCAGAATCCTCTGAAAAAGACGCCAGCCTCAAGCACCGTGCAATAACTTCCTGAGCGCGAATTGTGGTCACAGTTGTGGGCACCGGATTCTCTTTAAAGCGACGAAGGCGAGCATCAAGGGGCTAGGCTTCGCGAATGATTTTCGCGGCTCCCCAGCCCAGAAGAACGAGCGCTACGAGCATCTCCCAACCGTATGTGTTCCCGTACGTTGCAACCGGAAAATGATTGCTGATCATGAGGAAGACCACTGGTACGGCCATGAACGTATTGTGTTTGGATCGCAGCTTGGCATCAGCACCGAGGGATGCATCGAACATTTCTCCGGCGGCCGCGGTCGCGACCATTTTCCGCTGCGCGGGAAGAATTCGAAACCAGACATTGGCGGTCATGATCGTTCCGAACATCGCTCCCATCTGGAGATAGGCCGCTCGTCCGCTGAACAAGTGCATCAATGCCCAAGCGAGCAAAGCGATCAGCAGCAGAGAGAATGCAGCAAAACCAGTTGCCCACGTGCCCAGGAGCGATCGCACGGCCACATCATAGACGACCCAACCGCCCACCAGAACCGCCAATCCGATGACTACGCCTAGCCGTTGGGTGATCTGGGCAACATCGGGATCAACGAGTCCGCTGGTGGAATAGTAAACGAGAAAAAGCAGCGCCACTCCACTCAGCCAGGTCATCATCGCTTCCCAGCGAAACCATTGAACTTCTCCCGGTGCCACCTTCAGGGATTTCTGCTTCGCGACAGTGTAGAAACCCCCGCTGTGGACCATCCAGACCGACGAACCTGATGGGTCAGCGCCGGCCTTTTTCGCGAGCCTGCCAAATTGGCCGTCCAGCCACGTGAAGTAGTAGGTCTGCCCGACCCACATGATCGCTGCAAAAACATGAACCCAGCGCACCAACAGGTTCAGCCATTCGCGGATTGACGAAGTCACTCTATCCACTCCATCTCGAGAAACCCTGCCGTTCAGCTTCCCCGGTAAGTCGTATAAGCATTCGGGCTCAGGAGAAGCGGGATGTGAAAGTGCGATTCGCCGCCTTGTGCCTGAAATGTAACTTCCACTAAGGGATATAACGCGTCGACTCTCTGCAACGCGTGGTAACTCCTGGTGTCAAAAGTCAAGCGATAGATTCCTGCGGACAGATCTTCACCTTCTGGCAGCAACTGCGCACAACGGCCATCCTGATCGGTACGTGCCGAGCTGATTAGCCTCCAATTTCCGGCCGCATTCTGTTTTTCCAGCCGCACCGGCACGTCCCGAGCAGGTTTGCCATGAACCATATCGAGGATATGAGTCGAAATGCACTTCATCCTTCTATCCATTTCCTTAGCCGGATCTCCGTAATCTGCCGCTGCTGTTCCGCCGCTTCGTGAAGTTCAGTTTCCGCATCATGGTTGAGCCGTCTCTGAAGAATCTCCAAAATTTCCGTAGCGGATTTACCGGTGGCGCAGACGATGAAAATACGATTGAAACGTCGTTCGTATTCTCGATTCGAATCCGCCAGAGCGATCTTAACGGCAGCGTCTGCGTCGCGTAGGTTTTGTTGCTCCTGCGCCGACCATTTTACAGATTCGACAGGCGGCGACTGGCTTGACGATGCCGTCGCCGGTCGCGACTCCCCGATCCGCGGATGACTGCGGAACGCTTCCATGCAGTCGGCTGGCGTCAGATTGTTCCAAGTTTCGTTCCCCGCGGCCAATAGCGAAGCTTCATCCGTGAGCGGCCTTCGTGCGACCATCCTTTGCGCCCAGACTCTGGATCCGCAACACGGCAGTATCGCCCTCGCCGCTTCGTCGATTGAACAACGGTTCCATCGCGCCAGAACGCCTTTCAGTTCGCCGCTTTCGGGAGACTCCGATTTCAACCGACCCAAGAACTCAGTTACGAGATTGACCGACACCGCGGCGCGATATCTGGCTGTCGATCGGATATCGTCAATCGGGCGGATCTCAGAAGCTACGGTTTTTCTCGCCGCGCTTAGCAAATCGGAATCGATGGCCTTTGCCCTAACGATTTGTTCAGTCTCCGTCAGACGGAGTGGCACCGGCGCCACACTTCCCAGAGCGATGCCGACATCTTCGACCACTCCATCTACGACACGGCCTAGCGCTGCAATGCACACCTTGGAGATGGCCTGCGCATTTCGAACTCCCACTTTGCGGGCGTGGGTTCGATATCCCGAGAAGCGTCGCGGTAAGCACACCGCTCGAATCAGCTCATCGGGAGCGAGCAGCGTCTTTTTGTAGCCCGTGTGAAAGCCTGCGTAGGGCACACGCCGCTCACCGCGCACGGACACCAAAATCAACTGCGCGTCGTACACCAATAACGCGGGCAGTGAGTCGGCGGCGGGCGATGCGTTCACAATGTTTCCCCCAATCGTTCCTCGATTCTGATTCGCGATTCCGCCGGTCCAGCGGGCAGCACTCTGCAAGAGAGGAAACTCAGCTCCCACTCGCTCGTGCTTGCGCAGATCCGTATAAGTGCAAGCCGCACCGATCCGAATCTCGCCGCAGGTGACCTCGATCCGCCGCAACTCGGAAAGATTCCAAATGCTGACGAGCTTGCGCGCCGGAAGCTTGCCGGCTGCGAATTGCACCATTACGTCGGTGCCTCCGGCGATCGGAAGCCACAAGCCCGGTTCCTTTGCCAGGAGCGAAACAATAGCCTGCAAGCTGCCCGGCGCCACCATTTCGTAGTCGGAAGGGTTCGATCTCATGCCGTCGTCCTGCGTCTCCCCGCTTCGGCCACCGCTTCGACGATCTGGCTGTAGCCGGTACAACGGCAAAGATTGCCGGAAAGGCCCTCCCGAATTTCTGCAATCGTAGGTTGGCGTTTTTCATTCAATAAATGGGCGGACGCGAGAATCATCCCCGGCGTGCAGATCCCGCACTGTGCGCCGCCGCATTCCAGAAAAGCTTCCTGCAAGACATGCAGGGTTTCATGCGTAGCGAATCCTTCGATCGTAACCATGCTGGCCCCTTGCGCCTGGAGAACAGGCACGAGGCAACTATTTACGAGCATGCCATCCATCAGCACAGCACACGAACCACACTCGCCTTCTCCGCAACCTTCCTTGGTGCCGGTCAAATGCAGTTGGTGCCGCAACACGTCGAGGAGGCGCTCCATCGGATACGCATGAGCTGTCCTTGGCTCACCGTTGACCGTGAATGAAATCGCTTGCTGGGCGCGGCTTTCGCCAGAATCGGTCATCGGCTTCCGCCCGTGGCACCTGCGGCGCTCACTTGGGACGCAGAGTCCAGCGCATCCATGATGTCCTCCGGAAGCAGCGGGACGGAATCGAAATGAATTCCGAGCGCGTCTACGATCGCATTGAGGATCGCCGGGGCCGGGCCGTCCATCGGAAGTTCACCGATTCCCTTCGCACCATACGCCCCGTGGATGTTTCCCAATTCTTCAAAAAACACGCGGATGGGCGGCAGGTCGGTTGCAGTCGGCATGATGTAATTCGTCATCTGCGCGTTCTGCATGCGGCCGTTCTGCCACACTACTTTTTCGTAAAGGCTGAAGCCGATTCCTTGGGCGATGCCACCGAGGATTTGTCCTCTTGCCAGAAGTGGATGTAGAACCCTGCCCACCTCCTGGAGCGCGACGAAGTCGTCCACGACGACGCGATAGGTCGTAAGGTCAACCGTGACTTCCGCGATGTAAACCGCCCAGGCGAAGGCAGCGTAAGCCTCGCCTCGATACTTTTCGTCATCCCAATAAATCCCTTCTGGCGCTTCATAGCGCGACCATGAGCGCAATTGGCCGTGCTCGGCAACGTAGTGTTGGCAAGCGGCGCGAAACTGCTCCGCCGTGTAGTCTTCGTTGAGCAAGTTGGAGGAAATCAGGGTTTGTCGAATCCCCACAGCCGCGGACTGCACCAGTTTTCCCACCACCATGGCGGTGCGCGACGCGACGGTTGGTCCGCTGTTCGGCACTGCGAACGTGTCGGGCTGGGCCAGGCTGACGCTTTCGTAGGGCAGACCCAGCGCTTCGGCGGCGACCTGACTGAGAACCGTGTTCGTGCCTTGCCCAAATTCTGTGCTTGAAACCAGCACGCGCACGTTGCCGTCAGCACAACCTTCGACCCCGACAACTGAACTCAGATAACGCTCGCCTGATCCCGTGAATCCCGCACCGTGCAGAAACGCAGCGATACCAATGCCCTTTCTGCTAAAACCGCTTTTATCGACGCTGGCGAAACGCTGTTTCTTGGAGTGATAGTCGGTAACTTCCAGCGCACGATCCAGCAACTTTCCCAGATCGATTGGTTCGCGCACCACCTGCTCGGTCGTCGTGGCTTGCCCCGGTCGCAAAAAATTCCTGCGGCGGATCTCGACGGCAGAAAGGCCTAAGGTCTGCGCGATGCGATCCATATGCCGTTCCATCGCGAACAGGGTCTGGGGCGCACCGAATCCGCGAAAGGCTCCGTGTGGCGGCGCGTTTGTGGCGACGGCCTTGGCGCGGATGCGAACATTTGGCCAGTGGTAAGGACCTCCGGCGTGAATCGCCCCGCGAGAAAGGACTACGGAGGACAGCGTTGCATACGCGCCACCGTCAATCGTAAAGTCGATCTCTCCGCCGAGAATTCTCCCGTCCCTGCTGACCGCCGTCCGGTGGCGCGTTCGCGAGGGATGCCGCTTCGTGGTCGCGGCCATGTCTTCCATGCGGTCATAAATAATTTTCACCGGGTTGCCGGATTTGATCGCCAGTAGCGCGGCATGCGCGGCAATCATCGACGGATATTCTTCTTTCCCGCCGAACGCCCCTCCGGTCTCCATTTGAACCACGCGCACCTTTTCCGCCGGCAAATTGCACAGCGCCGTCAGCGCCTTGTGAATGTAATAAGGGCACTGCAGCGAGCCCCACACGGTAATTCCGTGCGCGGCGTCGAAGACAGCGATCATTCCATTATTTTCGATATAAAGCTGCTCTTGCGCCCCGGTCGTGTACTCCGCTTCCACGATGTGGTCGGCTTTGTCCCAAATCGTGTCGACGTCGCCTTTCTCGATCAAGTAGGTCTGGAAAATATTGTCCCCGCCCCAGATCGTCTCGGCGCGGCCCTCGCTTTCTTCCATCGTGAAGATGGCAGGCGAAGGATCGTATTCGATCGATACCGCGGCAACAGCCTGGGGAAGAAGATAGCGATTCCGATGGGCCAGCAACAGAATGGGTTCCTCGGGATGGTTGACGAATTCACTCGCCAGGCACGGCTGGTCGTCAACGATCAGCGAGATGCAATTCTTCCCGGGAATATCCTTCGCCGAGACGATGACGAATTCATCCCAGGCGATTCCGGGGTCCAATGTAATTTTTCTGATCCGACCGCGTGGAATCTGGCTGCGAACCGTTGCTCCGAAAAGCATATTCGGCAGGACCATATCGTCTACGTACTGCGACCTTCCGGTCACCTTGTCGCGCCCCTCTTTACGGGGGACCGAGTTGCCTACGATGCGATCGCTGTTCATTCCTGATCTCGACCTGACCGCGGGAATTTGCCTGGCCGCTCCACTGACAGGTTACCAAGCTCGGCGGATGGGATAGTGTATGACAGACGGGATGCAAATAGCGCGAAAGTCTTTGGAAGCACGAAATGTAGAAGACCTAGAAGGGACATCTAACTCGCGGCATACTCCCGTCCGCCAGGCTTGCTCGAAAACCGTCCATCCGCGAAGACAGGATTCCCTCGCAGATAGGTGACCTTGACCACGCCACGCAATGTTTCTCCTCGATAAGGAGAAACGGAATGCCGGTAGTGCAGTCGATCTTCCGTCACAACGAATTCGCTGTCGGAATCGAACACAACGAAATCCGCATCGTATCCTGCTGCGATCTGTCCCTTGCGCGAAGCGCAACCAGCCAGTTGAGCCGGTGCCGCAGCCATCCAGCGTGCCAGATCGAGCAAGGTGAACCCTCGCTTGCCAGCTTCGGTCCAAATCAGCGACAGGGCCAACGAAAGGCTTGCGATTCCACCCCACGCAGTCCGGAAATTGCCTTCGCTGAGCCGCTTCATGGCTGGCGGACACGGAGAGTGGTCGGTCACGACCATATCAATTGTCCCCTCTCTCAGACCTTCCCACAATTTTTCGCAATTTTCACGGCTGCGGATCGGCGGAGCGCACTTGTTCAATGTTGCCCCGTTTGCGATTGTTTCAGCGGAGAGATGCAAGTAGTGCGGGCACGTCTCTACGCTCACCGCGAGTCCTTCGGAGCGCGCAGCGCGCAGTTCCTGGAGAGCTAGACTGGTCGAGAGATGGACGATGTGCAAACGAAATCGATATTCGCGGCACAGCGACAGCATCATCCGGATCGCGGCTAGCTCCGCTTCGTCTGGCCGCGACTCAAGATACGTCGAATAGCAACTCCAATCAGACTCAGCCAGAGCGTTGGTCGCCCGATCGATCGGGCCGGGAAGCTCTGCGTGCACCAGCAGCGGCAGGCCAGTTCGCGCAATATGAGGGAGGGCTTCTCGCAATTGCCGCTCCGATACCATGGTGAAGTTATCGATTCCAGGATCGACCAGAAAGCATTTGAACCCCGGTACGCCAGCAGCTGCGAGAACCTCAATGTTTTTTTGGTTATCGCTTACCACACCGCCCCAGGCCCGCCAATCGACAAAGCATCTGCCTGTGGCAACCGAACGCTTAGCTTCAAGCGCTGCAACTGTTGTGGTCGCTGGATTGCAGTTCAAGGGCATGTCGACCAGCAGCGTATAGCCTCCTGCCGCTGCGGCTCGTGTCGCGGTTTCGAAGCCTTCCCATTCCGCGCGACCGGGATCGTTGATATGGACGTGAGAGTCGACGAGCCCCGGAAGAATGGCGGCTTCGCCAAAGTTATGGATTTCATAGCCTTCCGCTGGTAGCTGGTCGTGAGAAACAACTTCCTGGATGCGCTCTCCTGCCACAAGAATGGCCGCCGGACGGATCCCTCCCGGCAAGATCACCCGGTTCGATAGGAAGGCCTGCAAACTCACGATGACAGCCCCTTGAATGTAGCGCCGTTAGGATGTTCGCAGCGCGTTTCACGATTCACGCGCGATCGACATCCGAGTATTTTACGAAAATCCAAGTCCCAGCATATACTCGCTTCTCCGCGAAGCGGCTGCGAAAGAGTCCATGTCGACAGATTGGCGGGGTTCGCGGGTGGCTGACGCCGGCATACCGTTCACGATTACGCAGGATGAGCGAACCTATGGACAGTCTTTTCATGACCCGCGCCATTCAGCTCTCCATCGACAACGTCCAGTCGGGAGGCGGCCCCTTCGGTGCGGTCGTGGTGAAGGACGGCGTTCTGATTGCCGAGGCCGCCAATCAGGTTACTTCCACGAATGATCCGACCGCGCACGCGGAATTGCTTGCTATTCGCAACGCCTGCAAGAAGCTTGGCGTCTTCGATCTTGAAGGCTGTGAGATTTATACCTCCTGCGAGCCATGCCCCATGTGTCTGGGAGCGATCTACTGGGCCCACCTTTCTCGCGTTTATTTTGCCAACGCCGATGCCGATGCTTCCGCGATCGGTTTTGACGATTCCTTCATCTACCGTGAAATCGCGCAGCCGCATGTGCAACGCAAAATACCAATGATTCAAATGATGCGAAAAGAGGCACTGGCCGCTTTTCGCGCGTGGGAAAGCAAGCCCAACAAGATTCCGTATTGACCCAGTTCGAGCACCCTCCAACTCACCCAGAGGAATGCATTGATCGATCGCTATTTCAAACTTGCAGAGAACCAGACGTCGGTGAAACAGGAGATGTTGGGCGGCCTCACGACTTTCGTTACGATGGCCTACATCATCGTCGTGAATCCCCAGATTCTTGCTCAGGCGGGAATGCCTCCCGAGGGAGTGGTCTTTGCGACGTGCGTTTCTGCTGCCGTGGCCACATTGGTGATGGGACTCTATGCCAACTATCCCATCGCACTGGCTCCCGGGATGTCCCTGAACGCTTATTTCACCTATTCCGTTTGCATCGGCATGCACGTTCCGTGGCGGACGGCGCTCGCGGTGGTTTTTTGTTCAGGGGTGCTGTTCCTTGTGCTCACCGTGACCCGCGTTCGTGAACAGATCGTCAACGGGATGCCGGATTGCCTGAAGCACTCGACGGCGGCGGGGATCGGAATGTTCATCGCCTTTGTGGGATTGCGGAACGCCAAAATCGTGGTCGCGAATCCAGCAACCTATGTTGGGCTTGGCAGCTTTGCCGATAAGGAGGTGCAGACCGCTTGTTTCGGTCTGGTCCTCACGCTGATTCTGGTTTCACGAAAGATCCATGGCGCAATCCTGATCGGTATTTTTGGGACTGCACTGCTCGGAGTTTTTCGCGGGATTGCCAACTGGCCCGTGGCCATCTTTTCGATGCCTCATCCCTCCTCGACTTTCTGGCAGCTTGATTTTCGAGGTGCCACCCACTTGGGCTTACTCGAAATCTTGTTCGCATTTCTCTTCGTCGATCTCTTCGACAATGTTGGCACTCTGGTGGGAGTGTGTGAGCAGGGCGGCTTCGTCAAGGATGGCAAGATTCCGCGGGTAGGCCGCGTTCTGATTGCAGATGCCGTAGGCACTGTTTTCGGCGCCCTCACAGGAACCTCCACCGTGACCAGCTACATCGAGAGCGCGGCTGGCGTTGCCGCCGGAGCAAGAACCGGTCTGAGTAATGTTGCCGTCGCAGCTCTCTTCCTCCTGGCTACGTTCTGTTCACCGCTAGCTACCGCGATTCCAGCCTACGCAACCGCGCCCGCGCTGATTTTGGTTGGAGTTCTGATGACACAGTCCATCGCACAAATTGCGTGGCAGGAATTGAGCGAAGCCGTCCCGGCGTTTATCACGATGCTGGCTACGCCGCTTACCTTCAGCATCGCGACCGGACTTAGCCTTGGCCTGATTTCTTACACTGTCGTGAAAATCGCGGCGGGAAAGCTCCGTGAAGTCAACGTACTGGTTTGGATCCTTACCGTCCTGTTTATCCTGCGCTACGTCTACCTGGCCGCAGCGGAATAACTCTTCTCGAGCGTTTGGGTATTACCGATCGCCCACCCTTCAAGATTATTCCTTTCCCAAGTAGCGGATGCGGCCAGTAAACGCGCGTCCGTTACCGTCAATGTAAGTAGGGAACGGGTGAGTCGAATCGATAACCCCGTTCGCCAGCGCCGCGTTGGCGTGGTTGGTGACGTTGTTGAAACCCCCGCGCAGGGCCCAATAGCGTCCGAAGGCGTGAAATCGCCTCTCGAACTGCAGATTCACGGTGTAGTAAGTGGGAAGACGAAAAGTTCCCGGGGGATCTCCCGGAGCGATTTCACCCTGATCCGTAGTTGCATTGAATGGCAGACCGGTGCGCGCCTCGGCTGAATAGACCAGATCCACTTTGTGGATCACCGGCAGCTTGAAAAATGGCAACACGCCCCAGCCGACGAACCGATTCGGAGTGTCCCAGGGATAAGGACCGGGCAACTGTGGACTCAAAAGTGGGATATCCAGACTGAAATCGAAGCCCTGGTTGGTATGGGCGCGGGAGAGCGCATAAGCCCCGAAGATCTCATAATGCTGGCGAAAGCGGTGCCGCAAACTAATTTGTAAGGCGTCGTAGTGGTCTTCGCGTCCATTCTCGAGAAAGAAATTGCCATCCACCGCACCATTCAGCGTGTTGTAGGCAAAGCCGTGCTCGCCGCGTTTCTCGAGGAATTCCACTTTGAGAAAAATGGCCGCTGGCAGTTTCTTTTCCAAGCCAACGCTCCAATTTAAATACCGCGGCGCAGCGAGCGTGTTTCTGTTCACCGAGAACGTAGTGGCTACGGGTACCGGCGTGTTGACCACATTTCCATTCGCGTCGGTCGGTTGCATCTTCGCGTTAAACAAATAATCCGCTCTCTGGCCTTCAACGGGTTGATTGATCAATCCCAGGGTGGTTGCGTCATAAGTAATTCCGACTCCCGCCGAGAGTTTGGTATTGCCTTCGTCGTCGAGAATGTAGGTGGCCGCCAGCCGCGGTGAGAACAACGGCGTCCGCACGATTTCGTCCCAGTCGAGGCGAAAGCCCGGCTCGACCAGCAGACGATTTGTAATCAGCCACCGATCCTCGGCATAGGCGCTGGCCTCGGCGTTGGAAGTTGTCGAGTAATTACCTCCCGAGAAAACCGAATAGCGCGCACACGTATAAGGCGCCACAGGTACGCCATTGACGGTTGCACAAAGCTGCGGCACCTGGTTGGGCGGTGGTTGATTCGGCTGCAGGAACGATATCGGCTGGCGAAGGAACTGGGCCTCGTAGTTCAAACGGTCGAGGTCGGTGCCGATTTTTATGTCGTGTCGCCCATGCCACTGATGTGCAGGAAGGTAGAGGTTGGCCAAACCCTGCACTCTGCGCGCCCGAGTATCCGCGTGCAGATAATAGTTGCCAGCCGCCGCCTGCGTGGTCAGGATGTAGGGGCCGTCGCCCTGGGGAGTCAGTGCTACGTTGTATTGATCTACCCCAAAGCCGGTTTCAAGAAGCGCACCGCCCCGCAGATAGTATTGGTCTTTGAGTGAACCTATATCGGCAGTTTCCGCGTCCGTCGGGGTAGTCGGCTGAGGTTGAAGAACCGAAAGCCCAGCATATCGGTCGTGGTAATAATTCGACAAGAAACTGACACTCACAATATTGCGCGCGGTAAGGTTGGTCTGAAGCTTGGCCAGATTATCCACGCGCCAGACGTGGTCGCTATCAGAACCCGATGGCAATTGTTGGATGATGTCGTTGTCGTACTCGCCGTCCAGCGCATCAAAGAACCACGTCTTTCCCTTGCGGATCGGTCCCGACATGGTGAGGAGTGGGACCCATTGGCCGATGGAGAGTCCCTTGATGTTCTGCAGCCCGGGAGTAAAATCAGTGGCGGTGAATCGGAAGTGATCGTCGCCCATTCGTGTGTTCAGGGCAAGTACGCCGCCGGAGCCCTTGCCAAACTCAGCCGGTTCGCGGCTCGGAGTCACCTCAATCGAGCGAAACGAGTCGACACTGGTTCGCACCGCGAGAGCTCCATTCGTCGGCTGTGTCACGTTAAAGCCATCCAGCACGACGAACGTTTGGTAGGTCTCCGCACCCGCGATGTGTGGTTGGCCGGAGGCATCGGGCGTAACGCCGGGGATGAAGATCAACGCGTTGCGGTAGTCATGCGTCCCGGGATAGGGAATGTCCACGATCTGAGCTCCGGTGAGTTCTTCCTTGCTGGAGACTTGCGCCGGATCGATAGCCGGCGGAGATTCCACTACGTTCACCGTTTCGCGCGCCTCGAGTTGATGAGAAAGAGTTAGATCCACGTTGGCAGTGGCGCCCACCTGCACTTCGTTTTCAGAAATCGCATAGTAGCCGATCTTCTCCACGCCTAGTTCGTAAGCTCCGACGGCGAGATTTGTGAATTCGCAGCGGCCGACGAAATCGGTTTCGCAGCGCACGGGCACGGCGGACGCGGCTGGTTGCAACTGGACGCGCGCGGAAGCGACGGCCACTCCATTTTCGTCCGTTACCGTGATGGCGAGTTTCTGGCCCCTCCCCATGCGTTCTGGGGAAGCAGGTTCGGAAGCGGGGTGTTGGGGGGACGACGATGGGGGAGAAGAAGACGAAGATGTCTGCGCTGAGGACGAGATCACTCCCCAACTCGCCACCGCTAAGAGAAAGAACCTTCTCGCGGATGCGCTCCGCCCCTGCATCTTCCAAGTATGAAGTCATTCCGCCTGCGGAGTCCAGCCAATCACTCACTGAACTGCTCCGAGCGATCTTTTCTCGGGCGGTTTATGCTTTCATCTTATTCTGCAAGAGAGTGAGGAGAGGACGATCGAGCTTGTGCCCTTGCCAATTCTCGAATTTCGTTGCCGGTCGCTCTGTATCAAGCACCCCAAACGGTCCACGGAAGTTCCACAAGGCCCAGCCGGAATTCAATTGACCCACAACATCGAGCGTGTCGTTGAACCACGCCAACGCCACATCCGGCGGAGTGTGCTTGTAACATCCCATTTCGCCGAAATGGATGGGAACTGCTTCCGTTGCAAGTCCTGCCCAGGGATGGAAATTCTTCCCGAGGATTTGACGATCGCCTACGACCTTCCCTTTGTCATCTTTGAGAGGCCAGGTTGGCGGCGGTTCTGAGCCGCTGAGAATGCCGCGTACCCATTCGCAATTGTGGTGCGTGACTTGAATCGGATTGTAAGTATGACAGCTTTGCAGCATCCCGCTGCTGAAGAGATCCGGAATCGGCGAACCGCCGCCGGGATAACCATCGGTCACTACCAGGCGCTGCGGATCGCGCGCGCGAATCGCGTCCGCGGACGCTTTGGCTAACCGTGTGTAGTCATTGGCGTGACGTTGCAGAAATTCGGGACTAAACAGATCCTTCGTTGCGACGGGCCCATGCTTTTCCATCTCGGCCAATTCAGACTTGGTAGGAAGAACAACAGGTTCGTTTACCAGGTTGAAGCTTAGCTTCTGACTCGAAATTCCTTTGTAGCGATCGGCGAAGAATGTCCATTGATGAACGAAGGCGTCGAAGGTATGCGGATCCCCGAATACATTTGTCTTCTCTTTCGTGACGGCAATGCCTGTAAGCTTCTCGTCCATCGTGTCCAGAATGCAGAGGCCCGGCGCACGGTGGAGACAAACATTTACGTGGACTCCGTATTGCTCTCCCAGCCTGATTGCTCGATCGATCGGCTCAACTTGCCTTTCGTTGATCGTGAGCAAGTCGGAAGCCGTCCAGAAGCGGTAGTCCATGGGCAAACGAACCCAGTTGAAACCCCAGTCGCGAATCCAGCGGAAGTCGTCTTCCCGAAACATCCCATCGTTGTTGTAGGGGAAATACTTCATCCAGTCCGGGTCCGTGGAGAAATACTCGAGCAGA
This sequence comes from Candidatus Sulfotelmatobacter sp., assembly GCA_049515395.1. GTDB lineage: Bacteria > Acidobacteriota > Terriglobia > Terriglobales > Acidobacteriaceae > Sulfotelmatobacter. The sequence goes on along the minus strand of JBEKUD010000009.1, from coordinate 96,639 downwards.
TTGAATCCGTACCAGCGCGGATTCTTCGCCGGGGATTTGGAGGAATCAGACTTCGTTCCGGAAACGCTCTGATCCGCGAATGCAGCGGCAACAAATCCGGAAGGCACGATCGCGGCGGATACGATCGCGGCTCCCGACTTCAGCAGACGGCGGCGAGTGAGCCGCCGACGCCCGGGAACTGATGTTGCTTTGCCGTCATGATCTTCACTTGTCTCTTCCATTTCCATTGTGCCTCCTGATGGCAGACCGACCGGTCACCGGCGTGTGAGAACAATAAGTTCCAATGTGTCGGGGGCGAGGGCATTGGACAAATGCAAGGCACCTTCCTTCCCGGATGATTCTTCCACCAGTTCGAGATTCTGTGTCTTGCTGATTCGGTAGCGTTTGACGCTGGATGGCGCGGCGCCCCAGGGGAGATGATTGATCGCGAGGTTGTAGCCAGCGTTATCGCGGTAAATGATGTCGGTTCGCAGCGGCAGGAACTTGACCTTCGACATATCCGGCATGGGCGGCGCTGCTTTTTGCAATTCCGGGGGCATCGGCATGAGGTCCGGCTTGTAATTCGCAGGAATTGCATAGTTGCTGATCAGGATCTGAACCGTGTTGCCATCGGCGGAGCGGCCCGCCAGCGCAGCGAAGCCGAAGGTGTCGCTGCCCTCGACCGGAAGGCGTCTTGGCGTATCCTGCATTTTGCCCATCGCGTTGAATGCATAGGCTGTCTTGAGATATTTGCCGTCAAGATCGAACAGTCCCATCCATGCCGCGTCTCCACGATAGAAGTGCGCATGGTCAAGGGAAGTGTCCTGAAAATAGCTGAGCATCGCGCCGATGTAGGCGGCGTTGTGTGCCCCTTGAAGCTCGGCTTTCTCCGACTCGGTAAAATCAGCGCTCAGATTCCATTCGGAGAGAATGCTCTCTGCGTGAGGGAACCCGTGCGTGTCCAGAATGCTGCGAATCTCCTTCGCGAGGCGAACCGCGTCATAGGGGTCTGCGGAACCGTTGGCGTAGGTATGCCACGAATAAAAATCGAGCGGCACTTGATGCGAGGTGCAGTAATCGATGAATCCTTCGCGGTAGCCTCCGTCGTCGGACGGAAAAGCCTTGCCGTCCCCGCCAACTTTGAAGGTGGGATCCACAGACTTCAGCGCACGCGCAGTTTTCTCATACAGTGAGTAGAACTGCCCTGGGGTGCCCGTCCAGAATAGGCCGTCCGGTTCATTCCAGAACTCCCAATAGCGAATGCCGTCGTGGTACCCTTTCGCCCAACCTTGGTTGTAGTGCATGGCAATGTGTTTCACCACGCTGGCAAACTTGTCGAAATCCTCCGGAGGATTGACGTTGGCGCCCCAACTGCGTCCAATTCGGTAATAGACTTCGGCGCCGCTGGCGCGAACGGCAGCGATCACCTTGTCGGTTGGAGCAAAATTGTAGCTTTCAGGTTTTTCGGGATCCGCTTCCCCATCGGGAAAAATAATGCTGGCGTTCCCCACGTTTACCACTCCGGCGCGCTGCGCGTTGTCGGGAATGAGCCAAGCGAGCTCTCCGTTGCCCAGGACGAATTTGGAGTCAATTTCCGTCGGACCCATGGCATCGTGGGTTCGAACCTGATCAACGCGCAGATCTTTGTACTGTTGAACCAGGCTTGGAAGTCCCAACATCACCGGACTCGGTAGACCGTTCAACCCCTGAAACGAGCGGATCTCTCCGATCACTTTGCCCGCGTCCACCGACAGAGATCGAAATCCCGCATGGGTTGTATCTTGGGCAAATCCGGCAACAACGAGTATCAGGACGCAGAGGGAACCACGTAAAACGGACTTCATCGGCAACGCTCCCATATTTGGCGACGGATCTTATCTCGCCAGAATGACTTTTTCACCAGTCCAAAACTTGGTGATCTCTTCGAGTGACCGGCCTTTGGTTTCAGGAATCAGCCAGCCGACAAGAATGATCGTCAACAGCGCTCCAGCGCTGAAACACCAGAAAGTGCCCTCCGATCCGAAGCGCTTCTGCATGATCGGAAACAGCTGATTTCCTACATACCCCACAAGCCAGAGCGCGGTCGTAGCGATCGACATGCCGCGCCCGCGAACCTTGGTCGGATAAATTTCCGAGATGATCACCCAGCAGGCGACTCCGTTCCCAAATGCATGCCCGGCGACAAAGCTCATCACCAAGATCAGGACGGCCAAGCCGCTGCCGTGAACGTGATAGAACCAGCCGACCAGTGCAAACGAGACGAATTGCAGAGAGGTGCCGGCCAGGATCAAGGTTTTGCGTCCCGCACGGTCCACCAGCCACAATGCGAAGAGAGTAAACAGAAGATTGATAAGGCTGACCAACACGGACTGGAAGAATGCGTCACTGGTTGCGGTTCCGGCAGTGCGAAAAATCTCCGGCAAGAACGAGAATAACGGCGTGATGCCGCTGATCTGTTGCAATCCTGCCAGCATGATGCCAAGCAGCAGTGGACGCCGGAAGGTGGTGAAAAGCTCCGAGATATGCCCTTCTTCAGTCGCCAGGGAATTCTCGATTTCGGCGGCTTCGTGCCCGGCGGCCGCAGGGCCATTGATCTTGGTAAGAACATCGAGCGCTTGATCACGCCGGCCCATTTTCATAAGCCAGCGCGGGCTTTCCACCGCGGGCAGGATCATCAATCCGAACAGAACTGCCGGCACCACACCGGCGAAGAACATCCAGCGCCAACCCGTGGATATATTCCACGCCTCATCGCCCATGCGCTGAATCAGCATGTTGACGAAGACTGCGGCAAGAATTCCCACCACGATTCCGAGTTGATAGAGGGTGACGCAGCGGCCGCGAACCTTGGTGGGAGCGATCTCAGCAATGTAATTCGGTGAAATCACCGACGCCGCCCCGATGCCAATTCCGCCCATCAGCCGCCACAAGACAAACTGATGAAGATTCGCGGCGAAGATCATTCCGACCGAAGACAGAGCGAAACACAGGGAGCAAAGCGCGAGACCTTTTTTCTTACCCAGATAGTCCGCGACAGTTCCGGCGCCCGCCGAACCCGCAATGCATCCGATCAAGGCGCAGCCTGCGGCCCAGCCCACGCCCGCGGCGTCAAGATGAAACAACTGGCCGAGGTATGCGATCGCGCCGCTGATCACAATGTTGTCGTAACCAAACAGCAAACCGCCCAGCGTGGAGACAGTGGCTGCAACGATGAGTGGACCGCGCGAATGCACCGGACCGGAAATCTTGTTCAGGCTAGTTGCCTCCATGCGCGGTCGCCAGATCCGAGCCGCATCGCTCCGAAGACTCGATCGCTGCCTTCGCCGCGAGCATAAAGCCGAGCGTGTGCGCCATGCCCGCGTGCCAGGGCGCGGAACAAGTCATCTGCGGCGTGTGATCGGGAATGAGCACGCCAGCGAATCCATTTCGGTGAAGGATGGCAAGAATGCGGATCATGTCCACATCGCCTTCATCGATAAAAGACTCTCGATAGTTCGGCACTTTCCCAACTACGTTGCGGAGATGGATGTAGGCAATTTTGCCTTGTCGGCTGTATCGATCCACTGCCTCGTAAATATCGCCTTCCGTCATTTCGGCCATCGTTCCCACGCACAGCTCCAGGGCATTGCTGGGGCTCGGAGCAAGATCAATGAGTCTTTGGTACATGTGAGGCTGGTAAACAAGCCGCGGCTGCTGCCGCATGGTCGGCATGGGAGGATCGTCCGGATGCGCCGCTAGCTGCACTCCCGACTGCTCGGCTACAGGAATCACTTCCTCCAGAAATCTTTGCAGACGTCGCCACAGTTCTTCGTGCGAAGTTGAAGGCAGGACACCCGCCGGGGCGTTTCGGTCGTAGATCATGTTCCAAATCGTGCCGTTCGGAATCGGCACGTCCTCCGCGGGACCATCCATCCCCAGCGTGATTGCGCGCCCACGTCCCCGCGGAGCGGTCAGGCGTCCGCATACGCCGGCGAGACTAAAGTTGTAGCCGAGCACCGGAATACCGGCCTCCCCGAGACGACGGATGATGGTCTTCACTTTCTCGATCTGTTGCGGCCGCTGCGGACCGTCAAGCAAAATGTCGTGCCAGTGCGCCGGGTCGAGATTCTCGATTGCGGCCAGAATGAGCCCGGCATCTTCGATCCCCCCGCGAAGAGTCCTCAGCTCTTTCACTGTCCACAACTGGTTTGGATTGCCGGCAACTCCCCACGCTTCGTATTTCGAACCCGTAGGTTGATTGTTGCGCGGATTGGATGGCCCCTGATTGAAGTAATTGACCAGATGGACGACGACGTGTGTACAACCCGCCTGGCGAGCGAAATCGTAGTAGTCGCGCGTCAGCAGGTGACGGTAGAGGCCCAAGCCAATCTTCATAGGCGATTCCCGATACCCGCGCCATAGTCGGGACTGAGAACTTGACCATTGATCTCGGCGGCCAGCGGTGAGCAAAGGAAGACAAAGGCATCGGCGATCGACTCCGGGCTATTTCTTCGGCCCAGCGAAACCCGCAGCACAAATTCCCGGTAGGCTGGATCCTCGTCGAAAACTTTCAGCGAACTTCCCGCCGCAACATTTCCCGGCGAAACCACATTCACTCGAATCCCGGTCAATGCATATTCCAGTGCCAGGCTGCGCGCGAAGTTCTCCAGCGCCGCCTTGGCCGAGGAGTAGGCAGGGATTTGCGTATGAGGCATCCGCGCCACATAAGAAGATGTAAAGATCAGATGGCCAGCCATCTTGCGCTGCATCCACTGCGCGAGCACTGCCCGTGCCAGATACGTCTGTGCAAAATAGTTGAAGCGGAAGATGCGCTCATAGTCGGCTTCGGAGGTGCTCGCGAAGGGATGCAGTCCGCAGCCGCCGGCATGGCCGATGACCGTGTCCATCCCGGGAAACTTCTCGAAAGCTGCGTCCACCAAGGCATTTACCTGGCTCGAATCGGTGATATCGGCGGGAAAATAAAGATGGGACGAAGGCGGAATTTTCCGTTCCTGGAGGACTTTTCTAGCTACCGGCTCTGCCTTGATGTCGGTCAGAACCAGCGTCGCACCACTTTCTGTCAGCCTGCGCACCATGGGCTCGGCAATCGCGCCCATGGCCCCGGTGATCAGAATCGTCTTGCCCGAAAGATCAATGCCGATCATGCTCCTTCGCCCCCGATGCTTCTTTCCATCCTCGAAAGCACCTCATAGCTGGATTCGGTGACCAGCACGTTGTCCTCGACCCGAGCCCCGCCGCCGCGTGCCGTAACATACACTCCGGGCTCGATCGTAATCACCATGCCGGGCGCAAGCTTCGCACTCACCCCGGGAGCAATCAGAAACCCCGGATCATGGTAGCGGAAGCCAACGTGGTGACCAGTGTGGTGCGGGAAGAAAGCCGAGAATCCTTTCGCTGCGATTTTGTCCCTGGCAAAGGCATCGATGTAGCCCGCGGAAACACCCGGCCGAATGGCATCGACCGCCGCTTGCTGCGCATCTCGGACCAGGGACAGTATTTCGGCGGTCTCAGGCTTCGCCGAGCCGACCGGGGCCGTGCGCGTGAGGTCGCTCCAATAACCATTGACGCAAGTGGCTAGTTCGATCAAAACCAGGTCACCCCTCTCCAAGCGTCGGCCCGTTGAGCGATTGAATCGACCTGCATCAGCGCTGTTGGGGCCAGATTGCACCATGGCCCAGCCTCGAGAATGGAATACTCCATCGCGGCCAATCTGCCGATAAATGGCGGATTCTACGGCGGCTGCGACCTCGGCCTCCGAAATTCCTGGGGTCAAACCCTCGAAGAAACTTTGCAGGCCGATATTTGCCACACGGTTCGCCAGCTTTATCGCTCCGATCTCCTCCGGAGTTTTTCTTAAATAGAGATCTGCAAAGGCTTGTTGCCGTTGTGCATCTGGCCTCCCCGTAAGCACCTCTAGGCTCTCTGCGAAACCTTCAGGAATGGGGATCTGTTCGGCTGCTTGAATCGGCAGGGAAGTTCTAGCGGCGCTAGGAGCCATTCCAGCCTGTCCAGGCCTGACCTTGGCTTTAGCGAGTTCGCCTTTAACCGCCGATACCAGAGCAGAATAAGGATCGGAGCATTTCAGATCGCCCCAGGGATACGCCTCGATCCGGAAACCACCAGGAATGTGATCTCGCGGTTCAATCTGAGGAACGAAGAGCACAGGCTCCGCATCCGCAAAATAAATCAATAGCGACGCGCCCCAGAAAGGAATATAGCCGGACAGCATGACAAGCTCATCAGGACGCCACGCAATCCAGGCTTGCAGAGCATTGGATCGAAGAAAACTGCGCACCTGTTGCGCGCGAGATACCGGGTTCCCAGCCGAGAGCGATGTTTCCATTTTCTTTACATGATTCCGTACTTCTCGAATGCCTCCACCGCACTGCTACCTTGTTCGATCGCCTTTCGGACTCGCTTTTCGCCGCGAGCTTTTTCGAGCGCCTTCGTGAACACTTCATTCTCAGCTTCGGCAGGAACCGAAAGAACTCCATCGATATCGCCGAACAAAATATCCCCGGGACGAACTCGCACCGCTCCAATTTCAACAGGGATACGAAAATCAACCACTTTGTAGCGCGGAGCCGAGTCTTGCCCATAAGAACCGAAGCCAAAGGTCGGGAAATTCATATTCAGAATGGCCTTGGTGTCTCTCACATAACCATTCAATACCGCACCCGGGCTGCCCAACTTTCGAGCGCGCGTGCTCATCAGTTCTCCCCACAGCGCGTTTCGAGGGGAAGAGCCGGTGTTGACGTAAACCTCGTTCGGGCGGAGATCGTCGAGCGCTTCCAGCATCAAGCCAAAGGGCTTTTCCATAAGCTGATTGGCGCTGCCAGCGATCTTTTCCGCGAACACATCCACCGCAAGAACTGGCATCGCTCGCCCCCTCACCACCATGTCCCGCCGAAGGGGTTGAATCTGTGGTGGCAGGAACTGGTGCTGCAGGCCGAGTTTGTCCATCACATCGCCCACGACACAAGTGAACAGCTCGCGCTGCACGATCGTGAAGAGTTCGTCGTCGGACTTCCACAACGTTCTCTTACTCATCGGGCGCGGGCCTCTCTGATCTTCTCGACAAACTGCCGGGCAAGGTGAGTGATGGAGGCGAAGTCGCCCGTCTTTGCGCCGGCGGTTAAGTTACCGCCGACTCCAATGGCAACCGAGCCAGCATGGATCCACTGGGCGACATTCTCCAGGCTGACGCCGCCGGTGGGCATAAGTTGCGCTTGAGGAAGCGGCCCTTTCACCGCTTTGACGAATGCCGGTCCCAGGATTTCACCGGGAAAAACTTTTACGATATCAGCCCCGCACTCCATGGCTTCGATCACTTCGCGAATCGTCGAAGCGCCCGGCATATAAGGCACCTGGTAGCGATTGCAGAGGCGCGCCGTCTCAGGGTTCAGCGCGGGACTGACCACAAATTGGCCGCCCGCAAGAATCGCGATACGCGCAGTTTCAGGGTCGAGAACCGTTCCTGCTCCCAGCAAAATCTCCGCCGAACGTTTCTTGGCCAGATGCTCGATGACTCCGGCAGCTCCGGGCACGGTGAACGTAATCTCCAGGGCTGCCACTCCACCGCTCGCGGCAGCTTCGGCGATGCGCGCGGCCTGGTCAGAATTCTCCGCCCGGATCACGGCGACCAAGCCTGACGAAATTATCTTACTTACAATTTCTATCTTTGACGTTGACATAAACACAAAGCTCATCCGTGGGAGTGCAATTGCTCATTCAAAAAACTTTTCGCCTTTGCGCGCATATTTCCGGGCGACATCCTCATTCAACGTGACTCCGAGCCCAGGTTTTTCTGGGACAGAAATGAAACCATTCTGGATGATCGGCTTTGGTAACCCTTCGATCAAATCATTCCAGAAGGGAACGTCGGAGGCATGAAATTCGAGCGCAAGAAAATTGGGGATCGCCGCACAGAAGTGAGCTGCCGCTAGCGTGCCCACTGGACTGCTGATGTTGTGCGGAGCCACCGGCATCGCATGCACGTCTGCGAACTGCGCGATCGTTTCCGCGACGGCCAGGCCGCCAACCTTTTGAAGGTCCGGAGTAACTATGCTTAAGGCGTGTGCTGCGATGATTTCCTGAAAGCCTTCGAACAGGAAGAGATTTTCTCCAGTGGCGATCGGCACTCGCACTTTCGAACTCACTTCCTTGAGCGCACCAATATTGTTGGGCGGAACCGGATCTTCCAGCCATAGAAGCCGAAATGGTTCTAGTTCGCGGGCCACCTTGATGACGTCGCCGGCGTTATAACGCCAGTGGCAATCCACCGCGATCTCTGTACCCGCCCCCACAGCCTCATAAACCGCGCCAATCGAAGCCACCATGTAATCGATCGCGGTATTGCTGAGCACTCGATTGTGGCAATCGAAGCCATGCGTGCCGGGCACGTCCAGGTCGAATTTTAAAGCGGTAAATCCCTCTTTCTCCTTCTTGAGAGCCTGACGACGATAGTCATCCGGCGAAGAGGGAGTCTCGTCGCCCGCCTCGCCAAAGTAATCTCTTACGGTGTGTGCGGAATCCTTTGGTTCCCAGGACGCCGATCGAGAACGCAGCCTTTCGTCCAAACTTTCCAGCGCCTCACCGCCATGACAATCGGCATAAATGCGAACTCGATCTCGAAACTTGCCGCCCAGCAGGCGATAGATCGGTACGTCGAGCCATTGGCCGAGGACATCCCAGAGCGCCGCCTCCACCCCGCTGATCGCGTTATAGATAATTCCGGCGATCGATCCGGCGCCGGAGGTGGCCAGTTGCAGCTTACGGAACAAGCGATGAATGTCTCGTGGATCCTCGCCGATCAGCAAAGCTTCGAGCGAGCGCAGAATCGAGGTGAGTCCCGGAGCAAAAAAACATTCGCCGAGACCGCGAATTCCCTCGTCGGTCTCAATGCGAACGAATGTCCAGTCGAAATTTCCCTCTACCACTGCGGTCTTTATCCGGAGAATCTTCACTCTTGAATTCTTTCGCGGCGATTATACCCTGTGCTCGTTTCCTCTCGCTGTGCGCCCCGACCCTAAGGCCCGTGTACCGCACCGAAATGGAATTCAAACGCCCGGCATTCGAACCAGCTAAAATGCTGGGCATGATCCCGATCACCTCAAAAGCGGCCGAAGGCTGCAGATGGGACTGCGTCAGCCTGGGCGAAGTTATGCTTCGGCTCGATCCTGGCGAGGAACGCATCCATTCGGCTCGGAACTTCCGCGCCTGGGAAGGCGGCGGAGAATACAACGTTGCCCGTGGTCTGCGACGGTGTTTCGGCATGCGAACGGCCGTCGTAACTGCATTTGCGAGAAACGCCATTGGAGAACTTCTCGAAGACCTCATGCTGCAGGGAGGAGTGGACACTTCCCTGGTCCGTTGGGTGCCCTACGATGGCATCGGCAGGACGGTTCGCAACGGATTGAACTTCACCGAGCGCGGCTTTGGAGTGCGCGCCGCAATCGGCTGCTCAGACCGCGGGCACACTGCAATCGCTGGCAGCCAGCCCGCCGACTTCGATTGGCAAGGCATTTTCTCCGTGAGCGGTTCTCGGTGGCTGCATACGGGCGGCATCTTCGCGGCGCTCTCGGCTTCGTCGGCGTTGGTAGCAAAAGCTGCTGTTGAAGCGGCAAAGGCTTCGGACACCGTGGTTTCCTACGATCTGAATTATCGAGAATCTCTGTGGAAAGGGACCGGCGGCAAAGCGAAGGCGCAAGAGGTGAATCGTGAATTGGTATCGAAGGTGGACGTCCTGTTTGGCAACGAAGAGGATTTTTTCGCGGCTCTCGGAGTTGCGATCGAAGGAGCAAGCGACGACTTCAGCCATCTCGAGATTGCCAGTTATGAATCGATGCTGCATCGCGTCGCCGATCTTTATCCAAATCTCAAGCTGATTGCATCCACGCTGCGCACGGCGCGCACCGCGACGAATAATGATTGGGGCGCGATTGCGTTGTATCAAGGAGAAAGCATTCACGTCCCGCAACGGCCGATGGAAATCATGGACCGGGTCGGCGGCGGAGATTCGTTCGCCTCGGGTTTGATCTATGGCTTTCTCGCGAACAAAGGCGCTGAGTGGGCAGTTCAGTGCGGAGTGGCACACGGCGCTCTGGCGATGACGACCCCTGGCGATACCAGCATGGCAACTCTTTCCGAAGTCCAATCCGTCATGCGAGGAGGCTCCGCTCGTATCGCACGTTAAGTGACCTCGCGATCGAGACCAAGACTGCATCATGAAGGAAACCTGGCGATGGTTCGGACCGGATGATCCGATTCCTCTCGATCACATCAAGCAAGCGGGAGCCAGCGGGATTGTCTCCGCCCTGCACGATCTCTATCGAGGCGAAGCGTGGCCCTTGGACGCCGTGTTGAAGCGAAGAGATGGAATTCTCGCCTCCGGTTTTGATTGGTCGGTGGTGGAAAGCATCCCCATCCACAATTCCATCAAACTCCGCGCCGGGCAGAGTGGACATTTTATAAGTGCATGGAAGGATACTCTAGCCGCCGTCGCGAAGGCCGGCGTGTCCGTTGTCTGCTATAACTTCATGCCAGTTGTCGATTGGACCAGGACCGACTTGCGATGGCGACTCCCCAGTACGGGATATGCACTGCGTTTTGACGCTGTGGATTTTGCGGCATACGATCTCTTCCTCTTGAAGCGCAAAAATGCCGATGCCGAATATTCCGAAGAACGGGTTAGGGCGGCGCACGACCGCTTCAATTCCATGTCGCAGGAACGCAGAGAAGATCTGGAGCAGACCATCATCGCCGGTCTGCCCGGTGCCGAGGCCTCGTACACTCGCGGGACCCTTCGCAAGCTGATCGCGGAATACGAGGGCGTAAAGGCCGACGACTTGCGGAGCAATCTCGTCGCGTTTCTGCGCGAGGTCGTGGTGGTAGCTCAGGAGCTGGGTGTGCGCCTCGCCATTCATCCCGACGATCCTCCGTGGTCGCTGTTTGGTCTGCCGCGCGTGGTTTCGACGGCTGAGGATGTCCGCACGATTCTCGCCGACTGCGATACACTCGCCAACGGACTAACATTCTGCGTTGGATCGTTCGGAGCAAGAGCCGATAATGACCTGCCGGCGATGGCTCGCGAGTTCGGTGCTCGCATTCATTTTGTTCACCTTCGCCAGGTGAGGCGAGAGCCAGACGGATCGTTTCACGAAGCCGAACATCTGAGCGGCAGTTCCGATATGGTGGGCGTGATCCGGACTCTACTGGAAGAAGAGTCGCGCCGGCGACGCGTGAGCCGTCCTGATCACGAAATTCCAATGCGCCCGGACCACGGGCACTTGCTCGCCGACGACATCGGCAAAAAAGTAAATCCCGGCTACTCGTTGGTCGGCAGATTGAAGGGTCTCGCCGAATTGCGCGGCGTCATGCAAGGTTTGAAGTATGCATCTCCAGACTTGTCCGGGTGAGGCCGCCGCAGGCGTCTGCAATTTTGATGAATATCCAGCGTCAAGATAATGGTTGAGGATTCACTCTATGAATGACTTTGCCGGACGAGTAGCTGTGATCACAGGGACTACCGGGATCGGCCGTGCGATTGCGGTTCGTTTTGCCGCAGGAGGCGCTCAGGTTGTTGCATGCGGAATTGAAAAACAAGCGAATGAAGAATTGGCTAAGGAAGCGGCAAGTCGCAAACTAACGCTGCAAGTTGAAACCTGCGATGTGACCGATTTCGACCAAGTACGCTCGGTCATCACGAAGACCGTCAGCCGGTGGGGCGGACTCGACATCATCGTCAACGCTGCGGCGATTCATCCTTTTGGCACCGTGTTACAAACGGACCTCGCAACCTGGAGTCGCTGCATGATGGTGAACGTTGGCAGCATTTATCTTTTGGCGCATCTGGGCATTCCGCACATGAAGGAACGTGGTGGCGGCTCGATCATTAATCTAGCCTCCGTGCAGGGATATGCCTGCCAGCGCGGGGTGGCGGCGTACGCCACCTCCAAGGGCGCGATTCACAGCCTGACGCGCGCACTTGCCCTCGACCACGCGTCTGACAATATTCGCGTCAATTCGATCAGCCCGGGCTCGATTCGCACCCCGATGTTGGCCCGTTCGGCGGCAAACTTTTCGCCGGATGTGCCGACTGAAGAAGCGTTCGCGCGTTTTGGCGCGGCGCATCCGCTCGGGCGCATCGGCACGCCCGAAGAAGTCGCGGAGTTGGCAACGTTTCTGGCCTCGGATAAGGCAGGGTTCTGCACCGGTGGCGATTATCTCGTGGATGGCGGACTGCTCGCCGGTATCGGTGTACAGTGATCGACGGGCCCCCCGCGCCGCAATCGATATCGAGCGCTTCTTTCGTACCGCGCAGACGATGGCGAATTGCGTTCCTGCTTGCCTTCGGGGTCTTGGTCAATTTTCTTGACCGGATCAATTTGTCAGTCTCCCGCGATGCCCTTCATGACTCGTTCGGATTATCGTTGGTCGCATTTGGCTACCTCTCCAGCGCTTTCAGTTGGACTTACGCCGTAATGCAAATGCCGTGCGGCGTGTTGCTGGACCGGTGGGGAGTGCGCCGCGTGGGGAGCGTCAGCGCGCTTCTGTGGAGCGTCTCTTCATTCGCAGCCGCGATGGCCCCCGCGCTCGGCTGGTTCTTTGCAGCACGCTTTCTTCTGGGCGTCAGCGAATCCCCTACGTTTCCGGCGAATGCCAAAGCCTTAGGCTATTGGTTTACGCGACACGAAAGAGGTCTGGCGACAGCAATCACCGATGCGGCGGCGAAATTCTCGACCGCCATTGGCGTTCCGCTGATCGGCTTGCTGCTCATCTATTTTGGCTGGCGTTGGAGCTTTGCCGCTACCGGGTTCATCAGTCTTCTTTACTTTTTGCTGTTTTATTGGATCTATCGCAATCCCAGCGAAGACCGGGGCCTTTCGCCGCAGGAGCATGATTTTATTCTGCAGGGCGGAGCACAATTAGAAGACCAGGCCAAAGTGCGAAGCGGCAGTGCGCTGCGCTACCTCTTAGGACAGCGAAAAGTTTACGGCCTCGCGCTGGGTTGGGGCGCCTATAACTACACTTTCTTTCTCTTGTTGACGTGGTTGCCTAGCTATCTTTCGGTTTCACTTCACGTGGATTTATTCCACTCGGTTTTCTATACCAGCGTGCCTTGGTTGTTAGCTACAGTCACCGATCTTGGGGTCGGGGGTTGGCTGGTGGATGCTCTGATCCAGCAAGGCTATGATGCAAACCGCGTTCGCCAAACGGTACTGGTGATGGGGATGGTTTTCGGTCTGGCGATTTTCGGAGCAGCCAGAGCTCATAATGCGACGTCTGCCTTAGTCTGGATCAGTCTTGCCTTGGGAGGATTGGCTGCGGCCGCGCCGGTGGCGTGGACCGTTCCATCTCTTATTTCTCCGCGGGAAAGTGTCGGCACTCTTGCCGGTGCTGTGAATCTTTGCGGCCAGATCGCTGCAATTTCTGCGCCGATTGTCACTGGCTACATCGTCGCGATCACGCACTCATTCGCCGCCGCGTTCGTGACTGCGACTGTGATTCTGCTGCTGGGGATCGTGGGCTACATTTTTCTGCTAGGACGCATCGAGCCGATTCCGGAACCATGACTCCTTTTCAAGACGAGTAGCACCTTGCGAACAGTTGCTCCTCACGGTTTTTCACCCGTCGCAGGCAGAACGTCATAGAGCGGCTGCGCCGGCTTCACCTCCGGAGTCTCATCTGCTACGGACATGGCGAGAATCCGGATTTTATCGTCATCGGGAAGCTTGATACTGTTCGTACCCGCGGGCAGATCGATCGGATACGCGAAAAGATAGGAGTAACGATAGGAAACATTTTCCCCCGCGGCACTGTGATGATGCGAGCAGTACCAGGCCAGATCCGCGCGCTTGATATAGCCCGGCTTGATGCCGATCATCTCACCATAATCGTCATGCGAAGTATCTTTCGAACTCCACTGCCGATCGTCCCATTGGCCGATGAACCCGCCCCAGTCTTCAACCTTGACGGGAACCTTTGAAGGGCCCACTTCAAAGGTCGCGTCCTGGTCGCCGTCCGCGGAAGCCGCCAGCACGTACAAGCGGTTATATTGGCCGGCTGGCAGATCGATCGTCTGTCCCTTCGCGACCACGGCGTTGGGCACTCCAGTTTTTGCTGGAGCCAGTTCGAACTGCACATCGTTGAACTTAATCCGTGCGGGAAGCATTTCCGCCGGCAAAGAGTTGCCCTGGCCGTCGAATCCTCCAGCGGATTGAGTACTGTCATTGCTGGCGGTGGGCAAATCATAGTTCAGAGACACCGCAGCCGAACGCACGCCTTCAACTTCGGACCGGGGCGCTGCCAGCTTAACCGCGAACGTGCGCGGCTGGTAGGCGGAGAACGAGGTGACCAAGGCGCCGTCTCTTAAAGCAGCGCTCCCCACTGGCTGCTCCTGGCCATTCACTTCGCGCGCCGCTATGATCGGCGAGTTGAATGTGACGCGTATATCCGGCTGAGTTCTGCCATCGAGTTCCACCATCCGCACCATAACCTCATCGCTCAGTTCCGCTTTCTTCAGCGCCAACAATCGAATTCTCTGGCTGCTGATCTTGAGCAGAGAAAACTCGCGCCCCAACGACCCCGCGTGCTTTGAGGTTTCGAACGCGATGAGAGTATCGTTCAGGCGCTGCCCTTGCCAGTCGGTCTCTGCGTGGCGCCAGTCGGCGTCGTGTCCGGCGATTGCGTAGACGAACTCATGATGGCCAATGTCCTGCGTCCCCTGATCCGCATATCCTCCGCGCGTACCTGGCGTGCGGATCAGAGTCAGTCGAATCGTGTGATCATTCGGTTTATCCGATCCGTTCTTGCAATCGGTCAGGATGGTTGCACCGAACTCGCGGCTCGTGTCGGTTAGATCGATCCACTGGTGAGAGGGCACTTCGAACTTCTCCGGCTGCGCGGTGGGACGCTTGATTGTGCCGATGTCCCAGTTGTAAGTCGCCGTTTCATTCGAAGCCCTGAGAGGGAAACTTGCCTTCAAATTGGACTCTTTGGTGTTCCAATCGACCGCGTTGGCAAACTCGACGCGCTTTCCCGCATCACCAGCCGCCAATCTAATACGCTGGACGAACTTCGAGCCGGCAATTTCCCGGGAAACCTCCACCGCCACGCGGGCCGGACCATCTTCCACAACTCGAATCTTCGCCGGAGCGCCAACGTACTGCTTCGGGGCTGCTTGCTCCTGATCCCAGTCCATGTTCCAGGCAGGCCAGTGCTCAGGGTTGTCGAATGAGATCGCCAGACGCGCCGGAGCCGAAAGCAGTTCCCTTCCCATCGATTTGTCGAAGATACTCTGCACGTCGCCATTCGAATCCAGTTTCACGCTGTAATACGCATTCTCAAGCGAACTCTGCGATACTTGCAGGGTTCCTTCACCGATCGTGCCAGTCTCCGGAAGCACGTCGAAAACGGCGTAGCCCACGGATGGCAACTTGGCCGCGAAGATCACTTTCCCATCCGACATCTGCGCGGGGACTTCTTTCCCGTCGGGCCCGGTCACGCGCGCCGACTTCGGCACACCACCAGGAAAATTCACGGCCGCCTCGACCAAATCCTCACGCGCGATATTCAGCGGATTGAACACAACGATCGGAATCCCTTTCGTCTGCGTGTCCAGCGCCGAGGACACACCTTCGGTCGCGTTGGTGAGCACTCCGGCGAACTGATTCATAGCGATCACGTCATCGTTCCAGGCGAATTCATAAGACTTCGGAGTTGCGGTCCCGGCGGCGAGGTCGTGAAAGTGACCGCCCATCACCAGCGTCCAAGCATCGTTCAAGCGTTCGAGCGGATACGGTCGGGCACCCAGCCATTCCGCGGCAATGGAGGCCTTCTCCGCCGCATCGGCCAGCAATTCTTCTTTTCGAAGCCAGCGTTTCTGGTAAGCCTGCGAAGTCAGCGAACCGGCGGAATGGTTGGTCAGCTCCATCTCACCGGTGTAGCGCGGAAGTCCGGTGGCCTCGGCAGGACTGATATCGAGG
This sequence comes from Candidatus Sulfotelmatobacter sp., assembly GCA_049515395.1. Taxonomy (GTDB): domain Bacteria; phylum Acidobacteriota; class Terriglobia; order Terriglobales; family Acidobacteriaceae; genus Sulfotelmatobacter. The sequence continues at coordinate 80,674 of JBEKUD010000009.1, read as the reverse complement.
AACATTTGCTCGGCATTGGCCGAGATCACATGCACCGGCCCATCGCCCACCTTCACCGCAGCCCCTTGATCATGCGAAAGACGTGGAAAAAGAGGGTCCACTTCCGCTGGGAATCTGGCCGTACCGTTGGTCACGATGGCTTCGAGCCGCTTGACAGACTCCTCGTCCGGGGTTCCACCGATGTCGCCCGTGCCATAATAATGATAGTCAGTGAGTACCCGACTGACCTTACCGTTCAACTCGACGCGCGCCGCCCAATCCCCCTGATGCCAGGTTAATTCTCGATCTTGTTCGCCTTGCGCGAGCATCTTCTGCTGATTTCGCAACGCCAGGAACTCATCAATTTGCTGACGGTCTAAGGTCTTGCCGCGGTCTTCGGCCTGTCGCACACTCTGTTGCAGCGGCTGCAATTTCTTATTGATCTGTTCCAGCGATGCACTCGCAGGGAATGGAGGCAGAGGCTTGCTGAGGTCGCTGTAAATTCCGCCGCTGTAATCGCCTGGATTTAGTCCCGCCAGCACGCTTTCGCCATCGGGTCCTATCCAAACGCCGACGTTGAAGGGCGTCCCTGCCGGAGTTTTTTCCTGAGATTCCGGACCTCCGCCGGGGGCAGAGGAGCCCCATACGAGTTTCTGTGTCGAAAATCCTTTGACTCCGGAGTGCGCGAGGATCGTGGGCAGTGAAGGCGGGAATCCGAAACAGTCAGGCAACATGTATTCCGCACTGGCCTTGCCCAACTCTTTGCGAAACCAATTATTTCCGTAAAGGATTTGCCGGATGATGGTTTCAGCGCTAGGCGTATTCACATCGCCCTCCTCCATGGACGAGCCCGCCGGAAACCACCGGCCTTCATCCACATATTTCTTTAATCTGGCGAAATCCGCGGGAAAATATTCCTTCATCAAGCGATATCGGTTCGCCCCGCTGAAGTTAAAAATGTAGTGCGGATATTTATCGAACAGCTTGAAATTATCTTCCATGGTCTTGCGAATGTATTCGTCAATCACCTGCGGATACTCCCACCGCCATTCGGTATCCAGATGGGCATAGCCGACCGCGTAGAGCGTAGGTTGTTTGCTCAAGTCAGGTTTTTCGTTCATCTGCGCATTCCCAGTGCTTGAAAATAAAATGATGAGACAGGCGAGTTGAATCGTCGCCCCGATGATATGGAATCGTCGCATCGCGCCCCTCCAGATTTCTACTTATGCGGTAAGCGGTTTTACCATATCAGGTTTCGCAGGGTGGGAGAGCAGTTCGATGATAGAGGCTGAATTGGTGTAGGTTAGAAGGATGCCGCCGCAATCCCGCGCCCGCGCGCCCCGTTGGTACACGATTCCGCTGCGCGTCTTGCTGGTTACATTTATCGGCAGTCTTATCTCCTTCGCGGTCAGCTTGTTTCTGGGCATCGTGGGAACCGTAGCCGTGTCGTTTGTGCGCCACGCTAATCCCAACATGACGATGGCTTATCGACGTATCGCTTTGCCGGTGGCTGTAGTCGCGGGATGCATTATCTTCGTGCTCGTGCTGAGGCTGGAACTTCGCCACTACCGCCAAATGAAAACGCTGGCGTCGATCGAGAGGATCAGTTAACCGTGCCATCGCATCCGCCACCGCGCATTGCCATCCCCATGCCTCACTCCGCCGATCGGGAATATGCGGAGCGTGCCATCCCGCAATACGAACGCGCCGTTAAGCTCGCCGGAGGCGAAGCGGTTCGCATTCCGCTCGACCTGGCACCAGCCGAGATCATGCAGATGATCAAGCGCTGCGACGGCGCGCTGCTTCCCGGCAGCAAGGCCGACGTCAATCCCGCCAAGTTTGGCGCAAGCCGTTCCCCGCATACGGCGGATGCCGACCCTCGCCGCGACAGGGTCGACGAACTCCTGCTGCGGGACGCTTACAACCTGCGCAAGCCTATCCTCGGCATTTGCTACGGCCTTCAGAGCTTGAACGTTTACCGTAACGGATCGCTGATTCAACACATCCCGGATTTTCTGCCGGAGGAATTGCGCACCGGTGTCAATCACGAAGCCGGGAAAAGTGTTGGGGTAGCGCACGCAGTCGAAATTGAAAGCGATTCGAGACTAGCCGAAGTTTTATGGGGGGAGAGCCGCCCCCCCCGGTCCAGTCGAGCGCAGTTCGGTGGCGGATCATCTGCACCCGATGGGGGCCAGAAACTCGTTCTCGGAGTGAACTCCTCGCATCACCAATCAGCCGACGCAATCGGCAATGGCCTCGGCATCTCAGCCCGTTGCCTCGAGGATGGCATCATTGAGGCTTTGGAAGGAACCAGGCCCGATCACTTCGTGCTCGCCGTGCAGTGGCATCCTGAGCGCTCCATGGATGAAGACGAAGCTTCCCCCGCCATCTTCCGCGCTCTTGTGAAAGCGGCGCAAACACGGCCCGGCGAACTCAAAGGTGATTTTGATAGCGTGAAATGAGATTTATTTCTTGGCGCGCGCCTTCTTCGGACTTTTCCGCATTTCCAGCAACACCACCGCGTGCGCCACGGCGGCGTTCTCCAAATGGAGGCCTTCCGGCGTCTTCGCCTTCAGCCCGACGCAATCCGCGTCGATTCCCAACAAACGCGCAACGTGCTCTCGAATGGCCTCCGCATGCGGGCCAATCTTCGGAGCCGCCAGAATCAGACTGGCGTCCATATTTGCCACGCCATATCCCGCATCGCGGACGCGTTGCAGCGCCTCACGCAGGAACACGACAGAGTCTGCTCCCTTCCACTGCGGGTCGGACGGAGGAAACAGCGATCCGATATCCGGCGCCGCCACAGCCCCGAGCAGCGCGTCGGTGATGGCGTGAAGCAGAACATCACCGTCCGAATGCCCACCCAGTCCCTTATCGTGCGCGAGCGCGACGCCGCCAATCTTCAGGGGAATGCCGGAATGAAATTCGTGCGAATCAAAGCCGTAGCCAATTCTCATGCGGAAGCCCGAGCCACGGATGCGAACGGATTACCAGGGATTTTATTTTTTTCATTGTCCAACAGGAAGCGGCGGAACTGGGGACGCACTCCCAAGTTCAGCAGCTGGCCAACCTCGACTTCGGTCGCACGCAGATCGTTCAGCAGTTGGGCCTCGTGCGCAGACTCCAGCATGCCCGCAGCCTTCCACTCGAGGAGAACCCCGCGCCCAACCGTGAGGCCGGCATCATGCTGCCCGCCCGCTCTGCCGCGAAACCAAACTGGAACGGCAACTTCCCGAGCAACCCCAAGTCCCGATTCTTCGAGAGCCACGACCAGCGCAGCTGCATACGCCGACTCGAGAAATCCCCGCCCGAGTTCGTTATAAACGTAGCAGAAATTTGGAATGATCTTCTCCGTCAGATCGGAATGCTTCAAAGAACACGGCGGAGTATTCATGACCGCTAGGTCTAAGCTCCAGCCGTCTTCTTGATCCGTGGAAATCCGTGCAAATCCGTGGCTCATTTGGCTAAGTAGAACTCCGCCAGTTCCATATCCGCTGGTGCAGTGATCTTGATATTTCGCAAAGAACCCATCACGACCGCTACGTCATGCCCAGATCGCTCTACCAGGGCCGCTTCGTCAGTACCGAGAAATCCATCCGCCGCCGCCTCGTCGAACGCTTTCTTGATCACGTTGTAACGAAATCCCTGCGGCGTCTGCGCCATCACGACGCCCGCACGCGGAATGGTTGATTTGATCAGCGCGCCCTCGGCCGTGCGCTCAACTTGCTTCACCGTGTCGGCGGCTGGCATCCCCGCAATGGCCGCACCGTATTTCTGCGCCGCGTGAATCACTTCCTGAATAATCTCGCGGGTCACGAACGGACGCACTGCATCATGCACGAGAACAATATCATCCTCCTCGGCTACAACCGCTTTCAGCGCGCTCTCCACCGACTGCTGCCGGTGTTCCCCGCCCACGACCAGTTGCACTTTTTTCTTTAGAATGTCCTTTGCTTCGCCCTCGAGACGCTTACGAAATCCTGCAATCTCGTTTTCGCGCAGCGCAATCCATATCTCGCTCACCGCATCGACGGCGGCAAACTTACGCAGGGTGTGGATGAGAATTGGCGTTCCGCCTAGTTCTGTAAATTGCTTCGAGGGCGTCGCTTTCTTTCGCTCGCTTTTCGGTCCGACGGGGACGGGAACCATGCGCGTTCCTAGACCCGCAGCCGGAATTATGACAATCACCTTCATCGCGGGCTGTAAGTATACGAGCGGGAGGCGGCGAGTTCAAATCGGCTGCAATCGTGTTTCCTTCGAGAGTAATCTCCGGATCAAAGCTTTTTCCAGGTACAGGTACATCTTTATGTCTTTGCATTGCGAAGGAAGTTCATCGGAGACCACCGCCCGACGTCCAATCCCCAAGGTGTGTGCTTTCGGAGCAAACCGATCTTTTTCTCAGGCCACTGGCCACCGATTCATGCCGATTACCACGGATAAGGCGAAAATATTCTGAAAGCCCTATCCAGGAAGATACGGGCAAATCTGTGGCGAATGTCTTTCAATACCAGGAACGCTGCACTTGGCTTTCATTTTGGCCTACCTATATCGCGCACCTCAGCGAGCATTTTTTTCACTCTGGATTTTTTGTAAAGCGTAGGCCTGAGAGCGAAGCCTCGATTGATCATGAAGTTAGCTGGGGTAGCCAGAACGACACCCCATCTGGCAGATGACGTGCACTTTGATTATGCCTGGATTCTCGGTCACAAGTCGGGGGCCTGGGCCAACCTTGCGACCGAAAGCGGGCACTAACAGTAGCCATGAAAACCGCGAAAGTCCGTTTCTGGATAGAGTTGGTAACCCTTGCCAGCGCGATCGCCTGCGTCCTGGCGTTTTTCCTTGCGACTCTCGGAGCCGCCGCGGGCGTCACCTATACCGACCCCGATCCCGGACAAACGGCGCCACCGTATGCTGCCCCGCCTCAATCCTATGAGGGCATGATTACGGACACTCGTTGCGGCGCCAAACACTCGGCCACCGTAGGTATGGCGGCGGCTGACTGTACTCGGCTTTGCGTCCACAGTGGCGAGAGCTTCGCCCTGGTCGACGGGGACAAAGCCTATAAGCTCGACGGTCAACGGGCAACCCTGAAACGGTTGGCAGGGGAGCGCGTCAAGATTGTCGGAACTCTCAACGGCGATACCATCGCGGTAGCATCGGTCGCGGCCGGCGCATCCTAGCTCTGAGTCGGCTTGCTCTCCACCAGCGTATTTGGGGCTACCGCTGCAGGTCCCGCTGCTCCGGGAATGATCGGCACCGCGGTCTGCACCGGCGTACTGGTCCGCGCGAATGCCCTTTCATCCCACTTACCGAAGATCATTTTTCCCGCCGTGGTTTGCAGCACCGATGTGACCGAAACGTCGATTGTCTTGCCGATCATTTTGCGGGCGTTATCCACGACCACCATGGTCCCATCGTCCAGATAGGCGACTCCCTGGTTGTATTCCTTGCCCTCCTTGAGAATGAACACCTTCATAATCTCGCCCGGCAACACGATCGGTTTGAGCGAGTTGGCAAGCTCGTTGATGTTTAACACCTCGACCCCTTGCAGCTGCGCCACCTTGTTCAGGTTGAAATCGTTGGTGATAATCTTGCCCTCGTAAACTTTGGCCAGTTCGATGAGTTTCAAATCCACTTCGCGCACAGCGGGGAAATCATCTTCTACAATCTGGATCTGCAGCGTGGCCATTTTCTGCAGACGCTGCAAAACGTCGAGCCCCCGGCGGCCGCGATTTCGCTTCAGCGAGTCGGCCGAATCGGCCACCAGTTGCAGTTCGCGCAGCACGAACTGCGGCGTAACGATGATTCCGTCCAGAAATCCGGTCTCGGCGATGTCGGCGATGCGGCCATCGATGATGACGCTGGTGTCCAGGATCTTGTAGCTTCTCTTGCCTTGCTTCTCGCCGCCAAAGATCCCCCCGAGCGCCGCCAGGTTCAGCAGATCCCCTTTGCTCGCACCCACGATCAGACCCACGTAAGCCATCAGCAACATCACCAGAATTTGCAAGAAACTCTGGGTGCTCCCCGAAGGCACACTGCTGCGGATCACCAGCGCGAACAGGTAAGCCCCACCGATTCCGAGAAGGCTCCCGATGGCCGCGCCGATCAACCGCTTCAGGCTCACCGATCGCAGCTTCCACTCGAATAGGACGATTCCCGCCCCCACCAGGGCGCCGATGCCGGCGTCGACTGCTTGGGACCGCCCGAAGGGAGCAATTACATAACAGGTGACCGAAACTACCAAGATAAAAAGAAGACGTACAACAACCAGATCCACGGTTTGACCTCCTCCAGCGCAGCCGTGCCGACAGCAAGTGCGATGCACCGGTGCCTTATCTCCTCCGCCCCCGGACGAGATTCGGCATTGCGAATATGCGGGGCGCGCAATAATTAGGGGGATGAATGTACGCCCCGTCCCGGCTCGTGGAGGCGTGGCCGGAAGTTCTGGATAGCCAACGCCAAAAGTATATACCGGATGGCAAAGAACCGGCGAAGAAAGCGTGGGTTGCGCCGCGGCCTGTCTCCTCCCACCCTGTCATCGTGATGGCTCGGCTCTTTTGCGACCGGAAGGACCGATACAATTTGCGCTCCCACCGAGACTCCGCCCCCTGCTAAACTCTGGAGAATGAAAGCCTTGGTAATCACCAGCCTTTCCGGTCCAGACTCACTCGCCATCCGGGATGCTCCCGAACCGATCTTGAAACCTTCCCAGGTAACAGTCCAGGTGGCCACCGGTGGGCTGAACTTCGCTGACTTCATGACAACGAAAGGCGGCTACCCCGGAACCCCGCCGCCGCCCTTGATCGCTGGCCGCGAATTCGCCGGCACGGAAGTGAACACGAATCATCGCGTCATGGGCTACATCCAGTGGGGAGCCTTTGCCGAGAACGTGGCCGCCTACCCCAATATGCTGTGGGCGGTCCCGGAGCACTGGACCGACGAACAAGCCGCGGCTTTTCCCGTGAACTATTTCACAGCCTATCTCGGCTACTGGCAGGCCGGGATGACATCTCAGCCCATGTGGGGACAGCCGAGCGGAGCTACACCTCGGGTGCTCATCCACGCGGTCGCCGGAGGCGTGGGTACCGCAGCCGTTCAGATCGGCAAACTTCTCGGTGTCGAGATGTACGGCACGTCCTCCTCCGACGAGAAGCTCGCTCGTGTAAGAGAGCTAGGCCTGCAACATGGGATCAATTACAAGCAACATGACTATGAAGAAGTCGTGAAAAATCTTACTCGCGGGGAAGGCGTGGACGCCGTCTTCGAAATGCTCGGTGGGGAGCACACCGCCAAGAGCCTGCGTTGCCTCCGGGATTTCGGGCGCGTCATCCAATACGGAACCGCAACCGGCAAACAGCCCCAGCTGGACGTCCGGGCGCTGTACGCGAAATCCGCCAGCATCCAGGGCTTGTGGCTCACTTATCTTTCCCAGAAGCGTGAAATCATGGAACCTGCATGGAACCTGCTCTCCGAATGGATCGCCCACCGCAAGCTGACTCCGGTGGTTGGTCACGTCTTCCCGCTCGAGCGCGCGAAAGAAGCTTACAAGCTGCTGCAGGAGGGTAAGAACTACGGCAAGGTTGTGCTGAAGATCAGCTAGCTAAAGCTAGATCGTGGGGAGCGGGCACTCCCTTGGGCAAGCTCAGGGCTTTGCTGCCTTTGACTTGGACCTTGTATTCGATTGCCCTCCGAAACCGTGTACACTTGTGCCGCGGTAAGTCAAAAGTTTCGGCTACATCGTCCTCCTCGTCGAGGACCTATTTCGCATTTGTTCCGAGGGTTTCATGCCGAGAGGTTTTCGTTTCCAGTTTCTTGCCGCCATCCTCACTTTTCCCCTACTTTTCTCGTGCATCCTGTTCCCGCAAGCGCCCGTTCCGTCGAACCCGGAAATCGACCGCCGCGTCGACACATTGCTCCACCGGATGACTCTCAAGGAGAAACTTGATTACATCGGAGGCACCGGCTTCGCCGTCCGCGCGATGCCCCCTCTCGCCATACCCGCTCTCGAAATGTCCGACGGACCGCTCGGAGTGCGCAGCAACCAGAAATTCCCGTCCACCACGTACGCGGCCGGCATCGGCCTCGCGGCCTCCTGGGATCCGCAGCTTGCGGAGCGTGTTGGTGCCGGCATCGGCAGCGACGCCCGCGCCCGCGGAATTCACTTCATGCTCGGCCCCGGCGTCAATATTTATCGCGCGCCCAGGAATGGCCGCAACTTCGAATACTTCGGAGAGGATCCTTTTTTAGCGGCCTCCGTCGCCACCGGCTACATCGTGGGCATGCAGAAGCAGGGTGTCAGTTCCACCGTAAAACATTTCCTCGGTAACAACTCGGAATTCCTGCGGCACGACAGCGATTCCATCATCGACGAGCGCACCGCGCGCGAAATCTACCTGCCGGCGTTCGAATCCGCCGTGAAGAACGCGCACGTTGGCGCGATCATGGATTCCTACAACCGGGTCAACGGATTGCACTCAACGCAGAACGGATACTTCAATACGGATGTAGTCAGAAAACAGTGGGGATTTCAGGGGGTCATGATGTCGGACTGGGTGGCCACCTATGACGCCATCGGAGCTGCGAATGGCGGCCTCGACCTCGAAATGCCGAAGGGCAAATACATGAACGAGGAGAATCTTCTCCCGGCAATCCGCGACGGGCGCGTTAAGGAAGCAACCATCGATGAAAAACTGCGCCGCATCCTGACCACGGCCGTGCGCTTCGGGTGGCTCGACCGCGACCAGACCGATCTCTCGCTCTCGCAATACAGCGAAGAAAATCACCGCGTCGCCCTCGACGGGGCTCGGGAAGGCATTGTGCTACTCAAGAATCAGGGGCCACTTCTTCCGCTCGATAAACAAAAAATCAAGAGCATTCTGGTTGCCGGGCCGGACGCCTGGCCCGCGCAACCGGTGGCCGGAGGCAGCGGGAAAGCAGTTCCCTTTTCAGCGGTCAGTGTTCTCGACGGCATTGGCGCTTATGTCGGCACGTCGGTCAAGGTTTACTACGAGCGTGGCCTTCCCCCTATGATCGACCTCGCAAACGCTACAGAATTTTCCACCGCCGCGCCAAACGGCGAACGCGGACTTACGTTGGAAACTTTTACGAACGGAGACTTATCGGGCGCTCCCGCCTTTTCGCAGCGGGTGCACGATCTGAATTTTACGGGAAAGACATGGGATGACTTCGAGAACTTGGATGAGGCTTTGGAATTGCTTGAGGCCGGCAAGAAACCCTCCTCTCGTCGCTGGACCGGTTTCTACATCGCGCCGGAGACTTCCTCCTATCTGGTTGCTGCCGAATATGCCGGCGAAGGAAACGGTTACCGCTTGCTCTTGGATGACAAACTGATCTTCGATCAGTGGAAGACTGCCGCCGCATTACAGGACCATGCTACCTTGAACCTCTCTGCGGGACCTCACAAGATCGTGGTTGAAGCCTTCCAGGATTTTCCTGTTGGCGGACGTCTTCGCATCGGCATCATGGATCAACGCAAGATCGTCTCCTCCGCCGCGAAAGCTATCGCCGCCAAGGCTGACATCGTGATCGTCGCCGCAGGCTTTGACGCGAACAGCGAATCGGAAGGCTCAGACCGCACCTTCAGTCTTCCCTTCGGGCAGGAGGAATTGATTCGAGAACTCGCGGCACAGAACAAGAACACCATCGTCACCGTCACCTCTGGAGGCAATGTCGATCCCGGAGATTGGCTCGATCGTGTGCCCGCCTATCTCGAACTCTGGTATCCCGGAGAGCGTGGTGGCACCGCGCTCGCGGAGATCCTCTTCGGCGAGGTCAATCCGTCGGGCCATCTGCCGGTCACATTCGAACGGCGCTGGACGGATAATCCGGTTCACGACAGCTATTACACCGAGCCGGGCACGAACCGCGTGGTTTACAAGGAAGGCGTATTCGTTGGCTATCGCGGCTACGAACACCGCCATACCAAGCCGCTGTTTCCCTTCGGCTACGGATTGTCCTATACCACCTTCCAGTACAGCCACCTGGAAGTGCAACCCGACGGCGAATCATCCAGCGGAGCGCTCTATAACGTAACCTTGGACGTGACCAACGCCGGCACGCGCGCGGGCGCGGACGTAGTGCAAGTCTATGTCGGCGAGGCTAACCCGAAAGTGCCGCGCCCAGCGAAAGAATTAAAGGGCTTCTCCCGCGTGGACCTCGCCCCGGGCGAAACGAAACACGTTTCGGTTCTCCTCGACCCGCGCGCCTTTACCTTCTACGATGTCAACGCGAAACACTGGCACGCGGATGCGGGCAAATACACGATAGAGGTCGGCCGCTCCTCCGAAGAAGTTCCACTGCACGCCGGCATCACACTTCCCAGCGCCTACGACATTGAAAATGACAAATAGACCCGATGTGGAGCGGGCGCCCGCGCCCCCTGCTTTTGACTTTGCATTTATCGTTCTCTGGAGCTCATTATGCACTTCCACAGGCTATTTCTTTCTTTCTTGTTCTCGCTGCTTGTCGTGACCTGTCTCCCTGCACAAATCAAAAGCGTCGCGGAACGCCTGGGCTATCCCGCCGGTTCGAAGCTACTGATCGTTCACGCCGACGATCTTGCCGTGGCCCACTCGGTCGATTCGGCAAGCTTTGACGCGCTCAACAGGAACGCAGTCACCTCTGCCAGCATCATGGTGCCTTGCCCTTGGCTCACCGAAGTCGCCGCGTATGCCAAAGCGCATCCCGATGCCGATCTTGGCCTGCATCTGACACTCACTAGCGAATGGAGAACCTATCGTTGGGCCTCCGTCGCCCCAAAGGACACGGTCCCGAGCTTACTCGACCCCGCCGGAGCCCTCTGGAGCGAAAGCCAATTGGTGGCAGCCAATGCCAGGCCGCAGGAGGCGGAACGAGAAATTCGCGCTCAAATCGAGCGCGCCATCGCGCTCGGTATTCGTCCCACACATCTTGACAGTCACATGGGATCTCTCTTCTCCACACCCGAGCTCTTTGCCACTTACGTCAAAGTTGCCCATGACTATCACCTTCCGTTCTTCGTCGTGAAAGTCACCGACGAGCGAGCTAAACTTTTGTGGCTGCTATCGGACAAAGACATCGTGATCGATTCCTTGGTCATGGCCGGGCCCAACCTGCCGGCCGAGCAATGGAATCAGTTCTACTGGAATGCAATCAAAGAGCTGAAGCCAGGCATCACGGAGATAATTGTCCACCTCGGACACAACGACGCCGAGTTGCAAGCCATTACCGTCGACCATCCGGACTATGGCTCGGCCTGGCGTCAGCGCGACTACGATTTCGTCATTAGCCCCGCATTCAGGAAAGCTCTCGAAGACAACCACGTGATTCTCGTGAAATGGAAAGACCTGCAGAAACTTGTCAATCAGCCTTGAGCCCGTGTGGAGCGAGCACTCGACGAAAATTTAGGCGCAAACACCCATTCCTCGCTCACCCGGAAATTTGCCAGAGAGCACACCGCGATCGCGATCCCATTCGCGATCCGGTAGTGCACGTGCCCCAGACCCACCATTCCTTTCATCAGCACCAGATTGCCAAGGATCGAGACTGCGCCCGCAGGCAGATTAAAACGCAGCAGCCTCGGCAGCGACCTGCGCCACGAAGGCTGAACCCGGCCCGGCCAAGTGCGGGCGCTCGTGCCATAGGAAATTATGTAGCACCGCCATTTCCACCGCGAACGCCGTCGCCGGCAGGTAACTCATATGAAATCCGCTATTCAGTACGAGCAACACGGCCAGCTGCACGTTGATCCCGACTCCTCCTACGGCGTTGAATTTTAACCACCGCACGGCAGTGTCAACGCCTGGCGAGTCTCATTCGGATAGCGGTAAAGCCGCAGCGTGTTCTGCAGCGTGAAGCAAGTGAGCATCAGCGCCATGCCGGCTAGACCCATTGCTCCGCCCACATCAACCAACCTGCAGTACCCTCCCCTAAAAATGCACCTGGGGCTTCCATGGCAGAGCCAGACTTCCGATTGCCAGCAGGATGCGCAACTCCGGCGGACCGAAGCGCCAGAATGACAGACGAAACTCTGCTAGAACGTGCGCAGCCAGATAGGACTGGCTTGAAAGCATCAAGAAGGCGATACGTAATCCCATTGCAACCCAGGGGTGCATAAAACCTGACATCGCAAGCCCGCCCATCAGGGCGAGAGCTCCGAAGGTATCGACCATGTGATCGGCATAACAATCCATAGCGCGGACGCAATTTCCGCCGCCACCGAGCCAGCGTTCCATCGAGCGAGTCGCCCAGCCAGTTCAGAGCTATCGATATTAGTCCCGCCGAGCGGCGCGTACTTGTTCGATCGGGTCAGCACAGAGCAGAAGCCCGCGCCCATTTGCCTCGTCTTGATCGCCACTTGGCCTCCCGATTGACGTGCTTCACGATGGTTCAGCACCATCTAAGACTTTCACTTTCCAGCCTTGGTGCCCTCGAGCACAATGCTGCGCATCCCTCGCAGATCAACGCGTGAGTAGTTGCGAAATTGTTAGTTAAGGTCGCGCATCATCTGGCGCGAACACTCGCGCGTAGGCCCTGGAGTGTCAATAAAGGAACCATGGCCACTCTCCTCCGCGATAAGCGCCTCCCTCCACGCAAGCCTCTGGTAGGCTTTGAAAGAAATTCAGTCGCGTGAATCTGCGCCCATGACCAAGGTCCTCCGGTTTTTCCGTCCTTCGCACCAGCACACGGCCTTCTCCGCCACGCTGCTGCTGATGGGGACGGTGATGCTTTCGCGCGTGATCGGCTACCTCCGCGAGGCCTACATCGCCTATGCGTTCGGCGCCGGAGTTCAGACCGACGCCTACGTCGCCGCTTTTACCCTCCCCGACTGGCTCAACTACATCGTGGCCGGAGGCGCAGCTTCGATTACTTTCATCTCGATCTACACCCGCTTCCTCGCCGAGAACCGTGATGCGGACGCGAAGAAAACTTTCTCGGTGGTCATCACCGTGATGACCGCGGTGATGATTGCGGGAACCATCCTCACGGAAATTTTCACCCTGCAATTCGTGCGCTGGATGTTTCGAGGGTTTTCGCCCGCGCAAGTAGAGCTGACGGTTCATCTCACACGTATTCTTCTGCCCGCTCAGATCTTCTTCTACGTGGGAGGAGTGGTCTCCGCGGTTTTGCTTTCCCACCGGCTCTTTCTCTTTCCCGCATTCGGGCCGCTGCTCTACAACCTGTTCATCATTCTTGGTGGCGTGATCGCCGGCCGCCACCTCGGGATCGCATCGCTCGCCTACGGTGCGCTGCTGGGAAGCGTGCTGGGTCCCTTTCTTGCCAGCGTAATCGGGGCGGCAAAGATCGGCACCGGCTACAAGCCTTCCTTCGACGTTATGAATCCCGCATTTCGCGAGTGGGTAAAGCTATCGGTCCCGCTGATGCTGGGTGTTTCACTGGTCACGGCGGACGACTGGATCCTCCGTCACTTCGCCTCCAGCGGCATTGGAGACATCGCGCGCCTTAATTATGCGAAGCGCCTGTTCGCCGTGCCCATTGCCGTGTTGGGACAAGCCACAGGACAAGCTTCGCTGCCATTCTTCGCCCGATTGTTCAACGAGAAGCGGCTGAAAGAATTCGCCACCACGGTGAATGATTCGGTTTATCGCGTTGCCGCGGCATCGTTTTTGGCTACGGGATGGATGATGGCCGCCGCTTTTCCTTTGATCGATTTGGTCTATCGCCGCGGACGATTCCTGGTCTCCGACACTCAAACCACGTCGGTATTCTTCTTCTGGTTCTCGCTTTCACTCGCTCTCTGGTCAGTTCAGGGTCTCTATGCCCGCGCCTTCTACGCTGCTGGCGACACGCTCACTCCGATGGTTGCGGTAACGGTCATCACCAGCGCATCGTTGCCGATTTATTCCCTGCTCTTTCATACCTACGGCGTCGTCGGCCTGGCCTTCGCTTCCGATATCGGCATCGGAGCGAATCTGCTGGCTCTCGCCTGGTTGCTGCACTACCGCAAGATGGTTTCGCTAGCCTCGTTACGTTGGGGCGAGTTGGGAAAATCCGCGTCGACCGCGGTCGTGGCAGGCTTCATCAGTTGGGAAGTTGCGAAGACCGTGCGACTGCCCGCCCGCGGACACGGCAGCCGCGGCACTGACCTGCTGCAACTGGCCCTTGTCACGGTTACCTGGGCGGCCGCGGCCGCGCTGGGCTTATGGCTGCTAAGGTCACAATTGCCCGGCGACCTCCGCCGCCGCAAGAAGATTGCCTATCCCGCCGTCGCGCAGAACGAAGGAAAAGAAATTATGGATGCGGGAACGCAGCCATAGCCTCTGAACCTGCTGGCCGTGCGCTTGTCGCGGGCACCAATCGTCGATTGAGCACAATTCCAGTCAGAACCAGCACCAGTATGGCCGCCGCAAACAGCGGCAGCCAGCCGCAGTATGGAGATGGATGGCGCAGAACATGAACGAATTGCCTGCCCTAGGAATCGGCGATGATGGCGATCAGTGCGTAGCGCGCACTTCGGCAGACCGTTACCACTGCGAGAAATCTCCGAGTGCTGTCATGCGATGCACCCGCCGCCGCGAAAAACACGCTGGTCGGAAACGGCAACGGCACCGCGGTTGAGACGGCAAGGGCGCTGCTGCCCCACCGATTAAAAAAGCCGACCATCGCCTCCAGCTTGCGATTTCCGAACCTGCTACGTAGATAGGCCGATCCAGCTCTTCCTGCGATTCTGAAGGTGAGGTAGGTTCCAAGCACCGATCCCGCTGTTGCTCCGGTGACTGGCGGCGAGAATTGTCGTCAGAATATCGGGACCCAAAGGTCGGTAACGGAGAGCTATCGATCATTGCGAGGGAGAAAAGTCCCAGCGCTCCCCCATGTCGGAACGTCGAGGTAACGCCATGCACCCGATGCGCTTTGACACTTTGGATTAAAACCTTCAGTATCACGGGAGATCCCTCGCGTAGCCTTTTCACTCGTCGGGCCGGAATTTTCAGCTCAATCCGACGAATTATGTCACGCGTCAGCAAGGCATCGGTGAGCCGTGGCCTTTCCTCGGCTTGGCCGGTGGCAGAACCAAGTTTCCACAGGCGCTGCCAGAGGACAACCGTTGCGGCATCAAGCTTGTCCGCCAGCTTGCGATGTTCCGTCTCCAACACCGCCGTTCGATAGGCTTCTTCCCAGGGCTGAGCTATTTCTGCATCCCTTGAAGTCTGCCTTTTCCAGTCGAACTAAAAATCGTTATCTAATAGGAGCACGATTGTTCCGCAGAGGGAGGTAAAGAGTGAGTCAAGGAAGGTGGAGTTTTGTATTCCTGCGATATGCGAACGGCGGTAAGATTATCGGAGAAGGTGGCCCAGTTTTTTGTTCCGAGAGTAATTAGCACCGAAGTAGTTACAACGAATGCCCGATAAAAAAACTGGAACCCTCGCAATAACGGTGGTTCCAGCGCACATGAGGCTATTCCCGGTTGACGATGCTGACATTGCCAACCGGCTTCCTGGAAAAAGATGGGACAGATCGTAACTGCACGGCAACTCGCGGGTGATGATTTCTTCTTTCCCTTGATCATCGGTAACGGCGAAGGCGACCTGCACCGGCTCGTCCGGTGAATTTTGCTGGGTGATTTACATTGAGGGCCGATTGCTCTTGCGGTTGAATAGGCATACGTTTTCTCCATTTATGATTTGCGTTTTTGGGTATTGGACGTACCCTGTAAGAAGGATTGCAGTCGCAATTGATGCGCGCATTTTTTGTAAACACTTGTTATTGGCGGTCAAGAATTTTAGAGATGATCGCAGTGTTCGAAGGAGGCCGTGCATAAGTACACTCCTCATGTAGCGTTGGCGCGCTTCTCGTCGGGATGCGTTCCACGAGTCGCTCTGACCCATTGCAGTCTCGGCGCTTCATGGGCAGCCGGTTGAATGATCCGGCGACGGGTTATAGGTTGCCTAAGAAGCGAGGGCTGTTTGGGTTTCGTGAGTTCATGCGGGAAAAAGAAGCTTCGGGCCGGCGAAGAGAGACGCCCTCTTCCTGACCAAATCATTTCGATACGCGCAAGCCCTTGCGCCCTTTTCGGCAACTAAACGATCTAACGTTAATTTGAGTTCGCGATGAAAGGTGGAACTTTGATGAACAATGTGATTCGATCGATCTTGAAGACGGCGGTGTATTTCCTCGACCAGACGGACAACTTCACGAGCGATGTACGGGATCGGGTCGCCGATGGCGTGGATCGCGCAAGCGAGCGCGTTTCAGACCTGCGCGACCAGGTTTCGGACTTTTACTCTGGCGAGGACCATACCGTCCGCAACCTGCTCACATTCGTAGCCGGAGTCGGCGTGGGCGTCGGCGCCGCTCTTCTGTTTGCTCCGGCCAGCGGTGAAGAACTCCGCGGGCAGATCGGGGACCGGGTTCAGGATATTCGTGACCGGGTGAAAGAGCGTTTCTCCGCGCAGACTTCAACCGGGACCGAGGGTCGCTAGACCGTCCCAATTCCTCGTTATCGGCGGGAGGCAGTCGCTGCGCCCCTCGCAATGGTTCGGTGTGTCCAGGCAACGTGCCCACTGCAAGCCAATCAACAACTACAAAGAGGCTCTCATGAAACTTGCTTAGCACCACGATTCGCGTCGCGTGATTCGCCTCACGGCTCGGCGGCCCACTGCTCGCAGGCGCGCAAAATCAACAAGGTCAAATGGGGCAAACGCCGGCTGCCAATACCCAAATGAATCAGCGCGACCGGAACGCCAATGAACCTACAGCCGGTCAACAAAAAATGAACCGGCCCGATCGCGATATCACGCAGCAAATTCGCAGATCGATCGAAAAAGATAAGTTACTTTCAACCGACGGCCACAATGTGAAAGTCATCCCCCAAAACGGCATGGTGGCCCGGAAGGGCCCGGTGCGCTCTGAGAACGAGAAGAGAGCGGTTGAAGCCAAAGCAGCAGAGGGCGCTGGCGCGGATAAAGGTTACGAGCGAAATAGAAGTCCAACCGCAACATGAATCGGCACGCATCCTAAGCGGTGGATTGGGCTGGCTCGCGGGAATTGGAGCGCCACGCATTCCTGGACTCGGGCCTTTCATTGCTGCTGGTCCCATCATCGCGGCCCTGGCGGGAGCAGGAGTCGACGGTGCGGTGGGCGGTATCGCGGGAGCCCTGGTTGGCATGGGAGTTCGGAGTAGGGAGCGAAACGCTACGAGGGACGCGTGCAACAGGGCGGTATTCTCCTTTCCGTGCACTCCGACAATTCGGACTGGACTAAGTGCGCGAAGGAAATTCTTCAACACGCCGGTGCGCAAGATGTCGCCTCGACGGGTGCAGCGAGCGCGGACTTCGGGCAAAGCGGCAAGCCGATGCGACGCGCCCGCTAGGCAGTTCAATCCTGTGGAGCCTCCGGCGCAAGCCCGCCGGAGGCTCCCTTTTTTTTCGCTCTGCAGAACCTTTTTGTGTGTTTTGGCGGATTCAGCCCGTGATGCCGTAATACGCGAGGCTCCCAGCTCAGCTCTCAGTTGATGTTCCATCCAAGTTCGAAAAGAAATTGATGGTTTCCGCTTAGAACACCCCGATTTCCGATCTGGTAGGAACCGTACCACGTGATCTTCAAAGTGATTTTCACAATTACGCCGGGAGTGACGAAGCCTAGCGAGTGATTGCCTGTGAACCAATCGGCCGCCAGTGTGATTCGAGCGCCCGCGGGTTGCTCGATGGCGAATTGGCCTCCAGCGCGCTGACCGGTTGACACGACGCTGTGGGTGAAATCATACGCACCCAAAGTGGCACGAGTTTTCTTCCTCCACGTCTTGGTCACTTCCGCATAAAAGTAATTACCCGCATCGTAGGTCCGGTTTTGAGCCGGGAAGAACACGTCGTCTCCCACGAGAAAGGCCCAGCCCCTTTCCGCATCATTGTATGGACGCCATTTGAGAGTCGGGGTGGGCGTGGTCTGGACCGGACCGCGCGTACCCAGGCCATTCAAATTGATGCCGACCTCAATCGCATGACCGATTCCAGCCATGATGCGCGGGGTGAATCCGGCGATGTCGGTGTTGGGATTCGCGGTGACATCCAGCTCGGTATAGACTTTGCCGCGATCCAGGACATCGCCGCTGGGCACGTTGAAGACCGTCTCCTGGCTCGCGGCAGCAACGCACAATAGAGCGATAGAAATCGGAAGTGCGAGCAGGCGCGAGAAATTGATCATCAGGCGGACAAGGGCACACACCAGGAATGAAAAGAATGGTGGCAAAATGAGCGAAATGTTTTCGCCACTTTGCCACCAAATTAAGTTCCTACGATATCACTGCCTCAGCCGGCCGTAAATGTCGAGTTCGGTGGAAGTGGGAGCAAACACTTTCCCTTCGGCAATGGTTGGCACGGTAAACTTCAGAGCCACTCTGCAGTGTTGCCAGTGCCTCTGGCGAACTGTTGTAGAGTTCCATAGCAACGTTTGTGGCGTCGTAGGCGTGGAGTACCGATGGCTGAGTGGGATGGGACCAGCGGCCAGCCGAGTTGTCGATGTCCCAGATAATGCCCTTCGCTGCGCCCTTGGCCGATAAAGACGCGGTTGCGCCGTGCACACCATCGACTGCGGCACCGCCGGAGGTGGCCTGTGAAAGCGGAGCGGGGGCAGGGCTCGGGTTTCAGCTGCAGGCGCGGAGAACGCTGTTGTTGCGGTGAAAGTAGAGGGAGGTCCGATTTTCGAATCTAGATTACATTAGTTCGGAGTGGTGTAGCTTGTAGTTACTTGTAGTTATAAGATCAAGATTCACTTGCATCTTCGATTATGCCAGCAGGCTCGCAGCGTCTTTCGCATGGTAGGTCAGAATGATACTCGCACCCGCGCGATAGATACTTAACAGAGATTCCATCATGACGCGATCCCGCTCGATCCAGCCATTCCGAGCAGCGGCTTCGATCATCGCGTATTCGCCGGACACCTGATAGGCGGCAAGCGGCAAGTCAAAGCGCTGGCGAGCTGCAGCGATCACATCGAGGTAAGGCATGGCTGGCTTCACCATGATCATATCGGCGCCTTCCGCAATATCGAGCTCGATCTCACGCATCGCTTCGCGCACGTTGGCGCCATCCATTTGATAGGAGCGGCGGTCGCCAAATTGCGGAGCCGAGTCAGCCGCTTCCCGGAATGGACCGTAGAATCCGGAAGCGAACTTGGCGGCGTAGGAGAGGATCGGAGTGTTGATGAAACTCGCTTCGTCGAGAGCCCGCCGGATCGCGGCGACGCGGCCATCCATCATGTCCGAGGGCGCAATGATGTCAATGCCGGCTCGAGTGAGCGACACCGAAGTGCGGGCGAGGAGTTCAAGGCTGGCATCGTTGTCGATTTCAAATTCCTCTTGCGCGGCACGACTCGCGGCTGCGGCTGGCACGTCGATCGTTTTCTTCTTTTCTTCAGCCGATGAATGCGTCATCACGCGCATGG
Source organism: Candidatus Sulfotelmatobacter sp. (assembly GCA_049515395.1). GTDB lineage: Bacteria > Acidobacteriota > Terriglobia > Terriglobales > Acidobacteriaceae > Sulfotelmatobacter. Next base: position 61,294 of record JBEKUD010000009.1, on the reverse strand, counting down.
CTGCAGCGCCGAGAGATTGCGGTAAGGCCGTCTTGCGTACAATCCCGCAATGTCCATGCGACATGTATTCGCACAGACAAACGTCACCCATCAGAATCAGATTGGGCACTTCGCGTTTCAATGCCCGAGTGGCCTGCTGCACGATCCCGTCGTCAGCCCACGCCCCCGTCGCGACTTCATCCTTTTTGTCAGGAAGTCCAAACAGGATCACTGCGGGCACTCCCAGGCTGTGAACTTCCTGCGCTTCCTTCACTGCCTCATCCACTGAAAAATTGAACACGCCGGGCATGGAACGAACTTCCTTGCGCACCCCTGCCCCCGGGCAAACGAACATGGGATACACAAATGCCTCCGGAGTAAGGCGGGTTTCGCGCACCAGGCTTCGAAGCGGCTCGGTGCGGCGCAGACGGCGTAGACGGGTAATGGGAAAAGGCATGAGTACCGCCTGACCAGGAGTAGTCGCCTTGGAACCTTCGATTTTAGCAGGATTTGGTGACCCGAAAGCATTCGCTTGAGGCGAAGGTCGCTGATCCTGGCCCGCGCAGGGGAGTGTGACCGTAGTAACGGGTTGGGATCGGAAAGTGATGTGTGAATCCTCAGGTTTCATCCCTAAGATAGAGGCGGATGAGTCGGTTCAGACGACATCGCTGGTTTGTGCTCGCGTTTGGAATCACGCTGGTCTGCGCATTGGTGTCCCTGACTGTACCGAGGGGCCGTTTCCTCACCGGGCTGGTGGATGTTGGATACCTGGTGATGACGCTCGCCATCGGCCTGATCATGCTGCGGAACGCGTGGTTGGCCCACGGAGCAACCCGGCATTTTTGGGCGCTCATGGGATCAGGATATATTCTTTGGGCCTCGAATCAGGGGGGATGGGCCTACTACGAAGTGCTCCAGCATTCGACCGTGCCTGATCCCTGGTCGATGGATATATTCCTGTTTCTCCACCTCATTCCAATGATCGCAGCGGTTGGTCTCACTCCTCACCGTGCGGACGCGGAACAGAAATTCCGCGCCGGCACGCTGGATTTCTTCTTGCTACTGGTGTGGTGGGGGTTTCTTTACGCATTCGTCGTGTTTCCTTCGCAATATGTCTCCCTGAACGTGGCGGAGTACGACAGAAATTTCGGGGCGCTGTATCTGGTGGAGAACGGCGTGCTGGTATTAGTGCTTGGCATTGTCGCCCGCGGCGCTCCCGCAGGATGGAGACAGTTGTATCTGAACCTGATGGCGGCGAGTGCTTTTTACGCGATCGGTTCGCAGGCAGTGAATCTGGCAGTCACCAGCGGAAGTTACTACACCGGCAGTCTCTACGATATTCCACTGGTTGGAGCCGTGAGTTGGATGGCGGCCACGGTTCTAAGTGCGCGGAAGTGGCAGGCCGAAACGGCCCTGCCACAGTTGGGCGATAAGTGGAACGCGATGGCGTTGCGACTGGCGATGCTGGCCATCCTTTCCCTGCCGGTACTGGCGATATGGACGTTCCTCTGGGACAGTTCCCCCGCTTTGACTCGGACCTTCCGAATATTCACCATTTTGACGGCGATGCTGGTCCTGGGCGTATTCGTGTTCCTTCGCCAGTATCTGCAGGATCAGGCTCTGATCCATCTTCTGGAAAGTTCGCGGCGTAGCTTCGAAAACGAAGAGCGATTGCAGACTCATCTTGTGCAGCGGGAAAAACTTGCGTCTCTGGGTCAGTTGGTTGCCGGAGCGGCTCGTGAAATCGATCATCCGCTCACCGCCATCATGGGATATTCAGAAAAGCTTTGGTCCAACCAGCGCCTGACCAGCGAGCAAGACACGCTGGTGCGCAAGATTGTGCACCACTCGCAGCGGACTCGCGATCTCATATCGAGCCTTCTGAGCTTCGCCCAGCAAAGTTCCGGGTCGAGAACCTTAGTGGACTTGGGCACGCTTCTGCAGCGCACCGTGCAAATGAGGGAACTGCAGCGCCACGACAAGAAGATTCACGTTGAAACTTTATTCGAGCCCAGCTTGCCGAAGGTTTGGGGTGATGGACACCAGCTCTTTCAAGCCTTCTTCCAGATTGTCGAGAATGCATTGGATGCGCTTGAGGAAGCGGGCGGGGGATTGCTTCAAGTCAGCGCCCAGCTGCATGGGGAAGAAGTGGTGGTCCAGTTTTCTGACAGCGGGCCGGGTGTAAAAGAGCCGAATCGCGTGTTCGATCCTTTTTATACCACCAAGCCGATCGGCAAAGGCACTGGCTTGGGTCTGAGCGCCGTGTATGGCGTGGTGCAGGACCATCGCGGCCAGATCACCTGCCAGAACAAGCCAGAGGGCGGAGCGATCTTCACCCTGCGACTCCCCGTTTCAAGCCCGGGCCCTCACGCTCTGGCCGCAGCTCAATCCTAGAACGATCCCGAACCGGCATTCCTGTAACATACTTTCGATGGCTCCGTCGCTCATCCACAGCTCTGCGCGCGTGTTGGAGTTTGACGTTCTGCGCCAAGTGCTCGCCGGATACGCCGCTTCACCTCTAGGTGAAGCAAGGATCAATGCGCTGGCGCCTTCCATCGATTCGTCCTGGATTACCGAACAACAGCTTCTGACCGGCGAAATACGAGAATTCCGGCGCGTGGGTGGGCGCTTTGAGTTTTCCGGATTGCTGGACATCCAGAAACTCGTCGAGAAGGCCCGCATTGCGGGAGCCGTGCTCGAAACAATCGAGATTCGTGACGTCGTGCATTTGGTGGATCGCGCGGCCGAATGGCGCGAAATCGCTTTCCATCCCCCCGCGAACATGAGGACGGACTGGCAGCGGACTAGCGCCCTCTCACAAAACATTCCTGACTTTACACAATTTCTGCGATCCTTCGGCAACAAGATTCAGCCCGATGGGACTTTGCAAGATGCCGCTTCGCCGGCATTGGCACGGGTTCGACGCGAGATCGAAAAGCAGCGGCGCGTCATTCAGGAATCGCTGCGTGGCCACTTGCGAAAACTGGCGGAAGGCGGCGCGGTGCAGGATGAATTGATCACCATCCGTGGCGAGCGCTTTGTCATCCCGGTAAAGATCGAACAGAAGCGAAGGGTCCAGGGCGTGGTGCACGGCGCCAGTTCGAGCGGGCAAACTGTATTTGTCGAGCCGCTGGAAACCATCGAGCAGAATAACGAACTGGTGCGACTGCTGGATGATGAGATGGCGGAGATTCATCGCATCTTGATGGAAATGACGCGTCTCATCGGCGAAGGTGCGCAGGAAATTCTAGCGTCAGCTGAAGTGCTTGGAGAATTGGAGTTGCAGTTTGCCAAGGCGCGCTTCGCCGAAGACTACCACTGCGTAGCCGTGCCGTTGAATGAAGGTTTGAGTGGGGACAGCCGCCCTCGGCTGTCCGCGAGCGAAACTCGCCTCCTTCTGCACAACGCCCGCCATCCGCTGCTCGAACGGAATCTAAAACTCAAAGGCACCGAGATCGTGCCGATTAGTGTGGAGCTCGAAGGCCCACGCCGCCAATTAGTGATCACCGGTCCCAACACCGGCGGCAAGACCGTCACTTTGAAGACCATCGGCCTGCTGGCGTTGATGGCGCAGTCGGGAATTCCCGTTCCCGCCGATCGGGCGGAGATGCCGGTGTTTGACGCGGTTCTGGCGGACATTGGCGACTATCAATCGATTGAGCAGAATCTATCTACTTTCTCCGCGCACGTCACCAACATCGATTTCATCTCTCGCACAGCTACCTCGCATTCGCTGGTGTTGCTGGATGAATTGGGCTCGGCCACCGATCCGGAAGAAGGTGCGGCGCTCGCGGTTGCGATTGCCGGCCACTTCGGCCGCACCGGCTGCATGACAGTCATCTCGACGCATCACACTTCGCTGAAAGTTTACGGGGCGAATACCGCGGGGGTAGTCAACGCCTCGGTGGGGTTCGACGAAGCGACCTTGCGGCCGACGTACGAACTGAAGATTGGCGTGCCAGGAGCCTCGGCGGGAATCAATATCGCGCAGCGGTTGGGACTGAATCCTGCCATCATCAGTACGGCGCGGGCACGGCTGGGAACGCAGGCACGGGATGTGGGCGAGTTCCTGGATCGGCTTCATGCCGAGTTGCGCCAGGCGGAAAGCGAGCGTTTGCGGTTGCAGGCGCGCCAGCAGGAATTGGAACGGGAGCGAGCATTTCTGGCGGCTGAGGGCAAGCGGGAACAGCAGAACAAGATCCGCGAGATGGAGAAGAAGCTGGAGAGCGTTCTGCGCGACTTCGAATACCATGCGCGCGAGGCGGTGAACGCGATCCAGGACAAAGCGGCAGCGCAGAAAGTCGCGAAGGATGCTGAAAGGAAGATCGCCAAGCTGCGGCGGGAATTTCGCGAGGAGTTCGATTCCACGGTCGTAGCGCATGCCAGCGGAGCCGACCGAGGCGATCCTCACGCGCAGCCGCAGGTGGTCAAGCAAGTTGGAGAAGGCGACAGCGTCAAGCTGAAATCGACGGGACGCGCGGCGACGATTTCCCGCAAGATCGATGACAACCATTTCGAAGTCCAGATCGGCGCGATGAAGATGAAGATCGCGCGCGACGATATCGCGGGAGTGCTGGTGAAAGCGCGGGCGGCGAATTCTCCCGTGCAGGCCGCTCGCGCGCGCGGGATTTCCGTGTCGCTGAATAACGAGAATGAAGGCCAAAACGCGCCCTCAGAAATCAACGTCATTGGCTACAACGTGGACGACGCTACCCGCGAAGTGCAGAAGTTTGTCGACCGCGCCTTTCTCGCCGGATTGCCACGCGTGCGCGTCGTCCACGGCAGCGGCATGGGCATTCTTCGCAGAGCCCTGCGGCAAGCTCTGCAGCAGCATCCTCACGTGGAGTCCGTCGCCGAGCCTCCGCAGAACGAAGGCGGCGGCGGGGCCACGGTGGCGGAGTTAAGGGTATGAATTTGTCATGCTAGCGTCGAAGCCTCCCTAATAGAGCCCAGACTGTCGGCAGCTCCAAGTTGACCCGGCTTCGCCATGCCTGTGACAGTTGTCACAGTTGCGGAGCGAAGGAGAATCGCCCGAAGGACAGCCCACCATGACTCCTCGAGAGCGAGGGCTTCCGCGACCGCTACAATGGGGAACGGCAGTGGCGCAGGTAGGGATGCTTAGACATCGGCGAATCCTCTTTGGGACGATCTTCCTGCGCTCAGCAGGCCCGAGGAAAAAGCTCGGCAATAAAGTCGGGTTTTCCCTGGGGCATCAACGGAATCCCGGTTTATTCCACAGCTTCTTCACAGCGATCAGGCTCCGGTGTATTCTCACGATTAGTTTTCACCCCCACAATTCCAAGGGAGAAGTGTCGACGAATCCGTCCACCCATGCCCGCTGAAGATTTCAAAGAAACGGTAAAGCAGCAGGCGGATATCGTCCGCATCATCGGCGATTACGTCAAGCTGAAGAAGGCTGGAGCCTCGAACTATGCGGGTCTTTGTCCATTTCATGGCGAGAAGACTCCTTCGTTTTCGGTCCATGCCACGCGGCAGTTTTATCACTGCTTTGGCTGTCACGAGTCGGGCGACGTTTTCAAGTTTATACAGAAGATCGAGAACGTCACTTTTCCCGAGGCCGTGCGGTTGGTGGCGCAGAAGCTCGGGATCCCGCTGCCGAAAGCTACGTATTCGAATCCGGCGGAAGCCAGGGAAGCCAAACTGCGCGCTCAACTGCTCGATATCCATGAGCGCGCGGCCGCATTTTTTCAGGAATGCTTGACCCGCCCTGAAGGCGCGCGGGCTCGAGAATACTTGCAGGGCCGTGGACTCGAGGAAGAAAGCATTGCGTGCTTTCGCATTGGTTATGCGCCGGATTCAGGATTCCTGCTGCGTGATCGTTTGACGAGCGAGTTCGGCGAAGAGGTGTTGCGGGAGAGTGGCTTGTTTTCGTGGAAGCAGGAAGACAGCCGTCAGCCAGCCCAGATTCCTCGCTCCGCTCGGAATGACAACAGCAAAGCGAATGCCGAGGGTGCCCCGTCCCTGTCCGTCCGCCCTTTGGACGGGCAGGGTGGGGATTTTGACTCGTTCCCGGAAGCCGGAGGCCCGGTTCGACTTCGCTCAGGGCAGGCTCAGCCGGGAGCGGCGATGTACTCCAAATTCCGCAACCGGGTCATGTTTCCCATCGCTAACGAAGCCGGGAGGATCATTGCATTTACTGGACGCACGCTCGCCACCGACGAGAAGGCTGGTCCGAAATATCTCAATTCGCCCGAGACCGGGATCTATTCCAAGAGCCGTGTTCTATTCAACCTCGAGCGCGCGAAGGAAGCGATCCGCAAACTTGATTACGCGATTTTGGTCGAGGGTCAGATGGATTGCATCTCCGTCCATGCGGCGGGATTTCACAATGTGATTGCCAGCTCGGGGACCGCGTTCACCGAAATGCAGGCGAGGCTGCTCGGGCGGTTCAGCAAGAATGTGGTCGTCAATTTTGATCCGGATACGGCGGGAGCCAAGGCAACAGAACGAACCTTGAGTTTGTTGATCGAAGAAGAATTCCACATTAAGGTGTTGACCCTGGAACAGGGGTTCGATCCCGACCTCTTCATCCGAAGAAAGGGTAAAGATGCCTACGGCGAGGTGTTGCGAGGTTCACAAAAATATTTCGACTACTTGATTGACCGTGCCCGAACTCATTTTCCCGTGCGCAGCGCCGAGGGCAAAGTGAAAGCCGTGAACTACCTATTGCCGCATATTCAGCGCGTGCCCAGCAGAATTGTGCGTGATGAATTAGGTCAGGAGATCGCGCAGAAACTGGGAATCGATTCGGCCGTGTTACGGCAGGAGTTGCGCCACGTGGCCGCCGAGCGTTCAGCCGCAAAGGTGAAGGCTCCGGACGAAGCGCACGCCACGGACGCGGAGCGAATTCTGATTCACGCACTCGCATCGCCTGCATCGCGGCCTGACGACGGAATCGCTGGTTGAGGCTCTGCTCAGTGCGGGAGCCGACGTTGCGGATGTTATGGAGATCCCATGCTCTGAAAGCGACCGCCGGATGCTGGCGTCGATCCTGCTGAAAGAGGAGGAAGAACTTAGCGCCGAACGCCTTGAGGGTGCGGTTCGGGCCTTGCGTCGCATTCACCTGCGTCGCCAGCTGGAACAGTTGCAGCTCCAACTGAAGAAACCCGGAGTCAGCAAGGACAGAGAACGCATGAAAGAACTGCTCCGGGAGTTGGAACGGCTCAGCCGTGCGCTGAGGGATCCAAGTCTGGCGGATGCCGGTTTCAGAAACCCGATTGGAAACCAGAAAAGTGCGTGAAACAAAATGGCGGTGGAAAACATCTAAGTATTTGGGAAAGTTGTAGATAGCGGCCAACTAGGGTATCTCGGGCGAGACAAATGATAGACCCGTCAACACTTATGTGTTAAGCTCTAAAGTTTGTGCTAGGTGCACAACTCCGCGCTACCCCATATTCCTACCTGAAACCACATTACCACACGCTCCCCCGCGAGCGAATTGAAGGATTTGAGGACACGCCTCTTGGCTCTTGAAGACAAGTACGATGACATAAAAAAGCTGGTCGATGCCGGCAAAGAGAAAGGATACCTCACCTACGACCAGGTAAACGATCTCATACCGCACGATGTGCACAGTCCGGAAGATCTGGACGACCTGCTCACTACGATCGGTACGCAAGGCATCGATGTGCTGGAGGGCCCGAAGCTACCTTCCGCCGCGCTCGACAAGAAATTCGAAGACATCGAAGAGGGCGAGGACGTTGAACTCGACCTCACTCCCGGTGCGCTGGAAAAAACCAACGATCCCGTCCGCATGTATTTGCGCGAGATGGGCACGGTGCCCTTGCTCACGCGCGAAGGCGAAGTCGAAATCGCCAAGCGCATCGAGCGCGGCCAGATCCGCGTGCTGAAGGCGCTTTCGCGATCGCCGATTGTGATTCACGAACTGCTGGCCATGGGCGAGGACCTGAAGAAAGGTGTGCGCTCCATCAAGGAGGTCGTCACCTTCGACGAAGAAGAGATCACCGACGAGATCCTGCAGAACCGGTTGAACGAATTCACCGGCAAGATCGACGGCATGGCGAAGCTGTACAAGAAGGTCGCCGTGGTGCAGGAAAAATACGCGGCCGTGTCTCTGAAGAAGCGTCCCAAGGATCATCGCCGCGCCCGTCGCAACTACGCCCGCGCCATCGTGAGGGTGTCCATCGCGGTGCGCAAGCTGGGATTCACCAATGCTGAACGCAAGCGGCTGATCGACCGCGTCAACAAAACCGTCGACAGCATGCGCTCACTCGACCGGCAGGCGCAAAATCTGGAGCGTAAAGCCGACGCCACGCGCAGCGAGGAACAAAAAAAAGAATATCGACGGCAGGCACGAGCGGTAAGAAGCGAGATCGAAAAGCTAGAAGTTGAAGCCGGCCTGTTGTTCCAGGAGATCAAGCGCACGCAGCGCGAGATTATCCAGGGCGACATGGACGCGGAGCAGGCCAAGCGCGAACTGATTGAGGCCAATCTTCGTCTAGTGGTTTCGATCGCCAAGAAATACACCAACCGCGGCCTGCAATTTCTCGACCTGATTCAGGAGGGCAACATCGGTCTGATGAAGGCCGTCGACAAGTTCGAATACCGCCGGGGCTACAAGTTTTCCACGTATGCCACGTGGTGGATTCGGCAGGCGATTACTCGTGCTATTGCTGATCAGGCGCGTACGATTCGCATCCCGGTGCACATGATCGAAACGATCAACAAGCTGATCCGTACCTCGCGGCAGCTGGTGCAGGAACTGGGACGCGAGCCTACGAGCGAAGAGATCGCCAAGCGCATGGATATTCCGGTGGCGAAAGTACGCAAGGTACTGAAGATCGCGCAGGAGCCCATCTCTCTCGAAACGCCGATTGGCGAAGAGGAAGATTCGCATCTGGGCGACTTCATCGAAGACCGCGCCGTAGTTTCGCCGGCCGAAGCCGTGATCAACGTGAACCTCAAGGACCAGACCGGACAGGTCCTGCGCACGTTGACCCCGCGCGAGGAAAAAGTGATCAAGATGCGCTTCGGACTTGAAGATGGCAGCGAGCACACATTGGAAGAGGTCGGGCAGTCGTTTGCGGTCACCCGCGAACGCATTCGTCAGATCGAAGCCAAGGCGCTGCGCAAGTTGCGGCATCCGTCGCGCTCGCGCAAATTGCGGGCGTTCATGGATGGAGTTCGGGACTAAAGACTTAGCCACGGATCGACACGGATTTTCTTGAGGCACGGCTCCGCTGTGCCTTGGTATGAAGCACGCGACGGCTCCGTCTCTGTCTTTCCCAGACTGATACTTGATTCGGAATCTAAATTCAGAGCTCCTGACATACCCCTTTTAAAATAGCTTCGATGGATTCGGTTTTATCCTCCCGGGTGCGAAGCAAAACCTGTCCGCTTTTTGCGTTTTCCCCTTGAAGGTTCGCGGCTCCGGTGTTTTGGGGCGATCGACGAACAGCCCCGCATGGCTGCGGCCGGGCCCGCTCAGTTCACCCATCGGTCGCGGGTCGTCGAATCCCTTTGCGCGGCACTGAACAAGACCAACACGATGTTTCCCGGCACTCAGCTTCAAATGCGCTTCGCGGTTGCTTATCCCAACCGAACGGAACCGCCGGATGCGGACCGCATGTCCGATGGTGGGGCGGAGGCGAGTGGGCGACCACTCCCCCGATGCCGATGAGCTTATCGCTACGTTTTTGCGCTGACGCTTGACTCCATTGGCAATTAAACTGCATTGGCGAGTTGTTGCGCCAAGTGGCGGACGAACGACGCCCGCTTGTCATCGCAAAGCGCGGCACGCCGAAGGCAGGGCTCCTGAGCGACCGGGACGATGTACGCCTCGCCGCCCCTGAGCCGGAGGTGCTCAGGCTGATCGGAGAAGAGTCCCGGCTCAAGGGCACGAGCGCGCTCCCCTCGCGCCAGATGGATGGGGTCATCAAGGCCCTCCGTACGCAAAAACCGAAGCCTCGATGATCTCGCTCCGGCACGTCATTGACACGAATATCCTGGCCTCGGCGGCTCTGAAACCGGACGGACTTCAGCGCACCGTGCTCGCGATGACCAAACCGGCTCGGCTGTAAGTCACCAATGCCATCCTCGCCGAATACCGGGAAGTCCGTGCGCGCCCGGAATTCAAGCCCGCAGAGGCCTGCAGCAGCAGCTTCTCCAGCTCATCAAGAACCGCGCGCCGATAGTTCACTCTGCGCGTAAGCTCCAGATCGCGAAGGATCCCGACGGCAACAAGTTCCTAGAATGCGCGGACGCCGCCCGCGCCGACTACCTCATCACAGGCAACCGGCGGCACTTTCCAGAGTTCTGGAAGCAGATCAAGGGAATCACATCCCGCGAATTCATCGGCATCGTAGCCCCGCACTTTACTTCGTAACGAGAGGTTGTTCGGAGCACCTGGAGACGGTCGGGCAGTCGTTCGCAGTAACGCGCGAACGCATCCGCCAGCTCGAAGCCAGGGCCCTGCGGAAGCTGCGGCATCCGTCGCGATCGCGGAAGTTGCGGGCGTTTAGGTATGGAGTAAGGGATTAGCTGGTGTGGGGGCGGACGCCTCGTCCGCCTTTCGTTCCTTGGGGGCTCGGCGGAGAAGATTAGGATCGTGGGGTGGGAATCCTTTAACGGCGTATAGGTAATTGCAGTCGAACGCCGGGAATTCCCTGGGCAGGAGTTCCCTCCTTGGTTTTCCTCAGCTTTCCACAGGGAAGCGTCATCGTCCACAGTTTCTGCACAGCGGAAAAACAAATTCTCGTTGCGGCTCGTATCGATCTGCGGCAGAGTGAGTTCAGTGAAAACGTTGGATTTTCAAAGGCTAGAGCCCAACGATGATTGCGGCGAAGCTAGGGACCGGTGATTCTCAAGGTAAATCGCCGGGGGAAGATCGGAAACGCGCGTGAGTGCGTGCCGGTCGCCCGGGCATTGCGGCCTCCTCCATTGCCCGCTCTTTGAGTGGGTTGGGCCACTGGCCGCCGCAAGGTGGCAGAGCAGCGCTTCTTCGAGGCGGGGTTCTGCAACAGTACCGGTAAATGTGGCGCTCTCCAGTAGTGGGAGTGCTGTCGGACTGGTACCGTCCGCCCGCTGCGGCTAACCGGCGGGAAGGCAGCCTTGAAGATCCTGCGAACGATGCGGCTCAGGTGGCTGGCCTGGGCCGCATTTGTATTTGCGGAAGCGTTTTCGCCACGGCTGGCGCGGATCACTTCGGATCATCCAAGCCTCTGATTCAGGGGCAAGAACCTTCTGTTAACGACCTGTTTTCGCTGGACTTCCACAGGATATCGAGGGGGTTCACAGCTTCTGCACAATTCATTTGTGTCTTCGCTTTGTCTTCGCTTATGCTAGGGGGGGGATTCGGGCACAGTTTTTTTACGGAAACATGGCAACCACCGACTACACCATCAGCACGCTTCCGGCGAATGTAGAAGCCGAGCGCTCGATTCTGGGCGCAATCCTGCTCGACAACTTTGCCTACAATCAGGCGGCGGAGCATCTGCGCATCGAAGATTTTTCACTCGATTCGCACCGGCGCATCTACGGGCGCATGGTTGACCTGGCGGAATCTTCCAGGCCGATCGACATGATCACGCTGATCGAGGAGCTCGATCGCCACAAGGAGCTGCAGCCCATCGGTGATGTGGGCTACGTGTCGAGCCTGCTGGCGGGCGTTCCCGACCGGCCGAGCATCGACCACTACGTCAAGATCGTCCGCGATAAAGCGTTGTTGCGCGGATTGATTCACGCCGCCAATACGGCCATTGCGCGGGCGGCCGATCAATCCGACGCGGCCGAAGAGGTGCTTAGCGACGCGGAGGCCGCCATCTTCCAGCTCTCGGAAAAGCGCATTGGCCGCGGGTTCATGGGGGTGCAGGAGATTGTCCGCGAATCCTTCGGCTCGGTGGACGCACTGCTGCAACGCGGGCAGCGCATCACCGGACTGGCCACGCACTACACGGACCTCGATGAGATGACTAGCGGACTGCAGCGTTCCGACCTGGTCATCATTGCGGCGCGGCCTTCGATGGGCAAAACGGCGTTCGCCATGAACATCGCCGAAAATGCGGCGATCGAAGACAAGCAGGTGGTGGGAGTGTTCTCGCTCGAAATGTCGCGCGAGGCGCTGCTCTTGCGCTTGCTCTGTTCACAGGCCAAAGTGGACGCCCACAAAATGCGCACTGGCTCTCTGTGGCAGGACGACACCCGCAAGGTGGTGCGGGCCATGGAGCAGTTGGCGCACGCCCCGATTTTCATCGATGACACGCCGGGAATTTCTTTGAGCGAGATGCGCGCCAAATCACGTCGATTGAAACAATCGCAAGGCAAGCTCGACCTGATTATCGTGGACTATCTTCAGCTCATGTCGGGAGGAAGCAAGCGGTACGAAAACCGCACGCAGGAAGTGTCGGCGATTTCGCGAGGATTGAAAGCGCTCGCCAAGGAATTGAGCGTACCGGTGATCGCGCTCTCGCAGTTGAGCCGTGCTCCGGAAAGTCGTGGCGGCGACCATCGTCCGCAACTTGCCGACCTGCGAGAGTCGGGCTCGATTGAGCAGGATGCCGACCTGGTGATGTTTATCTTCCGTGAGGAAGTTTATAGGCAGGACGATCCTGACTTGCAGGGTAAAGCTGAGATCATCATTTCGAAACAGCGCAATGGTCCGATTGGACGGGTCAACTTGGCGTTCATTAAAAACTGCACCCGATTCGAGACTATGGTCGAGGGCGGATTGCCTCCGGAGGAGTAATCTCGATACCGTCTTGCATTGCTCTGAGTTCGTCCGATGGTTTTGAAAGCTACAGCGTCATCCCCGAGCGGGGTGTCGGGACAACAGCTCTTTCGGCCGTGCGGGAAACTAGCCTGCTAAGCCACTGTGTGCCGCTCTTGCGGGTAGGCCCTCGCGAACGCGACCCAGACCACGGCGATGACGACGAAGCACAGCACGCTACCCTCGGGTCCAACCATGCCGCCGGTGAGCCACCGCGAACCGTGTAACGACGACTTCAGCAGATGCCCCGGAAAAATCGTTCCGCTATCCGGCACGGAATAAAAAAACGTCTCGCCCCAATCCCATGCCATGTGAAAGCCGACGGCAAACCACAGATTGCCGGTGCGCCGCAGCGTAAGGCAAAAGAAGAAACCGATCGCCGCCGCGGCCAGCAGACCTAGCCACTGCTCGCGATCGTTTTGCAGATGGATCAGACCGAAGGTGCATGACAGCAACAAGGCCGCGGGCCAGAAGCCGATTCCCCGCGTCAGCGTGAACTGCGAATAGCCACGCAGCAAGAATTCTTCGAAGAATCCGACCAGCAGGAAAAACGCCGCCCAGAACAGAGCAAATTTCAGGATGCGCGCGCCATGCATCGCCAGGTGTCCCACGTCAAAAACTCGCAGACCGTACAGCGCCGCCAGCAGCAGCGTGATGCTGGTAAATCCCCAGACTGCTCCTACCCAGAACAATTTTCCCAAGGCAAATCTGGGTGGCAGACCGTACGCTCCCCACGCCCGCTTCTCAACTCTCGCCAGAACTATCGACGGAATTATCGCCGCCATCAACACACCAAATTCCGCCAGCATCATCGACCACAATCCTTGGGCGCTGAGGTTCAGCGACCACGCCCATCGGCTGGCCGCAAACTGCAACGGATAAAACAGGCCCAAATAAAATGCGATGCCCCATCCCGGCCTCAGTCCGTCCGGACCAAAAAAAACTGTGTGCACATAAGAAGGCTCGACCGCGAAGACCGGGGCGACGCCAGGCATTTCCGGAGCGATCGTTTCCGGAGCTGCCGCTTCCGGAAGCGGAGGATTCTGTTCTAGGCGGGGAATTTTCTTATGGTCGTTCATCGCGAACCTATCCACGTTGCACAAGCGAGATTCACGAGTCAACGGTAGAAGCTTTACCACGTCTGCGAAAACAAAGCGGCGGATATTCGCAATGGGTGCGAACTCCGCCGCTGATCTTTTCAATGGAAACCTTTACGACAAACTTAGGCGCGCGCTCCAACAGCTGCCGGTTCAGACGCGGCAACGCCTTCTTCCTTGCCATTGGGCTTTTGCTGGGCAGGCAGGCCGCCTTTGCGGATGTCGATGCCGCCCTTGAAGAAGGCTCCGTCTTCAATGGAGATGCGGGCCGCGACGACGTCGCCGGTGAGGGATCCGTCGCTGCGAATGTCGACGCGGTCGCTGGCCGTGAGATTGCCGCGCACCTTGCCGAGCACGACGATTTCGCGCGCGTTAATGTTGGCGGCTACTACGCCGTTGCGACCGATGGTGACGCGGTTTCCCGCCAGACTGATGGACCCTTCGACGCGGCCGTCAATGTAGAGCGACTCCGATCCGGTCACCTCGCCCTTGATTACCAGCGATTTGCCGATGGTTGCCTGGTCCGCAGTGGTCGTGGTGGTAGTCGCCGGCCGCGGCGCAACGGCCGGTTCATTCGCCACCATTGCAGGGGCGCTCGGTGTATTCACGGTAGGACGCTCCGGCTCGGCCGGGCGCCCGGGGGGCTGAGGTTGATTCGTCGGCTTCCACATGGGTTACAAGTTCCTTTCCTTGTTGGGATTAGGGATCACCTGCCGCACTTGCGTGACCAAATCGAATTGTACTCCGCTGTCTCATATTGAGCGCTGTGGAAAAGCTTTATTTTCAACAGGGTTTCCTCGGGTGGTACTGGGTCGGGTGGTCTCCTGAGACTGGGCTATGAAGAGGAGCCAGCCCATTTCGACGCTCGGACCATGTAAGGATTCCCGGGGCAGGACGATGCGTTTAGCCGTTCCATGCGTCCAAGGAGTATGCTTTTGGCTCGAAGATCTAGCGAAAGCAGCATTCACCTTCAGGAGCAATCGAATGTCGGAACCAGCCGTAATCACCCCGCCAACGCTTTCCATCGCCCCTCCACTGCCAGACGAGTACGCTTCTTACTATGCCGGCTACATCTCGCTGGTGCAAGGCGAAGACGTCCTCCGCACGCTCGACCAGCAGCGCCGCCAGACCATGATGTTGCTTTCCGGCCGCGACGAGGAAGACGGAGAATTTCGCTACGCTCCGGAGAAATGGAACGCCAAGGAAGTGTTAGGGCACGTTTGCGATAGCGAGCGGGTATTCGCTTACCGCGCGCTGCGCATTTCACGCGCCGACGCAACGCCCCTGGCGGGCTTTGAGCAGGACGACTATGTGAAGAATGGTCCGTTCGCCCATCTTTCGCTGGCCGATCAGGTGGAAGACTTCATTGCCGTACGCCGGGCGACGCTGTCACTGCTGCGGAATCTGGACGAGGTGGCGTGGACGCGTCGCGGAATTGCCAACAAGAATGAAGTTACGGTGCGGGCGCTGGCTTACATCATCGCGGGACATGAGTTGCATCACCGCAGGATTCTGGAGGAGAAGTATTTTGCCGGAAGGCCTTAGGTCGTTGGCTTTAGGTCGTTGGTCTTGGGCTTCGGCCTTTGTTTCGGGAAACTGGAGCACCCTACTAAGACCTAACACCTAAGACCTGATGCCGGATTTCCTATGGCTTCTCGCGCGCTAACTGAATTGCTTCGCGGCAGAGGCGCTCACGTCGATCCTCTTGCTTGCGTCGAAGATCTTTCCGACGAACTGGCGGCACGGCAGGTTGCGGGATTTCCTCACTCCGTCGGGCAACTTGTCTTCCACATGAATTACTGGATGGACTACGAACTGCGCCGCATTCGGGGTGGGCGGCCTGCCTCTCCCACACATGCTTCAGAGAGCTTCCCGTCCGCTTCCTCTCCCTCCGATGGGCAAGAATGGAATCGGCTAAGGAAGCAATTCGCCGGCCTGCTGGCTGATTTTGCTGCACTGGCGAATTCTTCTCCGAAAGAGATGCAGCGCCCCATCGAAACCGTGCATGAGGGAGATACGAAACTGGCGGGAACGCTGGAGGCGGTGCTCTGGCAAATGGTGGCGCACAATAGCTACCACGTGGGACAGATCGCCATGATCCGGCAAGCGTTGGGAGTGTGGCCACCGCGCGGCGGCGGGGATACGTGGTAGCCGTTTTGAACCTGAGAAACGCTGGCGTGGTTGCGTCATTCTGATCTCCCGCGTTCCGCGGACATCGAAGAGCATGCCCTGAGCTTGCCGAAGGGATCTCCGCAACCGACCGGAGTTACATAGGTCCTTCGCTTCGCTGAGGATGACAGAGCAAATCGGGTGTGGGATATGCTAAGAGCAGACACCCGAGAGCTCATGCTTTCCGATTCCACCATTCTGAAACATATTGCCCGCCAGCCGAAGCGGTCTGCGGGATTCCAGCAGCTGGTGCGCGAACTCGGCTTGCACGGAGAGAGCCGCCGGGAGCTCGACTCGCGTCTTGAGAAGTTGGTCGCGGATGGGCAACTCCTTCAACTGAATTCCGATGGCTACGCCCTGCCGGAAGCCGCAGCCGACAAAAGCCTGGTCGCTGGACGACTCACGATGCATCGGGACGGTTTCGGTTTTGTCATTGCGGACGCGAGTTCGCTGAGTCCGTCGATGAAGTCGCGATTGGTGGGTGACATCTTCATTGCGCCGCATGCTATCGGCAATGCCATGCATGGAGATCGCGTGCTGGTGGATATTTTAGCCACGCGTCCCGACGGCCGGGCCGAGGGGCGCATCGTGCGTTCGGTGGTGCGTGGTCATCCCACGGTGGTGGGAATTTTTCACTACGGCGGGCGCCACAACTATGTGAAGCCGATCGACAGCAAGATCACGCAGGAGATCGTGATCCCGCCGGGCATGGAGATTCCGCTTGCTAAAGCAACCGGCGAGACGCCGGCGCTACGTCGAAAATCCGTCGACCGCGTGCTGGGCAAGGAAGCCGCGCCTCACTCGGAATGGGATGACCTTGAAAAGATGGTGGTGGATGTCGAGATTACCGACTGGCCCACGCCCACGCAGAATCCGCGTGGCCGCGTTTTTGAAATTCTCGGCCGCCAGGACGACTTCGGGGTCGACGTCGAAATCACGATCCGCAAGTTTCATCTCCCGCATCATTTCCCCGCGGCTACTTTGGAAGAAGCGCAGAATGTCTCCGCCGTTATCCCCGCACAAGAACTTCGCCACCGCCGCGACTTTCGGGCGCTGCCGATCGTTACCATCGATGGTGAAACCGCGCGCGATTTCGACGACGCAGTAACGGCCCGTCGACTCGATAACGGTGATTTTGAGTTGCAGGTCCACATTGCGGACGTGGCCCAATACGTCACGCCCGATTCCGCGCTCGACCAGGAAGCGCATTTGCGCGGCACCAGCGTTTACTTCCCCGACCGTGCAGTGCCGATGCTGCCGCTCGAATTGTCTACCGACATTTGCAGCCTCCGTCCGCATCTCGACCGGCTCGTGTTGTCCTGCGTAATGCAAATCGATTCTCACGGCGAGATCGTGGGATACGAGTTGTGCGAAGGTGTCATACGCTCGGCAGAGCGCATGACCTACACTACTGTGAATGCTGTGATTGAAGGCGATGTAGCCGCGCGCGAGCGCTATGCACCGCTCGTATCCACATTCGAACTTATGCGCGACCTGGCGGTGATTCTCAATCGCAAACGCCAGCGCCGTGGATCGATCGACTTCGACCTGCCCGAGCCGGTCATCGAGTTTGACGAATTCGGGCTGATGAAAAGCATCTCACGCTCGGAGCGCAACATCGCCCATCGCCTGATCGAAGAATTCATGCTTTCGGCGAATGAATGTGTCGCGCAATGTCTCGAATCGAAACGCATCGCATCTCTCTATCGAATTCACGAGAAGCCGGATGCCAAGCGCGTCTACGATTTCGAAGTGATTGCGGCGACATTCGGATATTCGCTCGGCGTGGGCGCTCTTCCCATTCACAGAGTGCAATTCAAGAGTGACCGCCGCGCCGCGCGCGGTACCGGCAAACCGGTCCGCACCATCGAGATCCCTAAGGACATTCACATCACGCCCCGCATGTACCAGAAGCTGGCGGCCAAGATCGCGGGGAAGCCGGAAGAGCGCATCGTGAGTTACCTGATGCTGCGATCGCTCAAGCAGGCGCGTTACTCGGAGGAAAATGTCGGCCACTTCGCGCTGGCGGCGCCGAGTTATACGCACTTCACGTCGCCGATCCGGCGATACCCCGACCTGATCGTGCATCGAATCCTGAAGGAAGTTCTGCGGGGGTCCGCGGAGACGCATGCTGGGGAAGGGCCGGTTGGAGTTTTCCGAGCGCGGAAGACGGACGGACACAAGTCAAATTCCGAGGCGGCGGAAAATTTGTCGGATTTGTCCTCGGACGTGGCGGCTACAGAAACCCAGCGGGCGTTCCGCCCGCACTCGGGCCGGCGGGACGCCGGCACTACCCCTTCACCGTGGTCGAAGCGGCACGATCATGCTGCGCATCGAGAAGCGCTGGAACCGCTGGGCGGGCCTATCCCGCTCGACGAACTGCACAACATCGCGGAAGAATCGAGTCACGCCGAGCGCCGCGCCGATGAGGCTGAGCGGGAACTCATGGAGTGGAAGAAGGTCACGTTCATGCAGGACCGCGTGGGCGAGGACTTCGACGGTCTCGTCACCAGCGTCACTAAGTTTGGCTTCTTCGTCGAGCTTACGGATTTGTTCGTGGAAGGCCTGGTCCCGTTGAACACGCTTACCGATGACTACTACACGTACCACGAGAACACGCGGCAGATCATCGGCCAGAGGTCGCGCAAGGCTTATAGTCTGGGACAGCGGATCCGGGTGCTGGTTGACCGCATTGATCCGGTAGAGAAAAAGATTCAGTTCGCGATACTGGAGGAGGCTCCTCAGAGGACGGCTCCCAAGCTGTCATCCAAGAAGTCAAAGCGCAAGAGAAGATAGTAGCTTGCGGCTTCCGCACGGCGAAATCGTCCCGCTGGTGATAAAATCCTCTAGTGAAACCCCATCCGCTGCGGATCTGATGCAGTGGGTTCCTTCCTAGTCGGGACGTGGCTCAGCCTGGTAGAGCACTCGCTTGGGGTGCGAGGGGTCGGCAGTTCAAATCTGCCCGTCCCGACCATTTCACTCCATCCAGCACTGGTAGCTCAGACTACGAATCCACCGCTGACATTCAGCGATTCGCCTGTGATGAACGCGGCCGCATCAGTGCAAAGAAATGTGACAGCCTTGGCCACATCCTCGACTCTGCCGAGCCGACCTAGGGGATGCCGATTGAGCGCGCGCTCTCGCGTTTTGGGATCGCCTAGATGCGCCGCCGTCATGTCCGTCTCAACATAGCCGGGCGCGACGGCGTTCACGCGAATGCCACGGGCCGCCAGTTCCAGCGACCAGCTCTTGGTGAGCGAATCGACAGCCGCCTTGGTTGCGCCGTAGAGACTGCGTCCACCGGCTACGCCCACACGCCCGGCGGTGGAAGAGATGTTTATGATGCGGGCGCCATCGCGAAGCTTGGACAGCAGGGCCTGGGTCAGCCAGAAAACGCCCTGGAGGTTGGTATGGAGAACCTCATTCATGACCGCCTCGCCGGTGGAACCCAGGGGCGTGGGTTTCCACACTCCGGCGTTGTTCACGAGAATGTCGAGGTTGTGATCGCCAAGCGAGCGGACCATGCGCGTGATTGAATCGGTGGAGGCAAGGTCTGCCTGCACCAGCGTGGCGGGCGCCTGCAGAGTTGCCGCCACTTCTTCGGCCGCGGCCCGGTTGCGGTGGTAATGAACAATGATGTGCGCACCTTCGGCACCGAGGGCCTGGCAAATAGCGCGGCCAATCCCGCGCGATCCGCCGGTCACAAGTGCGATTTGGTTGGCTAAGGAGCGTGGCATGGGAGTGCGGGAATCTGACGTGGGAATTATCCCACGTGCAGGCGGGAAGCACTTCTGATAGCCGCGAACAACCTCCGACACCCCCGGAACCAAGAGAAGCACTTCTGGAGTGGGTGCGGCTCCCTGACAATCTAAGGAAGTTCCACTTGCGTAGCGCTGGTCTCCGCGCTTCATTCGTCGAAGGGCTTTTTAGGCCGCAGGGAAAGTAGCTTAACCTCGGGAGAATACGTATGTCCGGGCAAGTCATTTTGTATTTCGATGATCAAGCGGACGCGTTGCGTTTCGCATTAGCCGCAGGTTCGGTGATGGCGGGAGATGGAACGACCGCCACGGACGATCTGGTTCATGAAACCGCCCGCGTCAGCCGCATTCGTCTGGACGCGGCGAACGCCGGCAAGGTAAAAAAGCCAACTGCCGAATGCATGGCTTAAAGCGACTGCATGAGAAGTACCGTCTCTGCGGAACTCGTTCCCGTTTTCCACACTCGTTCCGTTCCACCTCTTCTCCGAGCACTTGGTTCTCGCGCACACACTGAAAGGGCAACGTTAAGCGTGCTCGAACCGGGCGTCAGGCGCGGCCTCTCTATGGTTGCTGGAGAAACGTCCCTCGAAGCGAACTATCCCGTGCGCCGCGCTTTGAGCATGTTCAGAATCTCGCGCAAGCCCTGACGGATATGCTGGATCTCCGCGGGCGACTGCCCGGGGAACGGAATCGCCACCTGCCCCTTCTCAGTTTTCGTCTCGGAACGTAGTTGCAGGCGTGCCCCGACGATGGTGAATCCCTGCTCGTAGAGCAATTGCTTGATATGCAGGACGCTCTCCACATCCCGTCTCCGGTACATGCGCTGCCCGGTGCTGCTTTTCACCGGTTTCAGCTGGGGGAACTCACTCTCCCAAAAGCGCAGGACGTAGGCGGGGAGCCGGCACAGGGAGGCCACTTCGCCGATGCGGAAATACAGCTTGTCGGGAATGAAGATTTCATCCGATTTCGTTTTGCCAGCGCTTTTTTTTCTCGGGTTCATACTTGCATCTGACGATTCGAGGCACGCACCGTCCCCGTATTGTGACACAGGCAAGGGATCGAGATGAAGTATTTCGAGTAGCAGTCGATGGGCGCGGTTGACACCGGGGTGCAAGAAACGGAAACGCCTCTCAAGAGGTGCTTCTCTTGAGAGGCTGGTTGAATTCTTTGGCCCTTGCGAAGATATCGTCTCGCAGATGGTTCGTTAGTGTTTCTTCTTTTTTGCCTTCTTCTTGGTCGCCATGAAGATTCCTCCGTGAACGATTTTCCCTTGTGACTTCGGGGACCCGAATGCCAAAAGCCACCCAACTTGTGGTACGGGCAGCGTTCTTAACACAAGATATTGCGGCAGCATGAACGCAGTGTCAACACAATTTTACGAAAACACACAATTTTACGAAAACCAGAAGAATTCTCTTCGAATCGTCGCCTGCCGCGGGTCGTTAGTCGTTGGACTACGCGAACCGGAGGTTCAAATGGCTGTTCGCGAGCCCTCGACTGTAGGAGCAAGCTTCGCCTCGTCTTCTGGATGACCCCTTAACGGTCAATGACTGACAACTAGCGGCTAACCACGAACACCGACGCTGCGCTGGTTCGCCGCTTCGGCTTCCGGTAAACTGCCCCACATGCGGCGCGATCCCATTGAGTTGGAGATTTTCAAGAATCTTTACCACTCGATTGCGGAGGAAATGGGCGCAGCCCTGCGGCGGACGGCATTTTCTCCAAACATCAAGGAGCGGCGCGACTATTCCTGCGCGGTGTTCGACGGCGCCGGAGAAGTTATTGCCATGGGCGATCACATGCCGGTGCATTTGGGCTCGATGCCAAGGTCGGTTCGGGCTGCGATTGCGGCTGGGGCGATGGTTCCCGGGGATGTGGTGATGTTGAATGATCCGTTCCGCGGTGGCACGCATCTTCCGGATATCACGCTGGTCGCGCCGGTGTATGTGAATCTGCGTGGGCGAGTCGACAACGCCCACAAGGGCAAAGTTGCCGCCGCGCCGGATTTCTACGTCGCATCGCGAGCTCATCACGCCGATGTAGGTGGTACGTACGCCGGCTCGATGGGACGATGCCGCGAAATCTATCAGGAAGGATTTCGCATTCCTCCGGTGAAGATCGTGCGCGCCGGAGCGATGGATCGCGATGTGCTGGCTCTGCTGCTGAGCAACGTCCGCACGCCCGAAGAGCGCGAGGGCGATCTGGGAGCGCAGATCGCGGCTTGCCACACTGGAGCCGAAAGGCTGCGCGAGATATGCGTTCGCTACGGCGTGGACCGCGCAAAGCGAGCGGCGACAGAACTGCTGGAGTACTCCGAGGAGCTGATGCGAGCATTCCTGCTGCGCGTCCCGACGGGCACATACCGTGCAGAGGATTTTCTGGATGATGACGGGATTAGCGACAAGCCGGTGAAAATAGCGGTGACCGTGAACATCGGAGTGAAGCCGAAATCGCACGGACGAGAGCCTGCCCTGAGCCAGTCGAAGGGGCGTCCGCGCCACACCGTGACGGTGGATTTTACGGGAAGCGATCCGCAGGTCGATGGCAGTGTCAACGCCGTCGAGGCAATCACCGATTCGGCGTGCTTCTATGTGTTCCGTTGTCTGCTGGCGGACGATGTTCCCGCCACCGCGGGGCTGATGCGTCCCATTCAAGTGATCGCGCCGGCCGGAACGATTGTGAATGCGCGCCCTCCGGCGGCGGTGGCGGGCGGAAACGTTGAAACTTCGCAGCGCATCGTGGACGTTTTGCTGCGCGCTCTTTCCCAAGCGATTCCGGATTCCATTCCAGCGGCAGCGTCGGGAACGATGAACAATTTAACCATCGGCGGAATCGATCCGCGTACCGGCAATCCCTTCACTTACTATGAAACCATCGCGGGTGGGATGGGCGCGCGGCCAACGAAACCCGGAGTTTCCGGGGTGCACACGCACATGACGAATTCGCAGAACACGCCCGCCGAGGCCTTGGAGTATGCGTATCCGCTGCGAGTGCGGCAATATGCACTGCGCAGCGGTAGCGGAGGCGCGGGAATGCAGCAGGGCGGGGACGGAATTATTCGCGAGATTGAAGTGCTGGCGGATTGCGAAGTGTCTCTGCTCTCGGACCGTCGCACACGCGGGCCCTGGGGATTAAATGGCGGGAAGGATGGCGCTCCCGGCAAAACGAGCGTGATGCGCGGCGGCGGTTCTGCAGAAACGATACCGGGAAAGTTCAGCACGCGGTTGCACAGCGGCGACCGAATCAGAATTGAGTCACCCGGTGGCGGCGGATGGGGGCGTCCCTAGAGTTCAAGTCGAGCAACGACCTGGGTTGGCGCGTCGCGCATTGGCTGACAATTTCGGCCGCGAAAAACGTAAGGAGATCATTCCCAAGGAGATCTTGAACATGGCAATGGCGCCGATGCGTGCCGGCGAAGTGCCGACAATGCCGCGCGATCGCATCTTTCGTTCTTCCCGGCTCTACGCATCGATGTTTGTGCTGGGGTGCATCGCGGCCTGCGCGGCGATGATTTTCTTTCAATGGCCTCGGCCGCCGGCCGCCTACGTCATCAGCGCAGTCATTCTGCTCGTTCTGTGGCTCGCGCACCGGATGATTGCCGCGCGCTTTCACCCTTCAAACTGGTTGGTGCGTTTGGGCGACGATGGCTTGTTCATTCACTTCCGCTCTTATCTGAACGAGCACCTCAGCGCTGAGGATCCGACCGTCGTCTTCCTTCCATACTCGGATGTTCGCTCCGCCCGGATGGTGCGGGCCGCGGACGAGCAGACCATTCGCTGGGTTGAGTTGGAACTGGGAATTGATCCGGCCCCGCCGGTGGCCGCGCTGGCAACGGAGTCCAGGCGCCCGGGTGTGTGGGAAAAGCGCTGGTACGGCCGTTCCGCAACTGTTTACGAAGATTACCCCGTGCGGATGCAAACCCCACCCTTCCTGCGCGTAAAATGGCAGGTGAAGCCGCGAGCGTCGGTGCTTCTGGATGGGTTGCGGCAACGGGTTGAGATCGCGCCCGAGGTGCTGGTTTCCGAAGACTTCTCCGATCTCAGGCGATTGCCTCGGAGCAGCAGGAAAAGCGTCTGCGGGAATTGAACCATCGCGGCCAGACGATCGCTGCCGTTTACATGGCTAGAATGCGATACGGATGCGAGCTCGCGGAGGCAACGAAGTTGGTTCAAGGTCTGCGCAAGGAATCCCAGCCATGACCGGTACGGCGGGTCACTATCTCGACGAAGCGCGCCGCCAAATGCGCGGGAACAAGCGCCTGGCAGAGGCTGCCATCGCTCAACTCAAAGACGAAGACCTATTTGTCACGCTCGACCCGGAGTCGAACTCCATCGCCGTACTTGTGAAACATATGGCGGGGAATATGCGCTCGCGCTTTTGTGATTTTCTCACCACCGATGGTGAGAAGCCTGACCGTTTTCGCGATCAGGAATTCGAATTGAATGCCTCGACCACGCGTGCCGAGGTGATGCGCTGGTGGGAGGAAGGCTGGGGACGGGTTTTCAACACGCTCGATAGGCTCGAGCCCGAAGACGTGATGCGCAGGGTGACGATTCGCGGCGAACCACATACCGTCCTGCAGGCCATTAATCGGCAGATTGCGCACTATGCGTCTCACGGCGGGCAGATCATATTTCTGGCGAAGCACCTGCGATCGAACGAGTGGAAGACACTGAGCATCCCCCGCGGCAAGTCGGAGGACTACAAGACGGCTCCGCCCAAATCCTACAAGCCCATGAGTTAGACGTTGGAGAGACGCGCAACCGAAGGTTCCAGGAAAGCGTCTGACTCTTGGTGCTACAATCTTCCGTTTGCTTCACGGGCATTGCAAGCTGAAACGAACGGCGGAAGTCCTTTCCAATTGCAGTGAGGTCATAGGCTCATGCCATCCACGATGCTGGCGGTCGTCAAGCCGGAGGCCGCGCCGGGCGCGGAAGTCCGCGAGGTAGAAGTTCCGGCCTTCGGGCGCACGGACGTACTGGTGAAGGTAAAGATGGCCTCCATCTGCGGCACTGACCTGCATATCTACAACTGGGACCGATGGGCGCAAGGCCGCATTCATCCTCCACTGATTCCGGGGCACGAGTTCTGCGGTGAGGTAGCCGGGTTCGGCGACGAAGTGACCAGTGTGAAAGAAGGCGATTTCGTCTCCGCCGAAATGCACGTGGCTTGCGGCAAGTGCCTGCAGTGCCGCACGGGCGAAGCTCACATTTGCCAGAACGTGAAGATTATCGGTGTCGATACCAATGGGGCTTTCGCCGAATACGTAGTGATTCCGGAATCGAATATCTGGAAACTCGATGCCGCCATTCCACCGGAGTATGCATCCATCCTCGATCCGCTGGGGAATGCGGTTCACACCGTACTGGCCGGCGAGATCGCAGCGAAAACCGTAGCCATCACGGGATGTGGGCCCATTGGATTATTTGCAATCGCGGTTGCCCGGGCTGTGGGTGCGGCCAGCGTGTTCGCCATCGAAGTGAACGAACACCGTCGCAAGATTGCGCACCAGATGATGGCCGATTCCGTCCTCGATCCGTCGAAAGAGAATGCCAGCGCGATTGTGATGGAGAAGACTGGCGGACTGGGTGTCGATGTGGTGCTCGAAATGGCAGGCCATCCCGACTCGATTCGAACCGCTTTTGATATCGTGCGACGCGGCGGCAGAATTTCCCTTCTCGGGTTGACCTCGAAGCCGATCTCGCTGAATTTTTCCGAAGACATTATTTTCAAAGGCATCACGGTGCAGGGCATCAACGGACGCCGCATGTACCAAACCTGGTATCAGATGACGGCGCTGCTCAAGGCCGGCAAACTTGACCTGCATCCGGTAATCACCGATCGAATACCAATGAACGATTTCTCCCGAGCGATGGAGCGGTTAAAGACCGGCGAGGCGAGTAAAATCTTGGTATATCCCAACGGAGTGCGCTGAAACCGTTTTGCCGGCCGACGCTCCCTTCGGCAAGCTCCGGGCAGGCTTCTCCGCGAGCCTCTCAGCCGAGACGCAGTCTCGGAGACCAAAATTGCTGAGGGAAGTGAATTATGAGTCTCGATGGATTCGTGCGCTGTACTTGTATTCGGGATGGCAAGGCGAAACCGCACCCCTTCCCGGACCGTCTCCCGTTCGATGAATCGGGTGAGCCGACGTGGGCGATCCCTCTAAGGAGGAGTGGGAGGCTCACCTCCAGTGGCTCGGCGAGTCCTGCGAGCACGAAGGATACCTCCAGTCATTGTTCCTCGGCAACCTTACACGAGTCGGCCATCTGCGAAGTTTTCTGCGCGGATTGCAGGGCAGTCCCGGGCCGAAGTTTCCGATTCTGTTGGAGAAAGTTCTCTACGACGGAACGCATACCGGCGATTGGATCTCCAGTAAAATTGCAGCGAAGCTGTTGAAGGAAGTGGATACGGTGCTTCATTCCAGCGACATTCTTGCGGACTCCGCGAAGGAATTCTCCCCGTGAAGATTCTTTGCGAGGCCAGCATTGCGACCGGCGACCCAATCCTGTTCTGAGTACTTTTTCGCCACGGATTTGCACGGAGGAAGACGGATGAGCGACAACGACGGAAAGCTGCCCGTGGCGGAATTAGCTTCGGTTCGCGCCGATCCGTGTGAATCCGTGGCAAAAGAGGTCTTGAGGATTTCATGACAACCACCAGCCGCGCCAACCCGCTCTCCTATCTCACTGACCAGATCAACGAACTCAAAGCCAAGGGCACGCATTTCAAACTGCGCGTGCTGGAGGACGAGCAGGCGCCGGTGTGCACGTTTGACGGCAAGAAGGTCATCAACCTGGCGTCGAACAATTATCTTGGACTGACGACGCATCCCAAACTGCGGGAAGCGGCGCTGGAGGCGACGCGCAAGTATGGCGTGGGATCGGGTGCGGTGCGGACGATTGCCGGGACCATGAAGATCCACATGGAGCTGGAGGAAAAGATCGCGCGCTTCAAGAACGTAGAAGCGTGTGTCGTTTTTCAATCTGGCTTTGCGGCGAACGCGGGCACGGTCGCGGCGGTGCTGGGCAAGGACGATTTCATCGTCTCCGATGCGCTGAATCACGCCTCGATCATCGATGGGGCGCGCCTCTCGAAGGCGAAGATTCTGGTCTTCCGCCACAAAGATGTCTCCCATGCTGAGGAGCAACTCGCCAGCGTAAAGGACGAGCCGGGCAAGAAGCTGCTGATCAGCGACGGGGTGTTCTCGATGGATGGCGACATCGGTCCGCTGCCCGGCCTCTGCAACGTGGCCGAGAGATATGGCGCCATCATGATGGTGGACGATGCGCATGCTTCCGGCGTGCTTGGCCGCAATGGGCGCGGCACCGTGGATCATTTCAACGTGCACGGGCGCGTGGACATTCAGGTCGGGACGCTGTCGAAAGCCATTGGCGCGTTAGGCGGGTATGTGTGCGGCTCGCGAGATCTGATTGATTTTCTTTATCATCGCGCGCGGCCGTTCTTGTTTTCGACTTCGCATCCGCCATCCGTTGCGGCAACCTGCATCGCGGCTTTCGATGTTCTGGAGAACGAACCCGAGCGCATGGAGAAACTCTGGGAGAATACGGGCTTCTGGAAAAAAGAACTCGGCCTGCTCGGCTTCGACATCGGCGGCCGTGCCACTCCGGCGAGCGAAACGCCGATCACGCCCATCATCATCGGCGACGGCAAGCTCACCCTGGACTTCTCGCGGGAACTCTTCAAGGAAGGCGTGCTCGGCACCGGCATCGCTTTCCCGACGGTGCCCGAAGGCAAAGCCCGCATCCGCACCATCATGACCGCGACGCACACGAAGGAAGAGTTGGACCAGGCCTTGGAGGTGCTGGGTCGAGTGGGGAAGAGGATGGGGATTGTCCGATAGATATTTCCCGGAGGCGGCCTGCGTCAGTGATGTGCCGCCCTACGGGGCTCGATTTCTCTTCTTCATTCTCGTTCCCCGCACTGACGTGCGGGGCGAACGAATGGCCTCGCTTCGCGACTCGCATTAGTCCCCACGGTACACAACCTTTCCCCCCACAATCGTCGCCATAACTTTCCCTGTAAACTGCCAGCCATCGAATGGCGTGTTGTGCGATAACGAGCAAGACTTGGCGGCATCGAAGGTCCAGCGCTTCTTGGGATCGAAGATGGTGACGTCGGCGGCGTTGCCGCGGACGAGCGATTCCCGCCCGCTGAGATCGAAGACGCGCGCGGGGCCGGCGGTGAAGAGTTCGACGATGCGCGCTAGCGGAATCTTGTGCCCTCGGTGCAGCTTCGTGATTGCCAGCGCTAACGCGGTTTCTAGTCCCGTGATGCCGAAGGCTGCACGCTCGAATTCAACTTCTTTTTCGTGCGTGGCGTGGGGCGCGTGATCTGTGGCGATGGCATCGACGGTGCCGTCGGCGAGTGCAACCAGAATGGCTTCGCGGTCTGCTGCGGAGCGCAAGGGTGGATTCATCTTGAAATTCGTATCGTACTCGCCGACATCTTCGTCGAGCAGGGTGAAATGGTGCGGCGTGACTTCGCACGTAACCCGGGCTTTGGCGCGCTTGCCGCGGCGCACAGCCTTGAGCGCATCGGACGTGGAAAGATGTGCGACATGTAGGCGCGATCCGCGAATCTGTTGCGCGAGAGTTACGTCGCGGTCCACGATATTGGCTTCGGCCGCCGCCGGCATGCCTCGCAGGCCGAGACGAAAACTGGTGGGGCCTTCCTGCATGGATGCGTTTTCGGTGAGTCGCGTATCTTCAGCGTGCTGCACCACCGGCAGGTTCAGTTCCGCTCCGAGGCGCAACGCAGCGCGCATGATTTCGTCGTCGAGAATGGGCTTGCCGTCGTCGGTGACGGCCACTGCGCCCGCGCGCTGCAGGGCCGCGAAGTCGGTTAGGGCCGCTCCGCGCGAGTTGAGAGTGGCCGCAGTGATGGGAAACACGTTCACTACGGCAGCGCGCTCGGGATGCCGCAACCATTCCACCCACTCGGCGTTGTCGACCACGGGCGCAGTGTTCGGCATGGTGCAGACTGAGGTAAAACCGCCCGCGGCTGCGGCGGCGGTGCCGCTGGCGATCGTTTCTTTGTAACTTTGTCC
Source organism: Candidatus Sulfotelmatobacter sp. (assembly GCA_049515395.1). Lineage (GTDB taxonomy): Bacteria > Acidobacteriota > Terriglobia > Terriglobales > Acidobacteriaceae > Sulfotelmatobacter. The sequence continues at coordinate 32,479 of JBEKUD010000009.1, read as the reverse complement.
GGGTTCGCGCAGGTGAACGTGGAGATCGATGAATCCCGGCGCAACGATAAGTCCGCGGGCATCGAACCTCTCGTCGGCGCCGCCGCGGGTCTTATTGGGCAGGGTGATCTCGGCAACCCGGCCGTCGCGCAGCAGGACGTCCATGAGCGCGTTGATTTTGGCTGCCGGGTCGATGACGTGGCCGCCTTTGATCAGAAGCGATCCCGGTTTGGATTTATCGTTCGGCATTCTGTCAATCCACATCGATCCGTATAAATCCGTGGCTCATTTCGCCTTCCCCAATGCCCGCGCCAGAATTGCCATGCGCGTGGGTACTCCGTTGTGAACCTCGTCCAGGATCACCGATTGCCCGCTGTCAGCCACTTCCGCAGTCAACTCAAGTCCGCGAATAATCGGCCCGGGATGCATGACGATGGCATCGCGTTTGGCCAGCTTCACTCGCGCAGACGTCATCTGGTAACGGGCAATGTAGTCCTGCAGGCGGATCTTCTGGCCGGCGAGACGCTCTTTCTGCAGGCGTAGGAGCATGATCACATCCGCTCCACGCAGCGCCTCTTCCATGTGACGGGTGACGCGCAACCCGGGAGAAAGGGTGGCAGCCACCTCGGGCACAAATTCCGGTGGACCGCAGAGAGTGATCTTCGCGCCGAAGCGGCTTAACAGATGGCAGTTGGAGCGAGTCACGCGGCTGTGGTAGATATCTCCGATGATGGCGATCTTTAAACCTGTGAACGACTTTTTGTGTTTCAGAATCGTGAAGGCATCGAGCAGCGCCTGCGATGGGTGCTCGTGCATACCGTCGCCGGCGTTGATGACCGGGATGTCGAGGTGCCGTGCCATCCAATGAGGCGCGCCCGCGGAAGGATGGCGAATGACGATGGCGTCGGCCCCGACAGCGCGCAGGGTATATCCGGTGTCGAGCAAGGATTCGCCTTTTTCGATGCTCGATCCTGACGATTGCACGAGTGTGGTGATAGCGCCCAGCGACTTGGCGGCGATTTCGAACGAAGATCGCGTGCGCGTGGAAGCTTCGTAAAACAGCAACACGATGCGCTTGTTGCGCAACAGCGGGCGCGCCTTGAGCGGATTCATGCGGCGAGCCAGCTTCAGCAAGCCGAGGATTTCGCTGTCCTCAAGGTGCTCGATGCCGAGCAATGATCCGCGTGCCGGCTTGTTCATGGCGTAAGTAAGCAAACCGTGCATCATACGCGGCCCACGCAGCCTGCAGCAAGGGCAACGATTGGGCCGGATCTTATCGCCGCTTCCGGCGGCCCAGGAACGCTCCCGTCAGCGCTCCCGCCAGGCTGGCGGCGGCGATCGAAACCAGGAACAGGAAAATCAGCCCGAACACCATCATCAAGGCGAGCCCTTCTGGTGTTTTCAGACGATCGAAGGCGGCTTGCACTTGCGGGTCGTTCGTGTGGGAAGAGGCCTGCTGGAGAACTTCGAGCATCTTCTGACGCACTTGGCCGCCGGTGTGAAACAGCACGACCACCAGCGTCTCGAAGATCGCCGACATGCCAAAGAACAGGACGCCACACATGGCGCCCAGTTGCGCTCCTGAGCGCGCGTTGACGCTCCAGGCCGAGTTTCGCCGGTGATATAGATTGACGGCCAGAGATCCCGCACCCAGCGCTGCCAATGGAGGAACCATCAGGCCAAGCGACATGATCAGAGCCGCGACCAAAGCCGCGATCGCACACGCGCGTAACGCCGTCGACCACTCGATCGCGGCGGAAAGCGGGAACCGGCGCAGCACATCAGGACGTATGGGCTGGTCGGAAGAAAAAATCGGAAGATGATTCGAGGAGACATTCTCGGCAATCGCCGGGACCAGCTCCGGCATCGCCACGCGAATCTGCGGCGCTCCGCATTGCGAACAGAAAGGTTTACCATCCTCGACGCTGTGCCCGCACTTGTAGCAGGGATGATCCATCGGAACTTAGAGCAGAACTAGCTGAAAGTATCGCACGTCGCGCAGCCGACGCAAGAAAGCCGCCTGTGTGGCAGTGGCAATCTGCGAAGGAAGCGAGCCCGACGCACGATGACTGCGTAGCTCGCCCCCATCCCTCGCTGCGCAAAAGGCGCTTGCCCGGGACAATCAAACTGAGCCACGAACGCTTGCGTCCCGCAAGGAACGGCTGGTTTCGTTCAGATGTCGCCTTCTTTGCCGCGCGTATGCACATAAACCAGAGCAAAGGTCGAGCCGCTACCAGTTTTCGGTTCAATCGCGACGACGTGCTGGTGATTCTCCGTACCAACTTTGAGCTCAGTGACCGGACCCGTGTTGTCCCCTTCACATTTAACTTCTGTCGACCCTTGATTGGAATCTTGGTCGTCGCCGACGTCGGCGTGTGCGCCCCCATGTTCCCGAGTGTGGCACTCGATCACCTTTCCATATTTTCTTAGCTTGTCGCGATAAAAGTCGACGATTTTGGCGGGAGCATCGTCTGAATCGTACTTCGCCAACACCAGCTTCACAGCAAAAGCCTGGGTGAAGAGACTGAGATTGGCGGCATGGTCGTTCTCTTGATCGTGACGAAGCCGAGCACCGGGGTAAAGTGGCAATCCTGCCTTACGAGCGTCGGCATCGTTGCCCACATGCAGGTCCCCGACATTGCTTCGGATATCCAAATGCTTATCTTGATCGCCGTCCTGCTTTTGGCCCTCGGCTGCAACACTAGACAGCCCAAGAGCGGCACCGATTAAAGAGAACGTCACAAGCCGTGAAGCAATCGATCGGAACATAAATTCACCCTATGCCGGCGGCGGAAGAAGATCAGTTGACTCCGCCAAACCGAAGCTCTAAATCTCTGCCCCCTTGCCGTGTGTGCGCACGTACACCAGGGAGAAGCTTGACCCCTTCCCCTCGGGCTCAACGGCCACGATGTGCTGATCATCCTGCTTCCCCACTTTGAGTTCCGTTTCGTTTCCGCCACCGCCCTCGCAGGTCAACTCATTCGAACTATCCTTAGAGCCGTGCGATCCCATATTTACGCTCCAGTTTCCCCTGGGGGTGTGGCACTCTAGAACACTTCCATATTTTTTCAACTGATCCTTGTAAAACGAGAGAATCTTGGCGGGAGCGTCCCCTGACCGATACTCCACGGCGACGACTTTTAAGCCGTATCCGAAGCCGGAAATATTCACGTTGGCGCTTTTATCGCTGCCGTCGGAATCTTCTTCCCTCAAGCGAGAACCGGGGTAGATGGGCAAACCAATGTCAGAAATATCTGCCTGTTTGCTGACGTGGACACCGCCAAACGGAGTGTTGACGTCCACTTGCTTGTCCCGTCCATTGGCTTCTTTCTTTACGTTTACGCTGCATGCGGGCAAGAACCCGATCGTGCAGCAGACTCCGGCCATCGATAGAGCGGATAACTTATTCTGGCGCATGTTGAGTTTCTCCACTTCGAACCGCACGCTCAAGCCCGGTACCACGCGCGGCCACATTGGGGATGCTGACGGGCAGATGGCCGTGAATGGTGACTTCGCCGAACAAAGCTTTCACTGCTGCGAACTCGGAGACCGAAGCATTGGAGAACGTACACATATAATTCTCGATCTTGGGAAAGTCCGCCGCAAGATACGGATTTCCCATTGCAACCACAGCGGTCTTGCCCGCTCCATGGTCGAGCAGTTGCTGCAGAAGCGAACCGGTGGCGTCCGCCATCGCAACCGTGTTCCCGATCTTGCCCGCTGTAGGGACCACATAGACAGCGGCAATCACGCTCTGAGCCTGGTCCGCGGCCTTCCGCACCTCGTCACTCATCCCGGCCGCGATGCGGGGGTCAACATAAAGAATATCGGCATCCGGAACTCGCATCCGCAATTCTCGGGCAAAGGCACGCCCCGACTCGGTCCGCACGTCGTCGGAGAAAAGCACCGCGACCACCTGCTTGCGTGTCTCCTCTTGTGTTGTATACGGAAGGCCGGTCTTCGGGGTTCCCTTGGATTTGAGAGGCAGGACCTTGCCATTGTCGCGAACCAAAGTGATTGCGTCATCGGCTACCTGCTGCCCAAAACTAAGGTTCCCCGGCGCGCCCACCCGGTTTGCGATGGCTTTCAGGTCAACGCTGCGACCACTCTGCAAACGAAGAGAAGCCTTTGTTTTCAGAATTTTGAGGACCGAGCGGTCGAGCCGTTCGCGGGAAATTTCTCCTGACTGTACCGCCTGAACCATCGCGTTATAGGAGGCTGGAAAGTCGGCCGGAATCAAGAGGAGATCGTTGCCGGCTTTGAAAGCCTCAACCGCGGCGCGTCCGATGTTGTCAGCAAAAAGGTGCGTCAGACCGGCCATGTCGAGGGCATCGGTGACTACGATTCCCTGGAAGCCAAGTTGTTTCTCGAGCAAATCCGAGACGATCAGCGGGGAAATTGTGGCCACATGGTCGGGATTGGGATCGAGGACAGGAACGGTAACGTGCGCGACCATCACCGAGTCGACGCCAGCCGCAATGGCTTGGCGAAAGGGCGGCAGTTCGATGGAATCGAGATGGGCGCGGTCGACGTTCACGCTGGCGACGCCGAGATGTGAATCGGTGGCGGTGTCGCCGTGACCGGGGAAATGTTTGACCGTGGTCAGCATACCGCCTTCATGCGCGCCCTTGATATAGGCTGAGACCAGGTCGCCCACCTGTTTGGGGTCTTCGCCGAACGAGCGTGTGTTGATGATGGGGTTCGCGGGATTCGAATTCACGTCGGCATCGGGAAAAAAATTCCAGTGAATGCCAATGGCGCGGGATTCTTCGGCGGTGATGCGGCCGAAGGCCTCGGCGTCTTCCATTTTTCCATCTGCGCCGAAAGCCATGGCATGAGGAAAAACCGTGGTCCCCATCAGGCGCATGGAGACGCCACGTTCAAAATCCGCCGCGAACAGCAGCGGAAGTTTGGAATCACTTTGTAGGCGATTGAGAAGTTCGGCGGCTTCGTAGGGTTCGCTGCGTAAGAGATAGGGCCCATCCACATGGACCGTCATGGCAAAGGAACCGACGTGATACTTCTGCAAGGCATCGCGCAGTTGCAGATACTCCGGATTTTCTACATTGAGAAAACTGGCACGGCACCAGATCATGAATACCTGACCGACTTTCTCTTCCAAAGTCAACTTGCGCAGCGTCTTTTCCGCCCATTTTTCGCCATCGCGATCGAGATGGATGGGTCCCGGGCGCTGATATTTGTCTTTGGCGAAGGCAAAAGTCGTGAGCAGCAGGGTAGCGAGGAGAATGACAAATGTGCGACGCATGGTGGAAAGATAGCAGAGGGGCGGGGGTCGTGGGGCGGGTCTTGGGTCTTAGTCTCGGCGGTAGAGCAGGGCGCTAGAACCGTGCCTCACGAAGACCTAGAACCTAAGACCTGAGACCCGCCCTTCGGCTTCCCGCTGAATCTCCGCCTCATCGCCAAAGCCTCTTAACCAGCGGACTTCCGGCTCCCGACGGAACCAGGTCATCTGGCGTTTGGCGTAGTTGCGGTGAGCCTGCTGAATGGATTGCAACGCCTGGTCGCGCGTCAGTTCTCCTCGAAGCAGTTGCACCGCCTGTTTATATCCCAGGGAAGATAGCGGGCCTGCGGAGTCGCCGTATTTCTCAAGCAGATGTCGCGTCTCTTCGACCAAACCTGATTCGAACATCTGCTGCGCGCGGCGATTGATTCTTTCGTAGAGGGCTTGACGATCAGGATCGAGACCGATGCGCAGAATGCGGAAGCCGCGCAAAGGTTCGCGACCCGGTTGCTGCCAGAGGTCCGACACTTTTTGGCGAGAGGCCAGGCACACTTCGATGGCGCGTATGAGCTTGGGCGTGTCATTGGCGTGAATTCTTTCCGCGGCCGGTCGATCCAATCGGCGGAGCACGCGAGGAAGATACCCGGGCCGTCGGCTGGCGGCGCGGTCGCGCAGTCGCTCGCGCAGTTCTTCCGAGCGCTGCGGGCCCGGGAACAGTCCTTCGAGCAGAGCTCGCAGGTAGAGCCCAGTCCCACCCACGAGAATCGGCAAATGTTCTCGCTCTTTGATTTCTGCAAGGACTTGCCGCGCCTGACGAGCGTATTGGCCGGCTGTGATGGGCTCTGTCGGCGCAACGTAATCCAGCAAGTGATGCTGAACCTGGGCTCGTTCAGAGGCCGTCGGTTTGGCGGTGCCAAGGTTAAAGTCGCGATACATGGCGACGGAGTCGCAATTCACGATTTCGCCGTAAAAGCGCTCCGCAAGAGACAGGGACAGAGCAGTCTTTCCGCTAGCCGTGGGGCCGAGCACGACCACGAGCACAGGCTCGGGCTGCGCCGAAGCTGCCGTCAGCGCACGCTCCAATGGATGGCGTGCCAATAGCGAATGACGGTGAGAACCAGCAGCAGAAACGCGATCAGCAGAAGTCCGGAGGTCTCCGTGGCGTAAATCGCGTGGCGGCGATGCTTGGGGTCGGAGTTATTCTGGCGTTGAGCATTCAGCACGATCTTATTGTACGCCGCGAATCAACGGCACGCACAGTCGGTGCTACACTACGCGTCGTCGGTCGTGGTCCTTCCTCCTATGGCGGCTTCTCCGGCAATCCATCGGGTCCGATCGTACGGTTTGGCCTCTTCGAGCTCGACCTCGCCGTGGGCGAGCTGCGTAAGAATGGCGCCAAGGTGCGCCGGCAGGAGCAACCGTTTCGGATTCTGGTCTTGCTTCTGGAGCGTGCCGGCGAATTGGTCACAGGGAGGAGATACGCCAGAAACTTTGGCCCGCCGACCGCTTCGTGGATTTCGACCACCGCCTGGACGCCGCCGTGAATCAGTTGCGGGAGGCTTTGGGCGATTCCGCATCGAGTCCGCGTTACGTCGAGACGCTGGCGCCGGGTATCGCTTCATTGCGCCCGCGCAAACCGCTTCGCCTCGCAGTGGGACCTAAAGGGTCCTCGTGGAATCCGCCTGCAGCACAGTTGCATCCTGAGCTGGTGTCCCCATTCTGCGACGCTCGGTGACGCGCGGTTTGTTTGCTCTGGCTCAGATCAATCGCCATCCTGACAAAAAAGATTCTGCGATCCCCGGCACACCTTGCTGGTGGCCGCAGTGATGGTGACGGCGGGGGTGGGAATCCCGTTGCGTTGTTATCTGCTATCGGCGGCGTTATTCGACTACCAGGGCTTGGGCGAAAAGTTTCAGCAGATGTTTCCCTTCATCCCGGCGCTGGATCAACTTTGGGCGGTTGCTCCATTTTTGCCGATGCAGAAGATCGGGCTGGGAGCGGCTTTCGCGGCGAGCGCCGCGCTGCTTTACGTGCCTTTTTCGGAACGAACCTTGATCCGCAGGGCGTATGGGAGACGGTAACGGCTGTAAACAGATTCCGAATAATAGGGGAAGAAAACCGATTTCCATGGAACCGGACTCACGAATCATCCGTAATCACGTCTAAGAAGCTTAGCGGACGTGTGCTTGGCGGGCGGAGGAATGTTATGAAACGACTGCGTTCGGAACGTTGGGTGTTCATGGCTCTGCTGGGAGTGGTGGTCAGCTCGTGCGCCGCGGTGCCGGCTCGCGCAGACCAATGGTCGAAGACCTATACCCTCACCGGCAAGCCCGATCTGCGGGTGGAAACATCGGACGCGAACATTCGTGTCTCCACCTGGGAGCAGAATACGATTGAGGCGACGGTGACGACCACGCGCTACGAGATTGGCGGTGGCGGGATCCGGATTGAAGAGCATCAGACCGGCGACCGGGTCGAGATCGAGGTGCGCTACCCGCATCAGGGCCTTACGATCAACCTGGGAGGCATGAGCAATCACCGAGTCGATGTTGACATTCGCATGCCGCGTGAGGGGCGAGTAGACCTCCGTACGGGTGATGGCAAGATTGAGTTGGGAAATTTCAAGGGTGAAATGCAGTTGCGCAGCGGAGATGGCTCGCAGGAAATCGATGGCGTCGATGGCAAGCTAAGAGCGACGACCGGGGACGGACACATCCGCGCCAACGGGCGCTTTGACGAACTCGAACTCAAGACGGGGGATGGACGCCTCGATGCCCGGGCGACGAACGGGTCGGCCCTGCAAAGCGGTTGGAGTCTGGAGAGCGGCGACGGCGCCGTGGCTCTGGAAGTGCCGGAGAATCTGAGCGCCGACGTGGACCTGCATACCGGCGATGGACATATCGACCTGGAAGTGCCCATCACGACCGCAGGCAAGATTCGCGAGAATGAAGTTCACGGCAAGCTGAATGGTGGCGGGAACCTCCTGGTGATTCATACGGGGGATGGATCGATTCGCCTGCGAAAGAGCTAGTTCGCCAAAGCTTGATCTAGACCGAACTCTTCTATTCTTGGGTCGCGATGTTGCTGATTTGCGCTACTGGAGTTCTTCTTTGGTGGGGTTATAGAAGAAGCGAAAACGGAGAGCGAGATATTGTCCGCCAAACTCGGCGGGTAATGGTGGAAATGGATCCGACGCAGTGATGCCGGCCCAAGCGGCGCGATCAAGAGGAATGTCTCCGGAAGTGGTCACCAGCTTCATGCCCGCAACCTTTCCGTCTTTGGTGATCGCGAACTCGATGATTAAGTTTCCATGCTTCATCTGCGCAGATTCCGGAATTGCGCTGTACCAATTTCCCCGAACATCGTGAAGAACGCGCTGCAAGTAAGGACCGAAATCCACCCCCATCGTATCGCTGAGCACCTCCAGGTTCCCCATCTGGCGGCCGTGCGCGCCAGTTCCCAGACCAAAATTTCCGCCATCCCCTTGCTGACCATCCCCGCGCCGGGCCGCCGCCGCGCGGGTGGCCTCCTGAATCGCAGAACCGGCAGACATTGACCCCGCGTATTTCTTGAACTCATTCGTGATGCTGGGTGTAGTTGGCGTTTGCAATTGGGCGATCTGGGGATTGGGGGACTGCTGCGGAGGAGCTGGCGGCTGATTTTGCGTCAACCCGGCCGAGCCTTGAGCAGGCGGCTGCACTGGCTGGGGAGCTCTGGACCCGGGTGCTCCGGAAGGCGGTGTCGCAAGAATCTTGCGAAGCTCTTTGACGTCCAGTTCAGGGTGGCGAGTCATCGCGATACGATTCTTATCGGAAGCAACGTTCGTGTTCGGTTTGCGTTGAAGTTTTTGCAGGTCCGGAGGAAGCTCGAGGAACGTAAGATCCTTGCCGGTCGTGAGATTTTTCGAGGCGACGGCTGTGTGCCAAGGGAGGTACTTTTCGAACACCTCAATCTTGGCGAGCAGAACGATGAGAAGCAAGTGGACGATGATGGAAATCCACGCGGCTTCGCGGCGGCGCGAGCGCGTCAGATCATCTTGCAACTGAATGAGCAGATGCGGTACACGCGCATCGTCCTCGAGATCGCGATAGGCCGTCTCCCATCCCTGAGCATCGTAGAGCCCGAGTTGTTCCGGCTGGGGTTTCTCGGGAGGAGCTGCTGGATCCTGGAATGGAATTTGAGTGATCGGCATGAACTGAGCTTGTCCGTTAGACACAGATTCGCGACTCTACGTTGCATCCATCCTTGGATCGACGTTCTTGGGATGTCCCCAACGAGCAAGCGCGGTCAAGCTACGATCATTTTCGCATCTTTCAGGCGATTCTGCTCAGTGACAAATAGCATGCGACTTTCGGGTGTAAACATTTGTAAACGGCCTGCGATGGCCGCAAAATTGACCACGTTTTTCAAGCAAGCACCTGAGCGGTGCAGGTCGCGCGGACTGGTGGCGTAATGGAAAATTCTATCGCTGAACAAGCAGACAGGATGCAGCCGAGACAGTCAGTCCGCCGGATTCTCTCCGCTAATGTGAAATACCGCGACGCGACTGTTTTGAGAATCGACGACGTAGAGAGCACCGTCGGCGTCAACCCACATGCCTGACGGACCGCTGAAGTCGGTCCCTTCGACTGCACCTTCATCAAGCGTGGAGAGCGCTTGGCCATCGGAACGAAAAACCTGAATCTGGTTCAGACCTGCATCGCTGACGTAAATATTGCCTTGCTTATCAACTGCCAATCCGGCGCGCTGGTCTACCTGCGTCAGCTTAATTGCACGCAGAAATTTCCCCGCTGTATCGAAAACCTGAATGCGAACGTTGCCGGAATCGAGCACGAACAGTTCACCACCGCTCACCACCAGTTGGCCAGGGAATCTGAACTCGCCGGGACCGTCGCCCGCGCCGCGCTTCCCAAGTTTGCGAATGAGCCGGCCCTCGTGGTCCATGATAAAGACCATGTGCCGCTGCCGATCGCAGACGTAAATGCGTCCCGCAGTTTTGTCGATCGCAATGGCGGTTGGAGTATCGAAGTACGATTCTCCTCCTCTCAGTTTCCCCACGTAGCGCCGGAATTTTCCGACGGAGTCGTAGACGAGAACCATTCTGCTGCCCTGGTCGACGACGTACAAATTGTCTTGACCATCGGCGGAGAGGGCGACGGGAGCGTGCAAACGTTCGCCGTCTTTATCCAACAAGCCGTATTTCGAGTGAATAAAATCGAAGACGTGCACGGCCTGAGCGCCAGGATCGGCTACGAAGACACGTTGGGTCGAGTCTGTGGCGACGGCCGATGGTGATTTCAAGGCATCTACCCGGGTGACAGGATCCGCTGCGCCAGCAATGATGTCGAGGGTCCGATTGAGAATTGGGTGTAAGTGTCTTACATCATCGGGCGACGAAAATACGCGTACCAAACTGAGTCTGGTTGACGCTGGTTGGGCTGGTCGGGCTGAGGTTTCGAGCGCCTGGCCGCCGAGTGTGTGCGGGCCGGACACGAGGCAAAACACGAGCAGGAGAGAGGCCCTCCGCCGGATCGATGCGCACACAGTCACAGAACCAACCCGATTCGATTCCATAAGAAATCCCACGAAGGCGCACTGTGCAGTATCACGGCGGAATGTGAGCTTCGTCACAATGTGCGGCGCGGCTTTCTCGATCGTCGTGCTTTTCCTTACGAGACACTTCCTCGGCTAGACCTTGCCTGGGCAAGGCTGGTGAGGCCGACTCGGCCTCCATGTTCCCCAATCGCAGCGACAATATCAAGCGCCAAGGCGAGCGCGCGGCGTCCGTCGTCGAGTGACACCAAGGGCGTGGCGCGCTGCTGCACCGCAAGAAGAAAGGATTTCAGTTCAGCGTGCAAAGGTTCTTCGAAAGTCACCGGGGGTTTGCCGACGCCGATCTGAGGGTTAATAGTGGGGATGCTGGCAGCAGATCCATCTTCGTCAACAGTGAAGACCAGCACTTCCTGGCGTCCATAGTCCACCGAAACGTACTGCCGAGGCTGGAAGAAGCGCAACTTGCGCACGCGCTCGGTGGAAACCCGGCTGGCCGTGAAGTTCGCCACGCATCCGGATTCGAATTCCAGCCGCACACTCGCGATGTCAACCTTGCCGGAAAGAATGGGCAAGCCAACGGCACGTACTTCCTTCACCGGAGAATCAGCAAACGAGAGCACGATATCCAGGTCGTGAATCATCAGGTCCAGGACCACATCAATATCGAGCGATCGCGGGGTGAAGACGCTGAGGCGATGCACTTCAAAGAACATAGGACGCGTGAGCAGCGGAATTGTGGCACGGACCGCGGGGTTGAAGCGCTCGAGGTGGCCGGTTTGGCCGATGCGTTTGTGAGTCGCGGCGAGTTCAACCAACTCTTCGGCCTCGGCCAAGGATGCGGCCAAGGGCTTCTCGACGAGGACGTCTACGCCCGCTTGCAGGAGCGCGCGAGCCACTTCAAGGTGGTGGATGGTCGGCGCGGCCACGGACGCGGCGCGTACTTCGCTGCGCGTGGCGAGCATTTGTTCGACCGAACCGAAGGCGCGGCAGCCGAACTCGCGCCCGACCGCGTCGGCCCGGTCCAGGTTGGGATCGACCACGGCCACTAGCCGGACGGGGAATCCCTGCTGTTCAAGCTCGTGATAAACCCGGGCATGGTTGCGGCCAAATACGCCCACTCCTACGACTGCCACGTATATCGGATCGTTCACTTGCAGGAACGGACTCTCGCTTGGCTGGTTGCCAGAGGGAACAAGGAATTGTAAACGTAAAGGCAGTGGTGGGATTGGGTAATTTTCTAATCAGGGAATGAGTAATCGCCATTGCCGATCACTTCCCAACCTGCGCTTTGTTCAAAATGGCAATCTGACCCGCGTGGTAGAGCTCATGTTGAGCCATGCCGTGCAGCATGAAATAGAAATTGTATTTCTTGCCGGGAACTCGATCCCGAAGACGAGATTCGGGCAAGATGGATACCATCTTCACCAGCACATCGTGTGTGCGCTTTAGGTGAGCCACGGCCCTGGCCCACGCGGCCGCAGTGGGTTTCGGAACGATCGGAAAGTTCTCGACGCCCGTGGGCTGGGTCTTCTGCCCTCTCAAGCGGCGGCAGGCCGCTGCGTCCCAAGCAGCAATATGCAGTACCAGCTCCCAGATGCTGTGAACTTCCGGCAGAGGTTTAGCCGCCGCCGTAGAGGCGTTCACATCCTGCAAGAGCTCCAGCAGAGCGGGACCATGCCAGGCGTCCCCTTCAAAGGCGCGGCGAAGCTGATCGGCAAGGAAGGCAGGTTCGGAGGTTGCGGAACCCATATCTTTAGAATCCTTTTTCCAAATCTTTAGACTTTCCAAAAAGGTGCACGAAACCGGTGAACCAAGCTGCTTTGGCGCTATCGAAGAATGTCACTCCGCCACAATCGCGATTCCTGCCGCATTCGCAGCGTCGATGATTTTTTCTCCCTCGAGCAGCAGACACTTATGGGAGTCGAGAGCCAGGCAGGTGGCGCCCGCTGCCCGCATCACCTCAATCGTCTTCAGCCCGATCACGGGAACATCAAAGCGCATATCCTGATTTGGCTTGGCAATTTTTGCCACGGTGAGGTCGCGCCGCAGCGTGGAGGCATCACCCCGCAGCGAGCGCAGGATCTGCCCGGCACGCTCGATGGTCGCGTCAGTGCCTTCCATTGCCTCCACGGCCACACACGCGGATTCGGCGATTACGACAGTTTGTCCAATGTCATGTTGCGCGAGCTTTTTCGCCACACCGCGGCCATAGTCGACGTTCTTGCGTTCCTGCTCGGTGGGCGCTCGGCTCGTGAGCACTCCTGATTTCGCCAACAGCGGTTCGAGCAGCCATGTGGAGTTCTCCAGCGTGATGCCTTCATCGGCGAGAACTTTCGCCACCGCGCCGAGAAGACTGTCCGTGTTGCGCGTGGTGAGTGAGAGAAGAAGCTTGGCGAGGCGCCAGTCCGGCCGAATCGCGGAAAAAATCTGCTTGTGCTTCACTTGTCCGGCCATGATGGCGCGGCGAACGCCTTCGCGCTGGAAAATTTCGATCAGCTTGGAAAGTTCCCCCAACGACAACCAGTGAACCGAAGCCGCGCCATACGAGTCGATTTCTGGAGACGTTTCCTCTTTGATGGCTGCTACGACAACTTCATATCCCGCTGCGCGTGCCGCGTCGAGCACGAGAAAGGGGAACTTGCCGTTACCGGCGATGAGGCCAAGGCGCATAACATTGGTCAGTGTTCCGTGGTCAGTCATCGGTGGTCACCAACGGATTTTACTGGCCACTGATCACTGGCAAATGGCCACTTACTTAATCACTCCTCGTTCCGACGCTTCAATGAAGCGGATCAGCATGTCAACATCTTCGCCGCGATCGCCTTCCGACTTCAGTTTCTCCAGGGCTTGCGACGTGTTCATCTTCGAGGCCAACAAAGTCTTGTAGGCATGATGGATTTTGCGAATGCGTTCCAGCGGAAAGCCGCGGCGCTCGAGGCCAACTTTATTCATTCCGTAGGCGTTGGTGTTGCGCGCGGCGGACGTCATGGAAAATGGCAAGACGTCCTGCGTGATCGTAGTACCGCCCCCGACATAGGCGTGGGCGCCGATGCGGACGAATTGATGCACGGGGCAAAGTGCGCCGACCACTGCCCATTCTTCCACGGTTACGTGGCCGCCGAGTGTCGCTCCATTCACCAGCATGCAGTGGTCGCCGATGACGCTATCGTGCCCGACATGCGCGTAAGCCATGATCAGAATGTGGCTGCCCACTGTTGTGAGTCCGCCGCCCTTCACCGTGCCGCGGCTGATCGTGACGCCCTCGCGAATCTCGTTGTGGTCGCCGATCTCCAGCCGCGTCGGCTCGCCCCGGTAGGAGCAATCCTGGGGCGCCATGCCGATGGCACAGAAAGGAAAGAAAGCATTTTCGGCTCCGATTTTCGTTGGCCCTTCGATGGCCACGTGCGAGATCAGACGGCAGTTCTCGCCGAGTTCGACCTCGGGACCAATCACGCAGTAAGGACCAATCGTGCAGGAATTTGGGACTTTGGCTCGCGAATCGATGACTGCGGTGGGATGGATCGCGGTGGGTTGAACGTTCATGATTGATTTATCGAATCATCTGGGGACATCCATTGCCCCGGCAGCCGATCATTCTGCCGCCGAGTCGTCGCCGCGCCCCCGCGAACTGTCGATCAGCTGACATGAAACGGTTGCTTCCGCGACGCGCTTGCCCCCTACCAACGCGACACCGTGCATTTTCGCTGCAATCATGCGTGGGATGGCGCGCCAGCCCTTTACTTCGACCTCAATCCGAAGCTGGTCGCCGGGGCTGACTGGACGACGAAACTTGGCGCGGTCGATGCCGGTGAAGACCATCACTTTATCCGTACGATCGTCCACTTCGGTGAGCAGCAAAGCCCCGCCGGCCTGCGCAATGGCCTCCACGATCAATACCCCCGGCATGATGGGCAACCCGGGGAAATGGCCAATGAAGAAGGGCTCATTGATGGTGACGTTTTTGATCGCGACGATGCTTTCTTTGCGCTTTAGCTCGAGCACGCGGTCGATCAGCAGCAAAGGATAACGGTGGGGTAAGATTTTGAGGATGTCGTGAATGTCGAGCGCCGTCTTGGGCGCGGACGCGTCATCGCGAGGCGTGGTCTCAATCATGGGTTCGTCCCAAGCGGTCTGAAGATTATACTGTACCGCGTTCGATTGCCGGCGGAGCCATAAACTCCCGCGGCGAAAGGAAAATGTGACCGGCAAGAAAACGATCCCAGCATCAGTCGCCCCGCACAACCATGGGCGGGACCGTCTGCGCTATTTCCAAGAGCATCAGGGCCGTATGGTCGAGACGATTCGGGAGTTCGTCGAGATTGAATCCCCCAGCGACAATAAGCCGGCTGTCGATGGCATAGCCAGATTCACAGCCGCCAAGTTCGAGGCGCTTGGGGGCCGCGCAAAACTCCATCGCAGCAACGACTTTGGCGACAGCCTGCAGATCGATTTCCGCGAAAGTGGTCCGGGATCAGAGAGTCGCAAGCCGGTTTTGCTGTTGGGGCACTACGACACGGTTTATCCACTAGGCACTCTGGCGGGCATGCCGTGCAAGATCGCAAAAGGGCGTCTGCTCGGGCCGGGCGTGCTCGACATGAAATCGGGCATCGCGCTAATGCTCTATGCCATCGAAGGGCTGCAAGCCTGGCACGGCGGATTGCCGAGGCCGGTCACGGTTTTTCTGGTTTCCGACGAAGAAGTCGGGAGCCGCTCGTCGCGAAAAATCACTGAGGCGCTGGCGAAAGAGTCTGCCGGAGTGCTGGTGCTGGAGCCAGCCGCGGGGCTTAAAGGCGCGGTAAAGACCGCGCGCAAGGGTGTGGGAGAATATGTCCTTCGCGTGAGAGGCGTTGCCGCGCACGCTGGCCTCGACCCGGGAAAAGGGCATAGCGCTATTCTTGAACTGGCGCGGCAGGTCGCGGTCCTATCCAAATTGAACGATCTGCGAAGGGGCATATCCGTGAACCCCGGCGTGATCGCGGGCGGAACGCGCACGAACGTGATTGCAGCCGATGCGGCCGCGGAAATCGATGTGCGGATAAAAAGCGCGAAGCAAGCAGCGGGAATCGACCGCAAGCTGCGTTCCTTGAAACCTTTTGACAAGCACTGCAAACTCGAAATGACCGGTGGGGTGAACCGTCTGCCCATGGAGCGAACCGCCGGAGTGGCGGCCCTCTACCAGAAGGCTCAGGAGATTGCCGGCCAGCTGAAATGGGAGCTGGACGAGGCTGCCGTGGGCGGCGGCTCCGACGGAAATTTTACTGCCGGTATGGGCCTACCCACGCTCGACGGCATGGGCGGCGTGGGGGAGGGCGCGCACGCGGTGCACGAATTCATCGTGATTTCGGAATTGCCGCGAAGAGCGCTGTTGCTTGCCGGAATGATCGAGAGCGTTTAGCCGCTGCTTCTTTGACTATGAAGGAGGGGTAGCCTAGACTTTTGTTAGCGGCTCTGGCTGGCTGGCGCGGCGTTTGTCAAGAATGTCGGACATGGAGGAGTTATGGGTGAGTTTTCCCCCTTGCATTGGCTGTTAGTGATAGCGATCGCACTTTTGCTGTTCGGGACCACCAAGTTTGCCGCGCTTGGCAAGGGTCTTGGCGAAGGCATCCGCAACTTCAAGTCAGCCATGAAAGAGCCCGAAGAGGAAAAAAAAGAGAAGAAGGAAGAAGAAAAAAAGTCTTAGGCGGTTTCGGTTTGCCTTGGTTCAGCGCGCCCCTAGGTTCACCCTGCATTTCCTGTGGCAGCCGCAATTTCAAATGACCCGTTCCTTTTGCAGCATGGCGTAAACCCGAGCGACGGGAAGACCCACCACATTGCTGTAATCGCCTTCAATGCGGGAGATCCAGCGGGAGGCGATGCCTTGGATGGCATACCCCCCAGCCTTGTCCATCGGTTCGCCGGTAGCGACGTAAGCGCGGATCTCCTCGTCGGATAAGGAGGTCATGGTTACGAGTGTGGTTTCGGAAGCAGCGATGGGTTGCCCTTCGCCCGCAATCGGACGCACAAGACACACGCCGGTGATTACCGCGTGGGTGCGTCCCGACAACCAATGCAACATATGCGCCGCGTCGTCTGCATCGCGAGGTTTGCCGAGGATGCGGTTCTCGACGACAACGATCGTGTCGGCACCAAGCACAAATTGGCTTGGACGATTGTGAAACACAGCAAGGGCTTTATCCCGCGCCAGCCGCTCCGCGCACTCTCGCGGAGATTCCCCTGTGATCGGTGCTTCGTCGATGTCGGCCGGCTGCACGCTGAACGGGATTCCAGCGTTGCGCAGCAACTCCTGGCGGCGAGGCGAGGCCGAAGCGAGGACGAGCATGGGATCTGAATTCTAATCGAACAAGTACCGAGTTGCGGGTACCGAGTCAAGATCAAGACTTGCCGGTAGCCATCTATCTGCTTCCCACCACGCCGCGCACGGATTCAATGAGCTTCGCGGAATCGTAGCCGACGCCGTCTTTGAAAACAGTCTCCACATTTTCGACGTCCTCGATCCGCTTCGAGGGATCTCCCTTGATCACGACCAGATCCGCCTGCTTGCCGGGAGCGATCGTGCCGATGCGATCCAGTTCACCCAGAAACTGCGCGCCGTTTGCGGTCGCGATATGGATCGCCTGCAGCGGCGTAAACCCGGCTTCCACCAGCAATTCGACTTCGCGCTGATCCCCGAAGCCCGCGACGATTCCTCCCATCCCGGTGGGATCGAGCCCTCCGAGAAGCCGGCCTCCTGCCTGGGCGAACGCGAACTCGAATTCCATTTCTTTCTTGAAGGCCGCGGCGGTCGGCGAAACATCCGCGTGGAAGCGCTTGCGGATGGTGGCGTCGTCGCCGGCCATGAGCTTGTTTGTGAGCACGGCGCTGCGCGCATCCGGAGTTAGAGTGTCGAGAACGCGCGGCTGCAGGGTAGGCCGTCCCGGCACAAACATCTCAAACACCGGCAACGTGGAAGTGATCGCCACGTGATGCTGCACGAGGTCCAGGATCATGTCATGCACCGGCCCGGATTGCACATCAAGCTTGCCGTAGCGCGCCCATTCGTCAGCGATGTTCGGACACTCGTCCGGTTTCTTTTCGGGGAAGAATTCTGTGTCCACCAGGAGACCGTGTTCCAGATCATCAATGCCGAGCGCCGCCGCTTCACGAAACCCAATGGAGCACAAATGACCGGTAACCTTTGCGCCTCGGCTATGCGCGGCCTTTACCGCCGCAGCAAGCTCGTCACGGGTGAGGAAATTATAGGCTTTGAAACTATCCACGCCTTCATCGAGCCAGTAGTTGACCGTTTTCGTGGCATCCTCGGGGCTGCTGAGTTGGTGCATCTGCAACGCCCAACTGCCGGCCCCTTCGAGATACGGTCCGGTAACGTGGATCTTCGGACCCGGGCTTTCGCCTTTTTCGATTTTTTTCTTGAGTTCAAGATCAGTGTAGGGTTCGAGCGCACCCGTGGTGCGGATGGTCGTGACTCCGGCGGCCAGGTACAAGCGCGGAAAGCTGAACGCCATCTCGCCGAAGATGCCGTCACCCATGGGGTAGACGAGGTGGTCGTGCATGCCGACGAGTCCCGGGATCACGCTGTGGCCGGGCAGGTCGAGCGCCTGGGCATCTTTGGGGATGATGGCGGACGCAGCGTCGGAAACGGATTCGATCTTTCCCTCCGCGATGACGAGCGTCTGATCTTCGCGCGCGGGCGCGCCAGTTCCGTCGATCACGCGGACATGAGTCAGGACGACGACGGGAGCGTCCACCTTCACAAAGGCGCGCACCTGTGGCGAAAGAGTTTGCGCCTCGAGAACTCCTGCCGCAGTCAGAGCACAAACCAACGCAAGCAACAGCTTTCGCATAAGCACCTCCTGGAAGAAATCTGGTCGAAGGATTGTAACGGATGGAAATGTTATCAGCGAGCCGCGAACGTGACTTCTAGCCACCGATCAACTCCCGTCGGTTCCCAAATGGATCGTGAACATGGCAGCGCCTCACGCTCGGGATCTCGTCGGGCTCGTTCCCCTCGATTCTCCCGTCCCGGAGTCGTTGTAGCAGGGTTCCATCGTCGCGGGCATCGCAGGGCCGGGTGCGCTTTCTTCGCGGGACAAAAGCCGGACTCGACTCCAAGATGGGGTTGCACGCTGCCCCTCGCAAACCAGCACCCACCACGCTTAGCAAGCTCCGGTGGCTTCGGCACCTCCATCATCCCCAGCACATCTGCGTAGAAGGCGCGAGCCTTCTGCTCTTCGCCCGGAGGCATCGCAAGTTGAACGTGATCGTTCGCGATGAATGAAGCTTCGGTCATACGCACATGCTGGCTTGAGTGGATCCTCAGAGAGAACACGTCGCCGCCTGCTAAAATCAGAATTAGCCTTTAGCCTATGGACGCAGCCTTCCTCCGCAACTTTGCCATCATCGCGCATATCGACCACGGTAAATCCACGCTGGCAGACCGCCTGCTGGAGCTGACCGGATCGCTCACCGCGCGCGAGATGCAGGCGCAGGTGCTCGACTCCATGGACCTGGAGCGCGAGCGCGGCATCACCATCAAGGCCCATGCGGTACGCATGATGTATACCGCGCGGGACGGGCAAACCTATCAGCTCAACCTGATCGACACCCCCGGTCACGTGGATTTTTCTTACGAGGTCTCTCGCTCCCTGGCTTCGTGCGAAGGCGCGCTCCTCATCGTCGATGCTTCGCAGGGAGTGGAAGCACAGACGCTCGCCAACTCCTATCTAGCGATCAATCATGGGCTGGAAATCATTCCCGTCATCAATAAGATCGATCTGCAGAGCGCAGACATTCCGCGCACCAAGGAAATGATTGAGAGCGCGGTGGGGCTTGACGCTTCCGACGCCGTTCTGATCAGCGCCAAAACCGGCCAGGGCGTACCCGACGTGCTGGAAGCAATTGTGAAGCGCATACCTCCGCCGAAAGGCAGTCCCGACAACCGGCTGCAGGCCCTGGTCTTCGACTCGTGGTTTGACTCATACCGCGGCGTGGTCGTGCTCACCCGCGTTTTTCAGGGAACGCTGCGCAAGGGCCAGAGAATCCGCTTGTGGTGGAATGGGACCACTTTCGACGCTGAAACGCTTGGCGTACTCACGCCCAAGCCGGTGGAGGTGGATGAACTGAAAGCCGGCGAGGTTGGATTTCTGATCGCCAACATCAAGAATGTCGCGGACACAAAAATTGGCGACACCATTACGGATGACGCTAATCCAGCGTTCGAAGCCCTTCCCGGCTTTGAGGAAATCAAGCCCATGGTATTCGCCGGGCTCTACACCGTGGACGCCCACGAGCACACGCGACTGCGCGAAGCGCTGGAGAAACTGCGGCTGAACGATTCATCGTTCTTTTTTGAGCCGGAGAGTTCGGTGGCACTGGGGTTCGGCTTCCGTTGCGGATTTCTCGGCCTGCTGCATATGGAGATCATTCAGGAGCGTCTGGAGCGGGAGTTTGCGCTCGAACTCATTACCACCGCGCCCGGCGTGCGTTACAAAATTACAAAGACCGACGGCGAGTTGATCGAAGTGGATAATCCTTCGCGCTGGCCCGATCCCAGCGAGATTGCCAAAATACAGGAGCCCGTTATTCTGGCAACGATCCTGACCAATGAAGAATATGTGGGTGGGATCTTGAAGCTGGTTGAAGACAAGCGCGGCAAACAGAAGACCTTCGAATATGTCAGCTCATCGCGCGTGATGTTGCACTATGAGTTACCGCTAAACGAAATCGTGTTGGATTTTTATGATCGCTTGAAGTCAGTCTCGCGCGGCTACGCTTCGCTCGACTACCACCTCGCCGATTATTGGGAGTCGCCGATGGTAAAGCTCGACATCCTGGTGGCTGGCGAACCTGTGGATGCTCTCTCCATCATTGTGCATCGCGATTTCGCCTACGAACGGGGCAAGGCACTGGTTTCGAAAATGAGGCAGTTGATTCCACGCCAGATGTTTGAGGTTGCGATTCAGGCTTCCATCGGGGCGAAAATCATCGCTCGCGAAAGCGTGTCGGCCATTCGAAAAAACGTCATCGCCAAGTGCTATGGCGGCGATATTTCGCGTAAACGTAAGCTCCTCGAAAAACAGAAGGAAGGCAAAAAACGAATGAAACGCATCGGTCGCGTCGATATACCCCAGGAAGCTTTTCTGGCCGTCCTGAAGGTAGGCGAAGACAGCAACTGAGGCATGCCGCCGAACTTTTTCCTCGCCCGAGGCTCAGTGAACCGGGCCCTAGGAAATGTCTGCCGCGTTCGGCAAAAACCGAGGTGGCGAAACCGCCAAATGTGCAAATCTCCGAAACGGGAATGTTCCTCCCCGTTCTATCGGCTCCCGATGTTAATGCTGGGTTAATTGTATAACTGGTTACTACTCAGGACTTTAAAGGCAGCGAATTGTAAACGGCAGCCCAAGGAATTTCAGTTTACGGATGGGGATTTCGTGATGGTTCCCGCAATTCCACAAGCTTTTCCACAGTTTGCACGAGCGGCGCAAATCTTGCAGGCTAAGGTAGTTACCCGGTGGAATTACAGTGATTGCTGTAGACGGCGGCTCCTTCGTCCCGATTGCGGGGCATCCAGTATTCGACGATTGATTTTCGCCACCCCGAAAGACGGAATGCGCCGGGTTGTGGCGGAACACCATGATCACGCGTGTCCCCACCTGCCCAAAAAGGGCACGAACGATCTGCATTCCTTTTCTCCTAATGTTCGCCTCGGCCTATACTCTTCTGGATGAGCGCGGAAACTGACCTGCTGACGCCGCTGCGGCGGTACTGGGGCTACAGCGCGTTTCGTCCGCTGCAGGAGCGAATTGTGCGCAGCCTGCTGGCGGGCCGCGACACGTGCGTGGTCATGCCGACGGGCGGCGGCAAGTCGCTGTGCTATCAATTGCCGGCGGTGGTTTCAGAAGGGACCGCAGTCGTGATCTCCCCACTGATCGCGCTGATGCAGGACCAGGCGACCCAACTGGCTCAGATGGGCATTCCGGCGGCGGTGCTCAACAGCACCATGAATGAAACCGAGCAGAATAAAGTGATGGCGAAGGCACGGGAAGGGGCTTACCGGCTTTTGTATGTGTCTCCGGAGCGAGTGGCGCGGGGCGACACCATCGGCTGGATGCAGCAGGTGCCGGTAACTTTTTTCGCGATTGATGAGGCGCATTGCATCTCGGAGTGGGGGCATGAATTCCGTCCGGAGTACCGGCAGTTGAACCGGCTGCGCACGAAGTTTCCCGATCGTCCGATCGCGGCATTTACGGCGAGTGCGACGCGGCACGTACGCCATGACATCCTCGCGCAACTGCAATTGCGCAATCCCGACAAATACATTGCCAGTTTTTACCGGCCAAACCTGCGGTATCTGGTGCGCGAGTGTGAAGGGCTGGAGCAGATGGAGATGCTGGTTAAGGCATTGCAGAACTATGCGGGCAGCAATGTAATTGTTTATTCTCCGACCATCAACCGGGTCGAGGAGACGGTGGACTTCCTCGGAGATCGCGACATTGCCGCAGTCGGTTATCACGGAAAGATGGGAACCGAGGATCGGAGGCGCAATCAGGAGCGCTGGATGTCCGATGAAGTGCGCGTGCTGGTGGGAACGATCGCTTTTGGATTGGGCATCAACAAGGCTGCGGTGCGGGCGGTGATTCACTTGTCTTTGCCGAAATCGATCGAACAATACTACCAGGAAGCTGGACGAGCGGGTCGCGATGGCGCGAGCGCGGATTGCGTTTTGCTGTGGCAGAAAAAAGATGCGGGGCTGCTGGGATTTTTTGCGAATCAGATTACCGATGCGGAGGAGCGGAGTCGGGCCTGGGAGCGGTACCGGATCATACGGGAGTTTGTCGAGTCGAAGCGCTGCCGTCATTGGCAGATTTGTACGCATTTTGGGGAGACTCCAAAGTGGGAGGGTTGTGACGCCTGTGACGTGTGCGGCAGCGTGGCCGAGTGGCTGGTGAAGTCCGCGCCTTCGGGCAAGAGTGTGGCATCGGGCAAAAAGCGGACGCTGCTGCCCGCCGTGGCTCCGGCCGCGGGCCCGGAGGCCGAGGAGTTGCGCGAATACCTGCGGGAGTGGCGACGCAGGATGGCGAAGGAGAAGGGCGTCCCCGCTTACATTGTTCTGCACGATTCTTCTCTGGAAGAAATTTGCCGGCGGCAGCCGAAGTTTTTTGCGGAACTTCTGGAAATTCCGGGGATCGGCGAGCGCAAGGCGGAATTGCATGGACAGGAAATTCTGAATGCGCTGGAAAAATTCCGGCACGGAGGGAGAGCGTCCGCCACCGAAAGCCAGGCCAAGCCTGCGGATGAGACTTTACGCTGGTTAGGGGAGGGCCGGACTCTGGAGGAGATTGCGCAGACTCGAGGACGGCAAGTATCAACGATCGTGAGCGCGGTTGCGAATCTGCTGGAAACGGGGCAGGTGGAGTTTCAGACTGGCTGGGTGAGCACGGAGAAGCAGTCGATTATTGCCGCTGCATGCGTGAAGGTAGGGATGGATCGACTCAAGGCCTTAAAAGACATGCTGCCGCCAGAGATTACTTATGACGAGATTCGGCTGATGGTGGCGCGTCTGCGGCGGGAGCAGAGGGTGCGTAAGGTGGATGTTCCGGCGTAGGTCTCGGACAGTGTTCCCCCAGCGGCGAACCCGGTGTGCAGATTACTTACTGGCGGTATAGTGCAGCTGGACCACGCCATCGGGGAACTTCGTGCAGCAGATCAGTTTTAGTGGCACGGTACTACGGCCGGGCGCGATCAATGGAATGCCTTCGCCGATAAACCTCGGAATCACGTGAATCATGAACTCGTCGATCTCTCCTTCGTCGAGAAACGACGCCATGATGCCAGCGCCACCCATCGATCCCGATGTCTTTCCCCTTTCAGGCAGGTTGGGAACGCTTTGATTGGTTCATTGACGAATTCCACGCCCGCGCGGGCGCTGCCGATTGCGGCGGACGGCGTGTGCAGACATAGTTTTTAACTCCTGCATCGAAGGCCGACCCGGGTACGCCTTTCTTTTGAAAGTCGAGCACCATGTCGCCCGTCTTCCTGCCCCACAGGATTGCGTCGAATCGATCGATAGAACGCACCCCTGCCGTAGTTACCCTGCGGACGGTCGAGCCAGTCGACGGAGTCGTCGGGCCGGGCAATAAAGCGGTCGGCACTGGCGGCGATGTAGACCATGATTTTTCGCTTGCGGACCATAGCGTGGCAGCGACCAATCCCAAAACAGAGCGCTTTAGGCTTTCCCTCAAGCGGGTTTAATGAACGAGGAAGGGGTTCGCCGGTCGCGTTCCCCTCGCGTTCTCGTTTGCAGAATCCAGAGCTAGCGAGTGAGAACTTGCTTCGCTGCGTCGGCGCCGGAGCGGATGCAATCGGGCACACCGATGCCGCGGTAGCCGTTGCCTGCCAGTGTGAGCGCGGGCAATTGCTGGCGCAGGAGCTCGATGCGGGCGAGGCGTTCCAGGTGTCCCACGCCATACTGCGCCATGGCAAATTTCCATTTGTAGACGCGGGCAAACAGCGGGGCGGCGCGAACCCCGAGAATTTCTTGCAGTTCGTTGCGGACGATGGCAACCATGGCGTCGTCGGACAGCTGCCAGATGTTTTCCGCGTTCGATCCGGCAAAGAAACAACGCAAGAGAGCACGATCGTCGGGTGCGCGGTGGGGAAATTTGTTATGGACGAAGGTTGCGGCCAGCAGGCGTTTGCCTTCGCTGCGCGGAACGAGAAATCCGAAGCCGGGAGGAAGCGCCTCGCGGACGCTGCGGTCGTAGCCGAGGCCCACGGTGATCGAGGAGCTGTAACCGATGGCGGCGAGTTCCGCGGAAAGCTCGGGGCTGCAGGTGGAAAGCAATT
Source organism: Candidatus Sulfotelmatobacter sp. (assembly GCA_049515395.1). Taxonomy (GTDB): domain Bacteria; phylum Acidobacteriota; class Terriglobia; order Terriglobales; family Acidobacteriaceae; genus Sulfotelmatobacter. The sequence continues at coordinate 7,863 of JBEKUD010000009.1, read as the reverse complement.
TCGCGGCGGCGAGCGCGGGCAGCGCAACAATTACGGCATTGAAGTGATCCGACCTCAAGCCTGCCGAGACGCTCCAGCCTCCCGTTCTTGGTTGAATGGATTGCACGGGAGAGTTGGTGATAAGTGAAGCTTGGTTCAGCCGCGGGACGAGGGTCTCAACGAGCTGCTGCATACCGTTCTTCAGGGATGTGAAAAGCGGCGCGGCAGGTTTGTTCGCGGGTCGCGGATTTTTTTCCCGAGCGGCGAGCATGGCACGGCCCAGACTGCCGTAAGTGCGCTCCATCTCCGCGAATCGGGGAAGCACGGCGCGCACACTGAGGCTGGCAGCTTCTCCGCCGTAGACGCCGGAGAGCAGTGGGTCGGCCAGGCGATCTACCATCTCGGCACCGTAGTGGCGCTCCACCAGGGACGCGACGCTTTCGTCGCCTTCGCCCGCCCGTGGTGGATGCAATAATTCCTTCGCCATGCGAAGCTTCGTGGTCCAGGAAAAAAGCGGCGAGAACCCGGTAGGCAGGATTTTGGTTGGGACCATGAACATCAGGCCGTCGGGCATGGGGATCAGGCGGCCCCGGACGAAGATGTAGGTCTTCCGGTCGGCATCGATCGAGCCGATGAGCTGGTCGCCGAGGCCGAGCCTGCGGCAGAGATCGGCGGCCCAGGGCTTTTCGGTGATGAAGGAATCGGGTCCGGCTTCGACAAGGCAACCATCGACGTTCTCGGTGCGGAGGACGCCCCCGAGACGCGGCGAGGATTCGTAGAGTGAGTATTCGATTTCGCCGGCGCGGCGCTGCTCTTCGAGGGTAAAAGCCGCGGTAAGTCCGGAGATGCCGCCGCCGATGATCGCGATGCGGGTCATGAATGCGGGCTGCTCACCTCAGCGGCTAAAGCCGCCTTCCCAAAGAGCTGGCTTATCGCAGCGCGGAAGCACTGCCCCACCCAAAAGCTCGTGCTACCAAGATCACGCGTAACCAATGTCTCCTGGGCCAAGTCGGGTACCGCTTGACCTGCTCTCACGTGCCCGAATACTCCTGCACCAGGCGCGCGAGGTTCTTCACGTTCTCGACCGGTGTCTCGGGAAGGATGCCGTGGCCGAGATTGAAGATGTGCCCCGGCCGTCCGGCGGCGAGTTGAAGAATGTGTTCGGCTCGAGATTTCAATTCCTTCCAATCCGCGAAGAGCAACGCGGGGTCGAGATTGCCCTGCACGGCGCAGCGATATTCGAGGTCGCTCCAGCCTTGGTCGAGCGGTATGCGCCAATCGAGGCCGATGACGTCGGCTCCGATTTCGTTCATCGCCGGCAGCAGCGTAGCGCTATCGGTGCCGAAATAAATAATCGGGGCACCAGTTTTCTGCAGGCGCTTGACGAGGCTGGTGACATGCGGCAAAACGTAGCGGCGATAATCTTCCACGCTGAGGCAGCCGACCCAGCTATCGAAAATCTGTATGACATCGGCACCGGCGCGAACCTGGGCGGTGGAGTACTCGGCCGTAACGTCAACCAGTTTGCACATCAAGGCATCCCAGTTGACTGGGGAGTTGTACATCATCTTCTTGGCGTGGAGGTAGTGCCGCGATCCTCCGCCTTCGATCATGTAGCTGGCGAGCGTGAAGGGCGCTCCGCAAAAACCGATCACAGGAAGCTTTGCGGCGAAATATTTCGCCACCAAACTCACGGCCTCGGAGACATAGCCGAGTTGGGAAGCGCGGTCGGTGCGGAGTTGGGCCACATCTGCAGTTGTACGAACCGGCTTCTCGATCACCGGGCCTTCTCCGGCGGAAAAGTGAAAGGGCAGACCCATGACCTCCAGAGGAAGCAAAAGATCGGCGAAGATGATGGCAGCATCGACTCCGAGAAACTCCGCGGCAGTAATCGTGACTTCGGCGGCAAGCTCTGGATTCTTGCAGATTTCAAGCAGGGAATGCCGCTTGCGAACGGCCCGATACTCGGGCATGTAGCGTCCTGCCTGACGCATGAACCAGACGGGAGTGCGGCCGACCGGTTGAGATTGACAGGCGCGAACAAAGTTGGAATTGGGGGCAGACATGAGTCGACAGGATCGACCGATAACTTTAGCATTTTTGCTCCCGGCCGCGCTCTAAAACCGCGTTTGTGCGAGACTGAGAATAAAGATTCGAATCAGATCCGGCAGCGTTCGCCGAGCAGCGGAGGATCTGAATGATGGAGAGAATCGGTATGAACCAATCAGCAATCGTACAAGAGAAGGTGGAAGTGGCGGTTGCGGACGGTACTCGGATGGCGGCGTATGTGGCACGTCCGCAGAAGGGGGGGCCGCACCCGGGACTGCTCTTGTTCCAGGAAGCTTTTGGTGTGAACCACCACATCCGAAGCGTGAGCGACCGCTTTGCCGCAGAAGGATATGTCGTGATTGCGCCCGAGCTATATCATCGTACGGCGCCTCCAGGTTTTGAGGGTAGCTATTCGGATTTTCCGGCCGTGATGCCGCACGCGAGGGCGGTAACAACGGAGACGGCCGAGGCGGATATCCAGTCGGCATACGATGGGTTGCGTGCGAACGACAAAGTAAAGGCGAGTGAAATTTCAAGCGTGGGATTCTGCATGGGGGGCCGCGTTTCGTTCATCGCCAACAGCTCGGTTCGGTTGCGCGCGGCAGTTTCTTTCTACGGCGGGGGAATCGCTCCCGGATTGCTGGATCGGGCTGCCAAGCTGCAGGCTCCGTCATTACTGATATGGGGTGGATTGGATAAACACATTACTCCGGAGCACCGGCGGGCGGTTGCCGAAGCATTAAGCGCAGAAAAGAAAATCTACGTGAATGCCGAGTTCTCCCGCGCCGACCATGGATTTTTCTGTGACGAGCGGTCAGCCTATGAGCTGCACTCGGCGAGGCAGGCATGGGCATTGACCTTGGAGTTTCTGCGCTCGTGAAGATCCTCGCGGTGTCTCTTGCCGCCGCGCTTTCTTTATTCGTGATGGGAGCGGCGTGGCAAACGCGGGAACCTTCTGCTGGGCAGGGGGGGAAAGAATCTCGATCGCTTTCGCCGCCCACCTTTTATAAGGATGTTCTTCCGATACTCCAGAATAAGTGCCAGAGTTGCCACCGCGCCGGAGAACCCGCGCCGATGCCGCTCGTGACCTACGAGCAGACACGGCCGTGGGCCGGGAAGATTGCGGCCGCTGTCGAAATGAAAATGATGCCGCCGTGGTTTGCCGATCCGCGGTACGGAAAGTTTTCCAACGATCCCTCGTTGAACGCGCAACAGCTGGCGACAATTGGAGCCTGGGCAGACGCCGGCGCGCCCCCCGGGAGTAGGCGAGATGCACCTACGACCCCGAAGTGGAATGAAGGCTGGAATATTCCTCAGCCCGATTTCGTGGTGAGGATGCCCAAGCCCGTGCCGATTTCGGCTCGAGGCGAAGTGGAATATACATACGAAATCGTGCCCACGCATTTCACCGAGGACAAGTGGGTGCAGATGGTGGAAGTGCGGCCCTCAAGCGCGGCCCATGTGCACCATGCGGTGGTTTATATCCGGCCTCCGGATTCGCCGTGGCTGCGGCATGCGCCAGTTGGCGAGCCGTTCACCGCATCAAGGCTCAGTGATCCGGAGGAACGAAGGCAGGCGCACGAGACCACCAGCGATCTGCTGTTGGTCTATGCTCCGGGAAGCGCGCCGGACCGGTGGTCCGACGGGATGGCAAAGTTCGTTCCGGCGGGGTCGGATCTGGTCTTTCAGATGCACTACACCACGAATGGTGAGGCCGCGAGCGATGAAACGAGCGTCGGCTTGGTATTCGCGAAGAGTCCACCGAAACAACGGGTGGTCACGCTGCAGTTGAACAATCACGCGCTGCTGATTCCTCCGGGGGCGGAAGATTTTCGCGTGGAGGTGCAGGGAACCCTGCCCCATGACGCAACCTTGCTCAGTTTATTTCCCCATATGCATCTGCGCGGCAAGCGCTTCGAATATGACATTGTCGACGACGACGGCAGCGTGGAACCCTTGCTGCGAGTGAACTATCACTTTCACTGGCAGTTGAGTTACAAGCTGGCTGTGCCGCGGGAATTGGGGGCAGGGACAAAGCTTCGGGCGGTGGCGTGGTACGACAATTCGAAGAACAACCCCCACAATCCTGATCCGGATAAGCTGGTGACCTGGGGTGACCAGACGTCGCAGGAGATGATGGTGGGATTCTTTGATGTGGCGATTCCTGCGGGGATGGACAAGTGGCAGTTTTTTATCCGGCATGGCGTGGGCCAGCCCTGAAGCTGGGGCCGACATTTGATAGACTTCCGAGACTCTAAACTGAGGCCAGAAAGATGAACGGAAAGGAAGGCGTCGGGTTTCGCTCGGATGGACGGCCCCTTCGGCTTCGCTCAGGGCAGGCTAGGGAGTCGGTCTCCGCATTTTTTCTGGGGATCGCGATGATCTCCGCAGTTTGCGCCGTGGCAGGCCTAGCGAAGGCGCAATCGGGCGCACCTTCGCAGACCGCGGATGATCACGGGCCGAAGACGGCGGTCGAGCAATTCAAGAATATCCAGGTTCTCAAAGACATCCCGGCGGATCAGTTGATTCCGGCAATGCAGTTCATCACTGCATCACTTGGCGTGGAGTGCGAGTTCTGTCACGTGCAGGGCGCATTTGAAAAAGACGACAAGAAGCCGAAGCAAACTGCTCGGAAGATGATGGAGATGATGTTCACCATCAACAAGGATAATTTTGAAGGGCATCGGGAAGTAACTTGCTACGCATGTCACCGCGGCAACACGGATCCGGTTGCGATTCCATTGGTAATGACGGAAGAGTCGAAGCCGGCCATGGAAGAGGCGAAGAAACCAGAAGGTGCCGGGGCGAAAGAGCCAAGCGGACCGGCGGCGGATCAGTTATTCGATCAGTATGTGAGCGCCGTCGGCGGAACGACCGCCATTGAAAGGATTTCAAGCCGGGTGATGCAAGGCACGATCACCTTCGGCGACAAAAATATGCCGATCGATATTTATTCGAAAGATCCGGACATGCGGGTATCGTTGACGCACACGCCCGATGGCGACAGCATTACAGCTTTCGATGGACATGAAGGATGGCTGGGCGTTCCGAAACGTCCAGTGCGGGAGATGCACGGGCCCGATGTGGATGCAGCGTCGATGGACGCCGACCTTCACTTTCCAGCGCACCTGAAAACGATGTTCAGCGAAGCCAAGGTGCAAGGCACGGAGAAGGTCGATGGGCACAATGCCTATCTGGTGGTTGGGCAGCGCGAGGGAAAGACACCTCTGAGACTTTATTTTGATGAGCAATCGGGCTTGCTGGTGCGTCTGGTTCGCTTCGGAGAGACGCCGCTCGGGCGGTTGCCAACCCAAATCGATTACGCCGACTACCGCGAAACCGGCGGAGTGAAAATTCCGTATCGCTGGACACTGGCGCGGCCGGGCGGCCGATTCACCATTCAGGTGAGCGATTTGAAGCAGAATGTTCCGGTGGACGACGCGAAATTCACCAAGCCATTTTCGCCTCCCGAAGAGCCAACAAAAACGAAGTGAACCCAGGGCGGACGGGTCGTCGTTACCATAGGACCGGTTGCAACCAGCCTTTCGATACTCCTGGCGCGAGAGAAAGAGAAAAAATACGGGTTAAGATTCAGCAGGAGATCGACATGCGAATCATGACCCGGTCGGCAGCTTTTCTGATCCTCGGATGTACGTTGCTTGTGACCGCGCCCGCACAGACAAGCTCCGGCGCAGCTGAACAGGAGTTATTTGTCTCGGTGAACCGGACGCGCCGAGCTCAAGGATTACCGCCGTTAAGGTGGAATGACGCACTCGCGGCAGCGGCGCGGCGGCATGCCGGCGTGATGGCACAGCGAGGCTCGGCGGAGCATGGCTTTGCCGGTGAGCCGGGCCTGGCATCGCGAGTTACCCAGGCGGGAGTGCGTTTTGTCTCGCTGTCGGAAAACGTGGCACAGGGCCCAGGACCGGAGGCGATTCAGACAGAATTCTTAAACTCTTCCAATCACCGCGCCAACATCCTGGATGCAGAGATGGATTCGGTCGGAATCGGCGTTGTCGAGCGCCGCGGGCAACTCTTTGCCGTGGAGGACTTTTCGAAGGTGAAGTGAGTGCGGCTCGTCAGGATACCGAGAACCGATCATGGCATGGCGTGCCGGCGGCGATGGGGCCCAGATGCTGGCGCTACGAAACGCCGAGCGCACCTCTGTAGTCTCTGTCGAATCGCAGTGTTAATATCCCCTACACATTATGACTAAGTCCCGACTCCTGCGGTCATCCCTACTATTACCGTTAGCATGCTTCGGGCTGTTCTGCGCCGCGCAAACGCAATCCCAACCTGCGCCGCCTGCAATTGTTCTGCACGCGGCCCGTCTGTTCGACGTGAGGAACGGACGGATGCTGCAGCCTGGCGAACTACTGGTTCAGGGCGACAAAATCGTGGAAGTTGGCTCGGCGGTAAAGCATCCCGCGGACGCCGAGGTCATCGACCTGGGAAACCGTACGTTGTTGCCGGGGCTGATCGACGCGCACGTGCACCTGTTCTTGCATCCGGGCGCGGAAGACCTGCAGACCGTGCAGGAGTCCGTGCCGCAGCGCACGATCACGGCCCTTTTGGCTGCGCGGGACGATTTGATGGCTGGCTTCACTGCGGAACGCGATATGGGGACCGAGGGCGCCGGCTCGGCCGATACTGCGGTCCGCAACGCGATTGATGCTGGGTTGGCGCCGGGACCGCGCTTGCGGATCAGCGGGAACGCGATCAACATCCTCGGCGGACATGAAGACGCCATCGGCTACAACCCCGAGCAGCACGTTCTGCCGAACGCCACTTACGCGAATAATAAAGATGAATTAGTGACGGCGATGCGCCAGCAGTTTAAGGAAGGCGCGGATTTCATCAAAATTTATGAGACTGGGCCGGACACCGTGAAGGACGGTAAGTTCTCCACGGTTTATCAATACACGGAGGCGGAACTGAGTGCGGGGGTGCAGGAAGCGGCAAGGGTTGGGAAGCGCGTGGCAGTGCATGCCACTGGCGAACCGGGAGCACTGTTTGCGGCGCAGGCGGGCGTCGCATCGATTGACCACGCCAATCAACTGAGCGATGAAACCATGCGGCTCATGCGCGAGAGGCAGATCTTTGCGGTTCCTACATTTACCATCTTCGAATATTTCGCGGCTCATGCCGACACCCCTGCACATGCGGCACACGAGCGCGAGATGCTGGATTTCAAAACCCAGGACTTCCGAAAACAAATTGCGGCAGGAGTTCCGATGGCGGTCGGCTCCGATGTGGGACCGTTCCCTCACGGAACACAGGCGCGGGAGTTAGTGCTGATGGTGAACTACGGCATGTCGCCGCTGGCGGTCATGCAGGCGGATTGGCTGAATGGAGCGAAGTTGCTGGGCTGGGATGGGCGGATTGGGGCACTGGAGCCGGGCTATCTTGCGGACGTGATCGCGGTTTCGGGTGATCCGCTGAAGGATATCGGTGTGCTCGGGAATGTTTCGTTCGTGATGAAGGGTGGGTTGGTTTACAAGAAGTAATGTGAAAAAGGAAAAATCCAAGGCGGATAGTGGTAGGAGTCTCTCGCGGAGTTGATGGTGGCGCAGAGTGGTATGGGGTCCCTTCGGCTTTGCTCAGGGCGGGCTTTCGCTCCGCTCAGGATGACAGGGGTATCTTGGTCTTACCAGACTTGGTCTTCGTTCGGGTCATTCTTCCAGTCGCGGTCTGATTCGTCTCGGTCGGCTTCTCGCGTTTGATTGCGCTTGCGATAGCAGACGAAGATTAGCCCGACCGACATCAGCGTGGGAGGAGCAATCAGGACGAGGATGCCGCTTTTTAACGCCTGAATCATGCGCGAGCCGGAGGACG